>CAMOYA010000004.1 GCA_946629635.1 uncultured Clostridia bacterium
CCGGAATGCCGTTCAGATACTTGCCGGTCAGCAGGCCTCCCGCCAGCGGCTGGAAAACAATGCATCCGACGCCCTCCTCCCGGAGAACCCGGGTGGTTCCCTGTTCGATGTGCCGGTCCAGCATGGAATAGCGGGGCTGATGGATCAGGCAGGGTGTCCCCAGCCGCTTCAGTTCATCCACCGCTCTCTTCGTCTGCTCCGGGCCATAGTTGGAGATGCCGGCATACAGGGCCTTGCCGCTGCGGACGATCTGATCCAGCGCGCCCATCGTTTCCTCGATCGGTGTATCCGGATCCGGTCTGTGGTGATAGAACACGTCCACATAATCGACATGCATGCGCTTCAGGCTCTGGTCGATGCTGGCGATCAGATACTTCCGGCTGCCGTGATCTCCGTAGGGGCCTGCCCACATGCCGTATCCCGCCTTGGTGGACAGGAACAGCTCGTCCCTGTGCGGTTTCCAGTCCGCATCCATGTGCCTGCCGAAGTTGCGCTCCGCCTCACCGTCGGGGGGGCCATAGTTGTTGGCCAGATCAAAATGGGTAATCCCGTTGTCAAATGCCGTGCGGAGCATCGCCTGCTGCGTTGCAAACGGCGTCTGATCGCCGAAGTTGTGCCACAGGCCAAGGGAAAGCAGCGGCAGCATGACGCCGCTCTTTCCGCAGCGGCGGTACTGCATCCGGCTGTAGCGTTCCGCATTCGGTATATAAGTCATGAATAACCTCCTTGAAAATGAGCGGAGCCCAAGGGCTCCGCTCAGAGTTGACCGGGGGAAACAGGATCAGGGAGCAACCGGCAGCTTGGTGGTGTTGCCCGCTTCATAGGCTTCCGCACGCTCGTCGATGATCTCCTGATAGCCGGCATCCAGGAATTCCTGGCTGTACTGCTCGAACAGGGCATCAAACTCAGCCGGATCGCACTTGACCAGCTTCGCATAGTATTCCTGATACAGGCTCAGCAGGGTCGCGCTGTATTCGCTCTCGCTCTCAATCGCCACCGCGAACACCGGATCGGAATAGGCCAGGCCCTTGTCCGCGATTTCGCGCAGGATGTAATAATTGTCGATCAGCGCCTGAGTGAAGTCCTGCGGCAGGCCGGCGGGGCTCATCTGGGCGATGGTCTGCTCAATGGTACCCACCTTCTTGGAGGCATGCACCAGGCAGGTCATGTCGATGTTGTTGTTGTGGTTCAGCATATGCTCGCCGGTGTAATCCAGCATAACCGGCAGGCCGTCCTCGCCCAGCTCATAGGTTTCGCCTTCAATACCGTTCTCCAGAACGAACAGGTTTTCGGGCTGGATCATCCACTCCATCAGCATCCAGGCAGCCTTCAGCTGATCCGGGGTAGCCAGGCTGGAGAAGCCGACGATCATGCCGAAGGGGTTGTCCGCGCGGATCGCGCCGGTGTTGACACCTTCTTCAACGCCGCCCATTGGGTTGGCAATCGCCAGCTCGGCACCGGGGTTGTTCTCATAGAAGGAGGTCAGCCAGGGCATGTTGTTGGCGATGTATCCGCCGTAGGAATAGGTCACGCCGTTGATGAAGTCGGTCTGGGTCTGGTCGGTGGAAGCGCCGCGGCTGTCCTTCTCCAGATCGAACTCGGGAGAATACCAGCCCATGTGATACTCCGCATTCGTCCGCTTCAGCATGCGCTGGGTCGGATACCAGGAGAATCCGGGGGTGCCCAGGGAGGAGTGCATCGCCCATTCCTTCTCGTCCACGGGGAAATCACGGAAGCCGAAGTTGGTGATGTAGGCGCTGGCAGGAATGCCCAGTCCCAGCGGCTGCTTGGTCAGACCGGCCTCGATGATCTTGTTCATCGCATCCTTGGTCTCTTCATAGTTGGCCGGCACATGATCATAGCCCACCTGGCGCAGCCAGTCCATCCGGACGAAGGTGGCATAGGTGAAGGTGGTGTCATAGTAGGGGCGCTCGGTCAGCACGAAATAGGTCTTGCCGTTGATGTCGGTGTAACCCAGCTGCTTGTTGTCCACCATGGCCTGATAGAAGGTGGGAGCAACCTTGGCGAACTCTTCCAGGTTGATTTCCGTCATGGCGCCGTCATTGGCCCACTGGGCAACCTTCGGATAATCATATTCCATCAGGATCGTGGGGGTGTCGCCGGCCGCGATCAGCATGGAGTACTTGGTCATCACGTCGCCGCGGGGAATCGCAACATACTGGACATCGATGTTGTACTTGTCGCCGAAGTTTTCCTGAATCCAATGGGTCCAGTAGTTGTCATCCACCGCCGGATAGCCCACCTTGGAGCGGTCATAAACCGGAACGGTGATCTTCACGCGCTCAGCAAAGGGTTCCCAATCAGAAGGAACGTCCGCCGAAGCGAAGGAAGCCAGGCTCAGCATCAGGCAGAGCACCAGCAGCAGGGAAACGAGTTTCTTCATGGTGTAAACCTCCTCAATAATTTATTTCAGGGCCTCTCTGCCCTTGAAACCGCAAATATGTTCGTCCGCAACCTCAATGGTCGTGACTCCCCACCGGGGAGCTCACTCCCTTTCGGTTGACTGAACATCTGTTGAAATATCCGCCACTGGCGGTCAACAGATGTTCAGCCCTTTACAGCACCGATCATGGTACCCTGTACGAAGTACTTCTGCACAAAGGGATAGACCAGCATGATCGGCAGCGTAGCGAACATGACCACTGCGGACTGCAGCACCTCCGGAGTGGATTCCACCGCGGCGGCCTCGGAAAGGCTCACCGCATCCTGTCCGGAATTGAGCACCATGTTGCTCAGCAGATACTGCAGCGGCTGCAGGGATTTGGTCGTAATGTAATACTTGGCATCCGCATAGGCGTTCCAGCGGCCGACTGCATAAAACAGCGCCAGCGTCGCCAGAATCGGCTTGGACAGCGGCAGCACCACCCGGGTCAGAATCTGGAAATGACTCGCCCCGTCCAGATTGGCGGCTTCATACAGGCTGTCCGGAATCGTGGACCGGATGAAGGACCGCATGATCAGCATGTTGTACGGGGAGAAGGACAGCGGCAGCACCAGCACCCACATGCTGTTGAGCAGGCCGAGGTCCTTATAGAGCAGATACTCCGGAATCAGACCCGCGCTGAAATACATGGTGAACATCAGGATAAACGCGATCACCGCGCGCCCCTTCAGCTCCTTGCGGGCCAGCGGATAAGCGGCCAGGATCGTGATGACCATGCCGATCACCGTAAACAGGAAGGTCATCCAGATCGTGTAGAGCATGGAGTGGGTCAGCTGTCCGTCCTTGAAAATGGACGAATAGGCTTCAAAATTGATCCCCTTCGGCAGCAGATAAACGGATTTGGACATGACCGCCGTATTGGATGAAATGCTCTTGACGGCGATATGAAGGAAAGGAATGATGCACGTCAGGGAGAGCAGCAGGATGATGAACGCGATCACAAAATCGCTGATCCTGACCCGCTTGACCCCGTGAAAGATGGACTCCTTCCGCTCGTGAGGCACAGCTGTCATCTTGAACGTCCTCCTTTCACAGCAGTCCGTCTTCGCCCAGCGCCTTGGAAACGCGGTCCGAAGACAGAACCAGGATCAGGCCGACCAGGGACTGGAACAGACCCACGGCCGTCGCCCGGCTGAAGTTGCCGCCGGCCAGGCCCTTTTCATAGATGTAGATGGCCAGCTGATACTGGAAGTCCTTGACCTGAACATTGCCAAAGGAATCCAGCCTTTCAAAGTTGGAACCCATCACCCGCCCCAGGTTCATGATCAGCAGCGTCACCATGGTTCCCCGGATACACGGGAGCGTCACATTCCAGATCTTGCGCAGGCGGCCGGCTCCGTCGATCGTGGCAGCTTCGTACAGATCCGGGCTGATTCCCGTGATCGCCGCCAGATAGATGATGGAACCCCATCCCATGTTCTGCCATACGCCGATCAGCAGGTAAGTCACCGCCCAGTGCCATTTCTCCGTCAGGAAGGGAATTCCCTTGTCAATGGCACCTGCGTTTCGCAGCACGATATTGACCAGACCGGTTTCCGGCTTGAACAGGTTCAGCGCGACGCTGGCAATGATGACCCAGCTGAGGAAATGCGGCAGATACAGAATCGTCTGGGATACTTTCTTATAGCGCTTGAAGCGAAGCTCGTTGAGCATCAGGGCCAGAATGATGGGCACCGGAAAGCCGATCAGCAGGTCCAGGAAGTTGAAGGCCAGGGAGTTCTTCAGCGCCCGAAGGAAATCCTTGTCCTTGAAGATCTTGGTAAAGATATCCA
Organism: uncultured Clostridia bacterium; assembly: GCA_946629635.1. GTDB lineage: Bacteria > Bacillota > Clostridia > Christensenellales > Aristaeellaceae > Aristaeella. Next base: position 4,237 of record CAMOYA010000004.1, read on the forward strand.
GGCCAACCCATTCGCTGCCGGCATAGCCCTTGGCCGGCTTGTAATTCATGAATGCGATCCGGAGTCCCGGATATGCCGCATATTTAAAGATAATGACAAACGCGATCGGCACCAGCACCATCAGATACATCTGCCAGTTATTCTTCATATAGGCAGAACGCATCGCACGCTTCCGTTCCGCGGTGAGCTTACTCCCCTGCATCGATCCACCTTCTTCGATTATGTTTTCCTGTCTCAGCTTCTTTTATACCAGATTCCTTTGTGCAATTCCAGTTATTTATCGCTCGAAACTATGCAGATTCGACCATAAATTGTTTGCCCTGTTCAGGACAATTCGATCAGTTTTTCCGCATAGGGGGCCAGCTTGGCTTCGCAGACCCCGCCGGGATAACGGATGTGCGCCGTAACCTCTTCCCCTCCGTTGTTCATTGCCAGGAGCGTCGCGGACTGCGGGAACCATGCCGCCTCCACCTGGGCCTGATCGCTCAGGCCGGCCTGGAACCCATCCGCGCCCGTCAGATACAGAATCATATCCAGCAGCATCCGCGCCGCCTCCGGGCTGTAGGTGAATCCGCCCATGTAGATGGCCTGACCCCTGCCCGCATGATGCAGCGTCAGCACCGGCGTATTCCCTTCCGCCGCCAGCACCTTCGTTTCCGGATCCGTCAGCCGGATTCCCTCCGTCCTGCCGATTGCTTCCCGCCGGATCGTGAACGGCGCTTCCTTTTCCGTCTCAAAGCTCCACGGCATGTGGCAGGCATATGCGCCGGTATCCCGGTCCACGCCCAGCAGATGGCTGAGGGCAAAGAACGGATGACCGCCTTCCCGCGCCGATGGCTCGCCGACGCCGATCAGTGATCCGCCTTCCATCACAAACCGGGTCACCTCCGCCTCCAGCGCAGGATCCTTCCACGCGTCGCCTCCGCTCCAGGCATCCCCTGCCCGTCCGGCATTGATCATGATATCCGCGTTTTTCAGCGCGCCGGCCCTGACATCCTCAAAGCTGAGGAACCTGACTTTTACGGGCAGCCCGGACAGGGCTTCATTGATGTGAATCAGGATGTTTCCGTCCGTCTCATGGAAATGGCCCGACAGCGTCCAGGACCTCAGGCTTCCCCAGGTGTGCACCACAGCGACCGTGACTGGCAGCTCCGCGGGCTTTCCTTCCCCGTGCAGCGCACGGATCCTGCGGAAGATGACTGCCATGTTCTCAATCGCCCGGTTGAAGGGCTCCTGTCCGATGGTCAGATGCAGATATCCGCCCAGGCCGATCCGCTGCACCGTCTCCCGGGCAAGTGCCCGGCGGACGTGCAGCCAGTACTCCGTCGCGTCCTTTTCCGGATGGCCACCCGCTGAAAAGGTCGGCAGTCCGCCCAGCCCCACCGGAAACAGATACGGATGAAACCGCAGCTCGTGGGTCTTTACGTCCGCGCCGGCGCACAGCCGGCATTCGAACCCGGAGAAGACGCACTTGATCAGTCCGTCAAATCCGATGGAGGAGAAGTACTTCCCATAGGGTTCCATTCCGACCCAGCTGTCATCATAGAACACATATGCTTCCTTCCCGAACGAATGAATGATGTCCACCAGCGCCTTCGCCTTTTCCGCAACAAAGCGCTGAATGAAGTCCATGTAGTCCCGCTTGTGCGCAGTCGGAGGCCGGTGGGTCGCCTGCAGCTTTCCGCCGTTGATAAAATCCTCCGCCGTCAGGGCATATCCATATTCCCGCCTGAACGCATCCAGCGCGGCAGGGCTGACCGTAAAGTCGTAGCTCGCCCAGTCGGTAAACCGGGTGCGGCGGCGAAGATCCGCCCCGAAGATCCAAACGAAATTGTAGAACAGCGACGTCAGCCGGATCACGTTCGTCTGCGGGTTGTTCTCGCACCAGACCCGCAGCCAGTTCTTCAGATACTCCCACGCGCCGGGGTGCCGGGGATCGAGCTGGCGCAGGTGCTCGGTGGTCCAGCTGTTGGTCGTATGGTTGTACATGTTGATTTCTTCCCAGATGCGCCAGCACAGGAAGGAAACGGTATAGCGATGATACGGCGTGCATTGCCGGATCGTCACTTTTCCGTCCCGGAAGGTCCAGTTTTCCCGCGGAACCTCTTTTCCCTCCGTCCGGTCCCATACCTGCCACCAGGCCAGGGCATCGGGCGTATCGTTCAGCTGAAACTGCTCATCAAAATATCCGTCCAGTGGCGAAATCTCCAGCTGCTCCGCTTCAGCGACCACCGGGTCGGAGGAAAGAAACGTCTGCTGCTGCGCATCGGGATGCTCGCCGGCAAAGGCATTATGCTCCCGGATGATACAGATTGTCGAGTAGATCCGGTACCCCGCTTCCGTGATCTCCGGAGAAAGCTTTGTCCCGTCGCTGTCGCGGATCACATCCGCTCCCCATCTTTCCGCCATTTCCAGCGTCAGCTTTTCATAACCCGCTTCTCCCGGGAGCGTGAACCCTCCCTTCCGGAAATCAACCTTTCCATTGCTGCACATGAAATCGCGCCCCTTTCCGCCTGATATGAACATTCTTTGGGATATGTTCAGTATACAGGCTTCAGGGGCGCAATTCCGCTCATTCCGCATTTAATTATGTGCAGATTCGACCATAAACTTTTCTCAGAATGCGTACTGCTCGAGGAACCTTCTCGTTTCTTCCGCATTCTCCGGTTTCGTATCCTCCAGCGTCATGGGAAGGCTGTGATCCCGGGCCAGCCGGAGCAGAGGCCCGTACTGCAGGATGCCCTGCCCGCATGGCAGGGTATCCGGCCGGGGTTTCTCCGGAGCCAGGCGGTAGTCCTTCATGTGCAGAACCGTCGTCCGGTCACCGAGCCGGCGGATTCCTTCGCCGATGATCTCTTCCGCCTGATCTGCATGGGCGCTGTCCACCAGATTCACCGCATCCAGAATGATCCGCAGGCTGTCGCTGTTCAGATCCTCCAGCATGCGCTCCGCCAGCGCCGGCGTATGCACAATGTGCATGCATACCGGCTCAATGGCCAGCACGGTGCCGGTTTCCTCCGCCTTCTGAAGGATCGGACGGACCCGGTTCAGGAAGAGCTGGTAATGCGCCTCCGTCCGGCACGCTTCCCCATCCCCTTCGTCCGGGGAAGGCGTTTCTGTTCCGACGCACCGTGCACCAATCCAGGCGGCAAACTGCAGATGGGCTTCGTAAATTGCCCGTACCCGGGTGGCTTCCTCTTCGTTGCGCGCTGCCATCCCCAGATAGCACCCCAGCACGGCGCATTCCATTTGGGCCCGTGCCAGTTCCTCCTTCACCTCCGCTGCCAGCTCCTTCGTCAGCAGCTTTGGCGCATCCGCCATATTGAACCCGGGGACCGCCTTGCTCATCGCAAGCTGGACGCAGCTGAAGCCCTGCGCCTGCGCATATCCCAGCCTCTCCCGCAGCGTCCCCGGCTTTGTATCATGAAGCCGAATGCCGATATTCATGACAGATACCCTTCCCTCGCCTTGATATTGAACCGTTTCTCCAGCTGATGCATCTGTTCATCCGTGATCGTATTCACCAGCGGCAGATGGGCGATCTTCATGTAGATCTCCGCTGCCTTCTCGGCGGTTTCTATCAGTCCGAATGTTTCATCCAGGTCCTTGCCGGCGCCGTAGATCCCGTGCTGGCTCCAGACGACGAGCCGTGCCGTCATCATCTTTTCCGCCGTTGCCTCGCCGATCTCGTTGGTTCCGCAGAGCATCCATGGCAGCACATTGACCCCTTCCGGGAATACCACGATGCACTCGGTGCACATCTGCCACAGCGTACGGGTGAATGCCTTCTCATCCAGATCATGCACATAGGTCATGGCCAGCAGGTTGGCCGGATGGCAGTGCATCACAACCCGGTTTTCCGGGTTGACCTTCAGCCGGGCCACATGGCTCATCATATGCGCCGGGAATTCGCTGGTGAACTGTCCGCCGTCGGAATACCCCCACAGCAGGTCCGCCTGTCTGCCCTGATCCTTCAGCCGCACGATCCCCAGGTTCACATCCGGCGCATACTGCACATTCTTGAAATACTTGCCGGTTCCCGTCACCAGAAATATTTTTCCTTCCAGCTCCGGCGCGGTGAATCCCGTCGGAATCGTCCGGATCGCCTTTTCGGTGTCCAGATACCCGCTCACTTCGTTTTCATCCAGCATCAGGCTGATATTGCCGCCGTTGCGTTCATCCCAGCCGTGATCGTACATGTTGGTTGCCGTCCGGATCATTTCAACCATAAAGGGGGCGCTCAGAATGTCTTTCATGGGTTCATTGCTCCTTTTTCTCTTATCTCGTGATGATGTCGACCGGTACATTGAAGATTTTCGCGACCTTCAGGATGGTATCGATGTGCCGTCCGGCCGCCGCTGCCATATGATGGGTCGGTCCCGCCTCGCTCCACTGGTTGCAGAATTCCCGTGCGCCGCAGGTGAAACGCATCCGCATGTTCGTGTCGCCGAACATGAAGATGGGGCCGTCCTCGTTGATGCCTTCCGCCACGACAAACTTGAAGTGCCCGTCCCGGTCCTGCGTAATGCCCAGGAACGTGATCGGGGTATTGACCGGCGGATAGAACTGGGTCAGGTATCCGCCGCCGGTCTTTCCGTGGAAGACCGGAACGATCTTCATTGTAGGCTTGCGCGCCTGGGAAATGTCTGCATCGCCGGAACCGGAATGGCCGATGATGCAGATGTCCTCATTGAAGTCGATGGAATACATTTCGGAAAGCTGCCCGGTTCCCGCAATCACTTTCAGAATGCCCATGGCCATGGCGACCTTGATGTCGCCCTCCACCGCGCAAGCCGTTCCCTGTTTGATCAGCATGGAAAACGCCGGGATCAGCATGCTGTCCAGCTTGCCGGCGACCCCCTTGGCGAATCCGTCGTAATGGCTGGCCACGAAGCCCAGCTGTTCATCCCTGACCCACTGCTCAAAGGCCACGACATACCGGGCCATATCCCATACCTGCTCAATGGTCCCGCCGCCTTCGATGTCGAAGGTGTCCAGAATGTCCTGTGCCTTGGCCCGGATCGCCGTTTCGTCCGTTATATCGTCGGCGATCGCCCACATCTTTTCCCAGTCAAACTGCTTGGTATACAGCCACATGCGGTGGTACAGGTTGGTTTCATCGATGTACAGGTCCATCATGCCGGGATACGGCCGCCCGATCTGAGCGATATTGGTATTCCGGAAGCGGCGGCGCACCTGCGCAGCCCTGCACCAGTCCGCAATTTCCGCTTCCACCTGAGGATCTCCGCCCTCCACCACGCCGGTGATCACCGCGTGCCGCTTGCCGGCTCTCTCCAGATCGGCCACCATTTCGCCGACCGCGCCGCAGGCATACAGGGTCCCGAGCCACGTGGCATTGTCCGTATTCGGGTAGTCCGGCGCCTTCATCTTCTGCACATTGACCAGCACCACCGGCACATCCAGGTCGCGCACGGCCGGCAGCATGTTATAGCTCGTGGCATAGGTCAGCAGCTGCAGGATCACCAGATCCACATCCGCGCTGCGGAAAAGATCTCCCGCCTCCATGGCCTTTTCCTTGGTCGTTACAATTCCGCCGTCCACCAGATCCACCGTATCCGGAATCAGTTTTTTGAACTGGGCATACTGCCCCTCAAACTCCGGTACGAGGGACGGGAACTGCGGCAGATAGGCTCCCAGGGCGATCGCAAATACGCCGATTCTCGCTTTGGTTTCAACCAGCATGATTCAATCCTCCTTATGATGTTGCATTTGAATGCTCAGATTTCCGATCGCAGTTGCCTCAATGGGCAGCGCGATCACCTGCTTGCCTGTGGCTTCCTCCGTCAGCCGGTTCAGAAATGCGTTCTTCGCTCCGCCGCCGACGATATACAGCCTCGTATATGTTTTCCCTGTATTCCTCTCCAGCTCTTCAATCGCCTTCCGGTAGCTCTCGGCCAGGCTCCTGTATGCGCATCGGAAGTACCCTGCCGTGCACTTCGGGGGATGCGGCAGCTTCTCATCGAAGGCGGCCTTCATGCTCTCCGGCGCCATGAAGGCCGGATCATTCGCATCCACCAGATGGTCGAAATGCTTTTCCTCCGCTTCGGCAATGATCTCACCCCATGGCTTCCCGGGGCAGAGCTCATCCCGCAGCCGGTTCACCAGCCACATGCCCATAATGTTCTTCTGGTACCTGTTGTAACCGACGCCGCCTTCATTGCTGTAGTTGGCCTGGCAGCTCGCTTCGTCCGTCAGGGGACGGTCCGTCTTGACACCCAGCAGGGACCATGTTCCGGAGGAGATATACAGCTCCCTTCCTTCCATCGGGATTCCCTCCACGGCGCTTCCGGTATCATGCGTCGCGCAGAGCATTACCCGGATGCCCCTGTATGTTCCGATCACCTCTCCCGGCTGCTGGAGCGGATGGAACAGCCCCGGCGGGAAGCCCATCGCACGGATGATATCATCGTCATATGCGCCGGTTCTGGCCCCGACCATCCCGCCCGTGGTGGCGTTGGTATACTCATGGGACTTGACGCCGCAGAGCCGGTACATCAGGTACTCGGGAATCATCAGAAAATCCGTTGCCCGGGCCAGGCGCCCGACTTCCTTGTCCGTATACAGCTGATACAGGGTATTGAACGGCTGGAACTGAATCCCGGTCCGCCGGTACAGCTCCCCGAAGCTCATACGCCGGTGCGCCATGGGAATCCATTCTTCCGTCCGTCCGTCCCGGTAGGCATAGCATGGAAGGATCTCCTGATCCCCGTCCATCAGCACATAGTCCACGCCCCATGTGTCGATGGACAGGCTTTCAATCTTCGGATAAGCCCTGAGCGCTTCGTCGATGCCGGCGCGGACATGCCCTGTCAGCGCTTCCAGATCCCATGTCAGATGCCCGTCCCGTTCTGTCACCCCGTTGGGGAAACGGTAGACTTCCTGCGTCCGGATCTGACCCTCCTCCTCCCAGCCGATGATGTGACGGCCGGAGGAGGCGCCGATATCGATGGCAAGATAGTATTCCATATGAAAATGCCCCCTTTTCTCTGGCAGTTATTATGCCATAAAAAGAGGGCATTTCACAAGTCAAATTTGTTCAGCCTGAAAAACACAACCGGATTATCCCGCATTATGTCCGTTTTTTACATTTTTTTACTTTCCTGCCAGTTCGGAAACACCGAAGGCCAGCACCTCCGCCTGGCTCCTTCCGTACGGATCCGTTTTCTGAACCTGATTCAGCTGTTTCCCCATGAACGCCATGATCGCCGTCTGTCCGCCGTCAAGGTTCACCGCCAGGCGGCATCCGCGGTCCAGCATCATCTGCGCCAGCACCGGCATCTGGACGCCCTTGGAGCGGGCAATTCTGCCCTCGCAGAGGACCAGGACATAATGCCCGTTCTCCGCCACGCCGGCCGCCATTCGCGGATTGTAGCTCGTGTTGGCCTTTGTCTTCACATACTCCGTCAGCTCCCCGTCCTTGACCAGGCACGGGCCAAAGGTGTAAACCTGCAGCGCGCCGCCGGAAATGTATTCCTCTGCGCCGCGTTCCGGATTCGGAAGGCTTTCCGCATGGCCGTCCCGATACAGCGCCAGGGTTTCATACGTGGGCATGGAGTCCACCAGTCTGTGGGGGTCGTCAAAGATCACTTCTCCGTTGCGAACCTCGATCCCCGTGGGATACTTGGCCTTGATCCGATAGGTGAAGTAATCCGTGCTGGTCGCCAGCACCAGATGGTTGTCCGCGGCAATCTTTTTGATATGCTCATGGGTTCTCGTCTTGTTCTCCGGATCGGCAAACACCGCCGTGGGGAGCTCTCCCGCATCAATGTCGCACCATACGTTTGCGGTAAAGCAGTAGAACGGGTGCTTCTTGTCCGGCACCTCGTATGTCCGCTCGATCACCACGCGCAGCGTCGGGCTGACATACATCCAGTGTCCTTCCTCTTCGTCCTCGAAAACGTACTCCCCTTCATTGATGAAGCCCTTGCCGTTCAGTCTGACATCCGCCCAGTCCGGTGCGGTCACATCCAGAAAGACCATACCGGACAGCGTGTCCTCCTCCGGCTGTTCCGCGGAGGCACTCCCGTTGCCGGTTTGTTCCGGGGCGCTCTCTGTCGCCTCTTCCGGAACCGGAACATCTTCCGTTTCGGTGGGATCCGCTTCGGCAATCGTCTCTGCCGCATGCTCCGTCTCCGCTGCCTCCGGCGTCACGGCTTCCGCCTCCGCATTTTCTGCTTCCGCGGCCGGCTCCTGACCGGCGGCCTCCGGTTCTTCTGCCGCGCCGGTCACATCAATGTGCTCCAGGAAATCCTTTCCCGTTTCATCCGGCCCGACCTGGGATGCATACAGCCCGAAGCGGTTGTTCGGATAGCGCTTGATCCCGTACTCCTCAACGGAGAAATCAACTTTTTTCCCGTTGAACTTTGCTCCCATATTGGCCTGGGTGACATGCATCTCAAAGGCTTTTTCGGATATTTCGTTCGGCGTCAGTCCGCCCAGGGCTTCCGCCGGCTGGTTCCAGTCAAAATCCGTCTGTGTGTTCTCATCCCCGTAGAGATGAATATACAGTTTCTTGACCGTCCAGGTGCCGTACATGGCAGCGCTTTCCGGATACTGCTCCGCATCGCTGGCCTTTTCGAGGCAGTTGATCGCAGAATCCGAAACCATCTTATGCTGCGGATGACCGTATTCCCCGTCAATCGCATGTGTCACAACCACTTCCGGCTGAACCTGCCGGTACAGGCCGGTCATCCATTCCCAGACCGCCTTTTTCCCGCCGGTGGTTTCCTTATAGGCATCCGCCAGCTTTCCGGTCTTGGCATATCGGTCTCCGAAGGGCCCGAAAACGGGATAATGCCGGATTCCCAGCGCCCAGAGTCCGTTCAGTGCCTCGCTGCGTCGCGTCGTATTGCTGCTGGTCAGATAGGCAACCACCACCCGGTTCTGCTTCACGACGCCGTACCAGGCGATGGGGCTGCCCATGAACAGCAGGTCATCATCCGGATGCGTCGCGATGAACAGGATGTCCGCCTTCTCTTCCGTCGGCTCCCATCTCTGCACCCACGATGGAACCTCACCCTGTCCGAAGGCATAGATCTCATTGAAGGCCAGGCTGTTTTTCTTTTCCATGGTGGAATAAATCCGGATTTTCTTCAGCCCGTCCAGCTCGTAAAAGGCATGATGGTACGGTTCTGATCCTTCCATCACCGTTTCCCATCCGTCCCCGGCTTCCTTCTGGATCACATAGCTGTCCGGCTTGTAGCGGAAACACAGATACAGCCCGTAGATCGGTTTGTCGGAGGAGATGACCACGTAGGGGTTATTGCGTTTGGTGCTTTCCCAGTAGGTAGTATATTTGCCGTCCGTGATATTCTTCGCCCGGCCGGAAGTATCGACGCATTTGATGGTAAGCTGTTCGGTCAGATTCTCCGCCTCATCCGCCAATGCTCCCATGACCGCCAGGCTCGCAAGTGCCATGATCATCAGCATGATCGTCAGAATCCTGTTCCGCATCCGTCTCTTCCTCCTCAAAATCCGGATCCACCTCCGGCATATGATCGCAGACCATCAGCCATGCATCTTCCTGATTGTCCTCGTAATACTTTTTGCGCTTGCCGACCCGGATGAATCCGAGGCTTTCATACAGGTGCTGGGCCCTCATGTTGCTGACCCGCACCTCCAGTGTCGCATATGCTGCGCCAAGATTGGAAATATACTGCATCAGGGCGCCCGTCAGCTTCCGCCCGATCCCCAGTTCGCGCAGGTCTTCCCTCACCGCGATATTGGTGATATGGCTTTCGTCCAGGATGATCCATGCGCCGGCATATCCGACGACCTGTCCGTCCTTCTCCGCCACCAGGTATCGCGCCGCGACGTTTCTCTCCAGCTCCTGCCGGAAGCTTTCCCGGCTCCAGGGCCGGGCAAAGGTCGCCTGTTCGATGGCGGTGACCTCATCCAGATCCGCCATCCGCATCCGCCGGATCAGAACCGTTCCCGCCGGTGTCTCTGCCTGTTTCATTTTGCTTCCGTTAAGCCCATGGCTTCCATCAGTTTTTTGTTCTTCTGCGCGTTCGGCGGCCGCAGATACGTGGCCTGGAGGTTCAGATAGTCCGTTTTTTCTCCGCTTTCCATCGCAATGGCACCGGCCGCGGAAGGGCGAAGATAGCACCGTTCCGGGGAAGCGAACGCCGCCCGGTCCCCCATTGTGCTCACGATCTGATCCCGGTGGACCGCGACGCCGTCCCCCGTAAACAGAAACCGCTCTCCCAGCGGACGGATCTCCGCCAGATAGTCGCTCAGCACACGCGGCTCATCCGCCATCAGCCGGACGCCGTTGCGGAAAGCTGCGCCGTATACCTGCCCCGCCCGCGCGTCCTGAATCGGACACACCACCCCGTCAAACGTACCTGCGCTGCGGCTGATCGCTTCCAGCGCGTTCACCGGAATGCAGGGCAGCCCGGCACCGTGGGCCAGACCTTTGGCCGTTGCAACACCGATCCGAACCCCCGTAAAGCTGCCCGGTCCGGTCACTGCCGCGATGGCATCCATCTCTTCCAACTTTTTTCCCGCGAAATGAAGGCATGCCTCCACCATTGGCATCAGGCTCGTGGAATGCGTCAGACGGTTCCTGGCCGTGAATTCGCTGAGCACCTGATCCCCGTCCATCACGGCCACGCCGCATACCGGTCCTGAAGTATCAATCGCCAGAAGTTTCACCGTTCAAATCTCCGATTTCTATGCTTCGCTCATTTTCCCCCAGGGCTTTGAGATGAATCCGGACGGCGCCCGGCGGAATGGCATCCGGACATCTTTCCGGCCATTCCACCACGCAGATCCCGTCCCCCGTCAGATATTCATCCATTCCAAGCTCGTAGAGTTCCTCGTCGCTCTCCAGCCGATACCAGTCGAAGTGGTACAGCGGGATCCGGCCGCTTTCGTATACATTCAGGATCGTGAAAGTCGGGCTGGTGACCGTTTCCTTCACCCCAAGCCCCCGCGCGATCCCCCGGGTCAGTTCACTCTTGCCCGCGCCCAGATCGCCTTCCAGCAGCAGCACCGTTCCCGGCCGCAGCTTTCCGGCGAGCCGCTCGCCCAGATCCCGGGTTTCCTTTGCGCTTTCTGTGATCATAAATCCAGCACCGCCGCGCCTTCCGGCCGGATATTCAGGGCATGGCACGTGCCCTTTCCGAACGCCTTTTCCATTTCAGCGATGAAGGAAGCCGTCTCCCCTGCCGGAACAAAATTCAGCGTTGTTCCGGCGAAACCGCCTCCGTGAACCCGCCAGGCGCCCGTGCCCTTCAGCATGTTTTCCGCCAGGCACAGGGCCAGGCTCAGGCTCTGGTCTCCGCCCTGGGCATAAACGTTCTGAAGGTACATGTAGCTGGAGCGCCCGCTGTCGATGATCAGCTTCAGGAAATCCTCTGTCCGTCCTTCCTCCAGCGCCTTCACTTCCTCAGGCACCCTCGCATCCTCGTCGACGAAATGGAATGCCCGGATCAGCGCCCGGTCCGAAACCTTCGTCCGCAGCTGTCCGATCGCGTTCATCATCTGCTCCCGGGTAATTCCCCGCAGGTATTCCTGCCCGAGGCAGGCCGCTACGCTGCGCATCTCCGCCGGAATCGCCGCATATTCATCCGTCAGATCCGCATGGGATCCTCCGGTGGCAACGACCACCAGTTCCAGCCCGTCCCTGGAAAAGTCGTACTGCAGCGGGCGTACCTCCGGTTCTCCGGGATCCCGGAAATCCACGGTCACCAGTCCGCCCGCCGCGCTGGCCATCTGATCCAGCAGACCGCTCGGCTTGCCGAAGTACACGTTCTCCGCGCGCTGGCTGATCTGTGCCCGCAGCGTATACGGCATATCGAACCGGTTGTACAGGCAGTCCAGCACACCGGTCAGCATCACTTCCAGCGCAGCGGAGCTGCTCAGTCCGCTGCCCCCGGCCACCGTGGAGGTCACGCAGGCATCAAAGCCGCCGATCCGGTAGCCCGCTTCCTTCATTCCCGCAGCGACGCCGCGAATCAGCGCTGCAGTGGTTCCCTGCTCCTCCGGCTGCATTTCCAGCTGATCCAGATTCAGCGTAATGTCCGGATAGCCTTCGCTGTAGAAATGTACCGTCATATCCTCCCGGGCGGTCACCGCAGCCAGCGCATCCAGATTCACCGCAGCCGCCAGAACCCGTCCATGATTGTGATCCGTGTGGTTTCCGCCGATCTCGGTCCTTCCGGGAGCGCTGACCAGACGAATCCGTCCCCGGTCGCCGAATACATCGCGATGCCGTTCAATCAGCGCCGCATACCGGCCCTGCTGCGCCTTCAGCATTTCCCCGCCGGAGCCGTACAGGCGCTTCAGCTTCTGTACCGCCTGTTCAGACTTCAGTTGACTCACCATTTCATCCCATCGATTCATGGCTCTGCTTCACTCCGTTTCTCCAGATATTTCTGCCAGATGCCGACCGCACTGTTCAGTCCCTTTTCCCGAACAGTGTTGCAGAAAACGGCCCATTGATCGTCATTCAGTTCAACATCCCCGGTGACAAATGCGGCCATCGCCTGCTCCGCATAGCCCATCAGATCCTTCTGAATCCGGGCGATCTCCGCTTCGTCCTCCCGGCTGAGCGTGACCAGCGGGAAAGGTAGAACAGCGTATTCCTTCACCCGGGCAAGCATTTCAATCGTCCGCCGGGTACTTTCTTCCGCATAATGAAGCTGGAAGTCCTCCAGGGCCAGTCCGGGCGGAATGCTGCCGCCCGCAATCGTATGCTGCGGCAGGATCTCCTGCGCCACCGTGGTCAGGTCCTCATTCCACTCCCACATGCCGCTGTCGTTCCAGCTGTATTCCTCGCCTTCCTTGCCATACTGCGCGAGCTTCGACCCTTCCTCCGTATACAGGTAATTGACCCAGCTGATCAGCTTTTCCGGCTCCCTGCAGGCGGATGTAATCGCGAATGTACCGCGGATCACTCCGCCGGTCAGATCCCGGTAGATCCGCTCGCCCTGATACTCCAGCGGCAGAAGCGTCTCGTACTGGTCCATCGCCGATGCCGGCAGCACAGTCAGCGGCGTCGCGCTCAGAATCACCCCGTAGGGGACCGCCTTTTTTTCATCGGTGATCTGGCGCAGCGTGTCCACGGTGCGGAACCCGTTCGGATCCAGCAGCTTTTCCGTCCACAGATCGTGCAGCCAGGAAAGGAAAGCACGGTTCTCATCCGTTGTCAGGGCGCTCTCCGCCTTCCCGCTCCGTGCGGAGATGTAATAATCGTTATCGATGATGCCAAAGGCGTGGGCCAGGAACCGCAGCTCCCACATTCCCAGGAAAGCCAGGGGGATCTCATCCTTCTGGCCGTTGTTGTTCGGATCCCCATCCCGGAATGCCACCAGCACCTGCTTCAGTTCCTCCGCGTTGCCCGGAATTTCCAGCCCCACACGCTTCAGCCAGCGGGTGTTGATCCACATCACGTCGTTGTTCTGCATGGTGTTGAATTCCGGCAGGGCAGCAATCTGCCCCCCGGGAAGGACCACATCCTTCAGCCATTCCGGATGCGCTTCAAACTGCGCCCAAAGATCCGGCGCATATGTTTCCAGATAGGGGCGAAGGTCGATCAGAACGCCGCTGTCATACATGTCCCGGATTTCACTCTGCTTCAGCTCCGGGCTGAACAGTACATCCGGCAGATCTTCTCCGCGCGCAATCTCCGTTTTTCTCTGGCTCCAGCCGCTTTCGCCGTTGTACTCCCTGAACTGGAAACTGATTCCCGTTTTTTCCTGCATCCGGCTGAAAAAAAGGTTCGTCTCCCAGTCAGTGGTGCTGCTTTCCCCGGCAAATCCTTCCAGGATATAATCCGGGGCCTTCGGCGCTTCCGCCTGAGCGGCAGACACCAGTACCATCATCAGAATCAGCAGCGCTGCGAGCATTCTGCGCATCTTCCGTCCCCCATTTCCTTAAAAATTCAGCGGAGCTGTCGCCCCGCTGAAGGGATTGTTTTTCCGGTTTTATCTTCTTCTTTTCAGGAATCCGGGCACGCCGTGGTCATCCGTCGTCATGGCCTGATTCTGCGGGATTGCCTGAAAACTGCCGGTCTGTCCGGTCACCTGGCCGTTGCTGTTGAACAGCGGCTGATAGTTTTGCGGCTGGTTCGCCGCGAAAGGCTGCATCGGCGCTGCCTGCATGCCCGTGTCCGCCGTGTCTGCGTTCATGGGCTGGAAGGGCCGGGTCGCCTGCACGCTCTGCGGCGCCGTGGGCTGATAGCTGAATCCGGTCTGGAAGGATCCGGTGTTCACCATGCCGGGAACCCCCATGCTCGGCCGGCTGGTGCTGGTAAAGGTGGGAACCTCGCCCGTATTGCCGCCGATGAAGCCGCTGCCGGACGCGTTGCCGCTGAAGGAGTCCCGGATCGGGCTCGCGTCGCTCTTCTGGAAGTTGGTTCCGAAGGAGCCGAACAGCCGCTCATGCTCCAGCTCCCGCGGCTTTCTCGCCGGTTCCTTCGACGGGAAGGGCGTCTTCTCAAACCCGGTTGCGATGACGGTGATCCGGACGTCTTCGCCCATGGTCTCATCGATTCCCGCACCGAAGATAATATTGGCATCCGGATCCGCCGCTTCCATGATCAGGTTGGCGGCTTCGTTGATATCCACGATCGAGATGTCGGCTCCGCCGGTCACGTTGATCAGTACGGCGCGGGCGCCATCGATATTCGTTTCCAGCAGCGGAGACGCAATCGCGTTCTTGGCCGCCTCGACCAGCTTGTTCTCGCCGCTGCCGATGCCGATGCCCATATGCGCCATTCCGCCGGATTCCATCACGGTCTTGACGTCCGCAAAGTCCAGGTTGATCATCGCGGGCACGGCGATCAGGTCGCTGATGCCCTGGATGCCCTGGCGCAGCACATCGTCCGCAATCCGGAAAGCTTCCAGCATCGTCGTCCCCTTGTTGACGACCTGGAGCAGCCGGTCGTTCGGAATGACCACCAGCGTATCCACGTGCTGCTTCAGCTCTTCAATGCCGGCTTCCGCATTCTTCATGCGCTGCTTGCCCTCAAAATTGAACGGCTTGGTCACAACGGCGATGGTCAGCGTTCCCAGATCCCGGGCAATTTCCGCCACGATGGGAGCCGCGCCCGTCCCGGTGCCGCCGCCCATTCCGGCGGTAATGAACACCAGATCTGCCCCTTTCAGCGCGGATGCGAGCTCCTCTCTGCTCTCCTCAGCAGCGCGACGGCCCACCTCGGGGATCGCGCCGGCGCCAAGACCCTTCGTCAGCTTCTCGCCGATCTGAATCTTGACCTGCGCGGCGGACTGGCCCAGGGCCTGCTTGTCCGTGTTCACGGAGATGAACTCCACGCCTCTCAGCCCCGCGTCCACCATGCGGTTGACGGCATTGTTCCCGCCGCCGCCGCATCCGACGACCTTGATGGAAGCAAAGGTGTTCTGCTCTTCATTCTGAAACTCGATCATGCTCTTAACCTCCCAACAGACTACGGAAAAAGTCCTTGATCCTGCCGCCCGCACCGGCCGCCGGCTGGTGCTGCTGCTCAATGGTGTCAATGATCAGATCCATCAGGCCCAGTGCGCTGGAGAAGCTGTGGCTGTTCAGCTTGGTGGTTCTCCGGGGCGTCTCCTGCACGGGGCGGCTCAGCCGCCCTGCCAGATATTCCTTTCCGCCCCGGTTGAAGCTCAGCCCGCCTCCGGTCAGGAATACGCTGCTCCAGCTTCCCAGTCCGCCAAAGTCCTCATCCACCGCCTCCCGGATCCGGTCGCAGATTTCATCCAGCGCCTTGCAGATCACAGGCTTGACCTGTTCCCGGGTAAACACGATTCCCTTTTGCCCGTCGGCGCCGGGAACCTCGTACGTTTCGCCGGTGGTGTCGATCCCGTAGACAAACTTGCGCTTGATGTCCTCCGCGGCGCTGAGGCTGATATCCAGTTCCTCGGCCAGGGCGACCGCAATGTCTCCCCCGCCCAGTTCCAGCACCTTGTGATAAATGATCGCGTCTCCTTCAACGCCGATGATTTCCGTGTTCAGATAGCCCATATCAATGAGCACGGAGGTGTGATCCCGCTCCTGTTCGCTCAGATAGAGCATCGCCTCGCCGGCGGATGTGGAGTAGAACCCGGTCACCACGATCCCCAGATCCGCCATCCGGTTCGTCACATCGTCCACAAAGAAGCGGTTGCCGACGACGAAGCTGATGAACGCCGTCATCTCCCGTCCTTTCATGCCGACGGGTTCCAGCGTTTTCTTTCCGCTGTCCACCATGAACCAGGCAGGGCTGGAATGCACCACGACGCCGGGCAGATTGGTCAGGTTTTCGGCCGCCTTGCTGAAGGCTGTCTTCACATCCGCGGAAGTCACCCTCGGATCCGTCCCCTTCAGGGGAATCGTCACCTTGGTCGCATAAACCTGGGTGAACGCGCCGGGGACGCCCACATTGATCTCCCGGATCTTGCTGCCCGCCTGCTCCTCCGCGTCGCTGATCGCGCGGCGGATGGCTTCATCCAGCTGGCCCGGATTGTTCCACCCCTCCGCAAGAAATCCGTCATATTTCGCCACACCGGCAGCCACGATGTCACACCGCTGACTGCCGCTGTTTTCCGCCACAAGGGTGACGATCTTGCTCGTCCCGAAGTCGATGGCTGCGACCGTCGTTTTCATAGAATGTTCCCTCCTGCAATTGCAGATCCGGCCCGGAAGGCACGCCAAAACTACAATTAAATGCGAATCACAAGTTATTATATTCTTTTTGCGCAGGCATTGCAAGCGTTTTCCTGCACTTTATTACATTTTTATGCAAATATTGTTACAAAAAATACCCGCCTTCAGACGGAAGACGGGGAATAGTAGGGTGTTTCCGGCGTAAGAACGTTGATGGTTCCGCCCTGCTGCCCCTGGCGGAGCAGTTCCTCCCGAACCAGCAGCATGCTGCGGAGTTTGGCATGAATATTGTTTCGGTCCCCGAGGCTGACCGTATATCCGTCCCGCGTGACCAGCAGGATCGATGAGGTGTTGCTCAGATCCACGTTCTGAATCAGCCGGGTGCAGTCCATGATCTTCATTTCGAGGAAAAGCTCGCTGAAAACGGATTCCTGGAGGGAGGAGGTGAGCACCATCGTCTGGCCGGCCTTGCTCCCGGACCGGATATCCAGCCCCTGAACCTCCGGAAGATCCGCGACGCCGATCCCGGAATCCTCCGATTCAAACAGCACCATCCTGTTTTTGTCCATGACGTACAGAATGCCGCACCAGGTCAGCCAGCAGCACGGTTCCCGTTCCTTGACCGCGATGATCACGGTGCCGGGAAACTGCCTTTCCAGATAGCGGAACTGGAGCGAATAGAAATTGTAGTTACCTTCGCTCGCCGCCGCGGAAAGCGCGGATGCGGTAAACCGCTGTTCCGTCTGCTCCTCGTTCAGATCCAGCATACCGGATCCGTACCGGATCCCGCTGAACCGGATCACATCCTGCGCGGATACCAGCCGGTTGCCCGTCACGCGGATTTCCCGAACCCGGAAAACGATCAGATGCAGCACCAGCAGCACCGCGATCGTGACCAGGGAGCCGATGATCAGGTATTTGCTTACACCGGCTTTCTTCTTCAGGGCTTTCTCCCCGCCCTTTTTCACATCGCCCGCCTGATACTGATACGCCGTCGGCTCCTGCGCCTTCCAGAAGTCGCCCTCCCGGTTCCGGATATTGTCCGATCGCTCCTTCAGCAGCTCCGGAGCGCTTTCGGGTTCCTCGAACGGATCCGCATTGACGGGGGTCGGTCCAAACCAGGTGTTCTTCTGCCAGTCCCGCAGGCCGGGGTCACCCGGAAACCGCCTGCTGTCCGCATCTCCCGCCCGCCGTCTTGGGGGCTGTCCGCCCTGTGAATCCACGCAATTGCCTCCTCATGCCGTATTTCAGACTTTGGTTTGTTTTATTTCCGGCTTTTCAGTTCGCCAACAATCTCTTTGAATATCCGACCGCGTTCTTCATAGTCTTTGAACATATCGAAGCTGGCGCATGCCGGGCTGAGCAGCACATTCCATCCGTCATCTGCGCTGTTGCGCGCCTTTTCGACTGCTTCCCCCAGCGAACCCGCGTCATCGATGGACTCAAAGCCTGCGCGCTTCAGGCTGGCACGGATCAGCTCCGCCGTTTCGCCGATCAGGATGGCTTTGCGGATCATGGGACTCTGGACGATTTCCCGCGAAAGCGGATCGAACGACGTATGCTTGTCGAATCCGCCGAGGATGATCACCGTCGGTTCCATCATGGTCTGGACAGCCTTGATCGTTGAGTCCACATTGGTGCCCTTGCTGTCATTGATATAGGTGATTCCGTCCAGCGTCCGCACCTTCTCAATCCGATGCTCCACGCCGCGGAAAGTCTTCAGCGTATGCCGGATCACCGGGATCGGAACCTTCATCGCCGCCGCAACGCAGATCGCCCCCAGCGCGTTTTCCAGATTGTGCGGCCCGGGGATATAGATTTCGTCAGGCCGGCAAACCTTCTTTTCCGTACCGTCCATGCGGATCAGAATCTGACCGTCGCGGACGAAGGCGCCTTCCCGGACTTCCCTTTTCCGGCTGAATTTCAGCACGTGGCTGCTGACCTGTCGGCTGAGGCCGGCGAGTCCCGGATCGTCGGCATTGAATACGGCATAATCCTCCGGCGTCTGATTTCCGAAGACCCGCATCTTCATCGCCGTATATACTTCCATGGTTCCGTGGCGGTTCAGGTGGTCCTCCGTAATGTTGGTCAGCAGCGCCACATGAGGATGGAATGTATCAGCGGTTTCCATCTGGAAGGATGAAACCTCGCTGACGATCACATCGTCCTTCTTGCTGACCATCGCTGCCAGGGAGAACGGATATCCGATATTGCCCACCACGTGGGTCACCTTTCCGCTGTTGGAAAAGATCTCTCCAAGCAGGGAAACCGTTGTCGTCTTTCCGTTGGTTCCCGTCACCGCCACCAGCGTGCCGAGGGACAGCTGGGAGGCCAGCTCCAGTTCTCCGGTCACATAGATGCCCATCTCCCGGGCCTTCGTCACAAAAGGCGCCTGAATCGGAACGCCCGGAGAGATGACCATGCAGTCCTTTCCCTCCAGAAGATCCTCCGTTCTGCAGCCGAAACGCCGTTCCAGCTGAAGCCCCTCCAGGGGTTTGAGCTGAGCGCCCAGCTCTGCTTCGCTCTTCGCGTCATTGACGGTCACTTCCGCTCCGTACGCGCGCAGCAGCTGGGCCGCAGCCACGCCGCTGCGCGCCATTCCGACAACCAGGACCTTTTTCTTTTCGTAGTTCATCTTGTTCCTCCCGATCTGTGTCATCCCGCGATGCTCAGCACTGCGATCAGGCTCAGAATCATCGTAATTCCGGCATACATGCTGACGATCTGCGTTTCCGAATATCCTTTCTTTTCGAAATGGTGGTGCACCGGGCTCATCAGGAAGATCCGCTTTCCGTGGGTGGCCTTGAAATAATAGCGCTGCATGATCACGCTGACGCTGCTCATGATCGGTGTGAAGAAGGTCAGGATCAGCAGCAGCGGAAGGCGGAGCACCATGGCCATCGCCACCGTTCCGCCGCCCAGCAGCATGCTGCCCGTATCCCCCATGAACGTTTTGGCCGGATAGCGGTTGTAGCGCAGAAAACCGATGCATGCGCCGGTCATTGCCGCCGCAAAAACGCCAGCCGTCCCTGCGTTGGCATCATCGGTGATTCCGGCCAGGGCGGGTACGGTCATGATCAGCACACAGATCACCAGCCACCCCGCCGAGGAAACCGTGGTCACGGTTCCCAGCAATCCGTCCAGTCCGTCCTGAAGATTGCTGCTGTTGACGATGAAGATCACCGTCAGAGCCATCACGGGGATATAGAAAAACCCCAGATCCCATTCCGTTCCGACAAAAGGAACGCGGATGCTGCTTCCGATCATCGGATGGTAATAACAGTATACGCTGAATCCGACGGCCACAACGACCTGCCCCGCGATCTTCTGCCACGGGTTCAGCCCGTCATGACGTTTCCGGACCGCCTTGATATAATCGTCCGCAAAGCCCACCGCCATGCTCAGAAAAGCAACGAGCAGCATCGGAATCATCAGATCCCATCCGCCCTTCCAGGGCAGCGGATGAAAAATCAGCGAGGAAAGAAGGATTCCCGCCGCCATCATCAGTCCGCCCATCACCGGCGTTCCCTGCTTCTGCTGATGGCTCGGTCCCAGCTCATAGATCGTCTGACCAAAGTGCAGTTTTTTCAGATAGGCAATCAGCCCCGGCCCGATCGCCAGCGCAACCGCAAGACTCAACAGCATGGATCCGATCATCCGGTACATTTCTGGTTCAACCCCGTCCGTTTCTTATTTTTCCTGCTCTTTTTTCATTTCCAGCAGCAGCTCGCTGACGATGACCTTCTCATCGAACGGCCGCTTGATGCCCATGATTTCCTGATAGGTCTCATGGCCTTTGCCGGCAAGAACGATCACATCTCCGTCCTCCGCCATCCGCAGTGCCCGTCGGATCGCTTCCCGGCGGTTCTCGATGACCTCGTACGGTTTCCCGGTCGGTTTGATTCCCTTCTCGATCGCCGCAAGAATCACCATGGGGTTTTCCGTTCTGGGATTGTCGGATGTCAGGATGCAGTAGTCCGCCAGCCTTCCGCCGATCTCGCCCATCATGGGGCGCTTTCCCTTGTCCCGGTCGCCGCCGCAGCCAAAGAGCGCGATCACGCGGTTCCGCGTAAACTGCCGGACGGTCCTGAGAATGTTCTCCAGCGCATCCGGAGAATGGCTGTAATCCAGAATCACCTTGTACGGCGTTCCGGTCTGCAGCACCTCGATCCGTCCCGGAACACGGGTCACCGCTTCCAGGCCAGCGCGGATCCGGTCCGGAGCGATTCCCATGATCAGGGCGCAGCTCGTTGCCGCCAGCGCATTGTATACATTGAACATGCCGGTCATATGCATATGAATGCCGATCTCGTTCATCCCGTGCATCTGGATATTGAACCGCACGCCTTCTTCCGTTATTTCGATATCCCGTGCAAACACATCCGCATCCACGCAGATTCCGTACGTGATG
Organism: uncultured Clostridia bacterium; assembly: GCA_946629635.1. Lineage (GTDB taxonomy): Bacteria > Bacillota > Clostridia > Christensenellales > Aristaeellaceae > Aristaeella. The sequence goes on from CAMOYA010000004.1 coordinate 25,259, forward strand.
AAGGGGATTTTCAGATCCGGCGTCAGCTTCCCGGCCGTCTCGTCGTCGGCGTTCACGGCGGCGTTATGAGTCATACCCTCCGTAAAGAATTTCTTCTTCGTTTCAAAATACCGTTCCATGGTATAGAAATAATCCAGATGATCCTGGCTGAGGTTGGTATAGCATCCCACCTCAAAGCTCATCCCGTCCAGGCGGTTCATGTCGATCGCATGCGCGGATACTTCCATGCAGCACACCTGTACGCCCTCATCCGCCATCATCCGCAGCGTCTTCTGCAGGTCGATGGGATCCGGGGTCGTCAGCTTGCTGTCCAGATGCTGATCCTCCACCAGCGTGCCCGTGGAACCGATGATGCCGCACTTGAGCCCCGCGCTTTCGCAGATGCTCTTGAGCAGGTAGGTGGTGGTCGTTTTGCCTTTCGTGCCCGTAATGCCAATCATCCGCATGCGGCGGGAAGGATGACCGTAAAACGCATCGGCGATGCGGGCCATGGCAGCGCGTCCGTTGCTGACCCGGATCTGCGGCACATCCAGCTCCACATAATGCTCCACGATCAGCGCTACGCATCCGTTTTCCACGGCTTCCCATGCATAATCGTGGGCATCAAACCGCGCCCCCACAATGCAGAAAAAAAGCCCCGCATCCACCCGGTCGCGGCTGGAAGAAGTGATCTCCCGGATCTCCGTATTCATATCGCCCCGATTGTCCACCACATACGGCAGCTCCGTCATCAGTTCCCAAAGCTTCATAACCCTACCGTCCTTCTCCTCATCGCTGGATTCAGTATATTATACCACAAACGGGAGACTGACCATAGTGCCAGTCTCCCTGTTATTTTATCTCGACGCGGTCGTGCCTTCAAAAGCCTGCATCGTTGTCATGGTCAGGCATGCATCTCCCGGCGCGGTCAGCCGGATCGTTCTGGCGCCGTTGCCGGCAATCAGATTCAGCTTCACCGCCTCCGTGCAGACGCTGACATCACCTGAGCTGTATGCCAGTTCCGCCTTCATCTCGTCGTTTCTGGCCGAGATCGCCGTCACTTTGTCATTCAGTCGGCTCAGGGTTCTGGACGTGGTGCCGATTCCGGCCAGATCCGCCAGCAGGATGGCCGCAAAAAGAACGGCCGCAAGGATGATCACCGCCCAGGCCATATCCCAGCGGATTCCTTCCCGGGAGATCGCCTTCCGCCGTGGCTGAGATTCCTCAATCACCTGAAACCGTCCGCTGGGGCTCATGCTCATTCCGCTGGTCCAGTCCTGCGTCTGGCTGAACGTGCGCAGCGAATCCGAGCATGTCATCCGTTGCCTGTGGATGCTTGCATACTGCTGCCGGTCATCGTCCCCGCCCGAAATCCTTTCACGGATCCGGATGGCGACATCCTGCAGTCTTCTGCCCGTGCGAATCGGCATTTCCATCATGTTGTTTCAACTCCACTTCGGTTTATTGTCCCTGCTCTCCGGCGGAATTCTCCAGCCGGGCAATCATTTCCAGAAGATCAGGCAGCTCCGCGTTGAACTGCTCCCAGCTGTCGCCGCTGGCCTTCTGGGCCACAACGCGGATATGATCGTTCGCGCCGGTGATCTCCATATCCCTTTCCGTTCCGAGAATCTTTGAACGGATATTCATCGGAAGGAGCACGCGGCCCTGTCCGTCAAACGTCTGCTCGTCATAGCTCAGCGCATAGAATTGCTCCAGGTAGCGGTTCAGCGCCGGATTCAGTTTCCCCAGCTTTTCGTATGACCGGTTTCTCTCCTCCCACATCTCCGTCGGATAGATGGAAACGGATTTGAAATCGAAGGAAGGGGCGATGCAGAATGTTTCCCCCAGCCTGTCCCGAAAATTCTGAGGAATGACCAGCCGGCCCTTGGCATCCAGGCTATGGTTGAAGGAACCGATGAACCGCACCCTGCCGGTTCCCCCGCGGCTTTCCCGGGAGCTTTCAGCCGCGCTGGCTTCATCCGAACGATGGTCATCCATGCGGTTCGCCCCCCTTTCTGCCACTTTTATGATCATTTTTGGGCTTGGATTCCCTTTTTCCCCACAAATTTAGCACACAAACGAGTCCCTTGCAAGCCTTATTTTTAAAGAAATTTTCTGATTTTCCGTCTGCTTGTACGATGATTTGTAATTATTTCGTAATATTATTGTAATATTTTATCTTTCCCTTGTATCCCTCCGGACGACCGTCATCTACATTTTGTGGACAGCAAAAAAGAAGCCCGATCATCGGGCTTCTTTCGTCGCTTTTTCATGATATTTTGTTACAGAAAATTAAGAAATAGGCAGGGTGATCTCCTTCGGACAGAACCCGATTCCGTCGCAGGATACCGGATAATACCGGATCCCGTGCCACTCCCCTTCGAAGGCGTTCCGGAGGGCGTCCCCGTGCAGATGTCCCGAAACGGAGACGCGGACGCGTTCCCGCCGCTCCAGGATCCGGGTAAATACGGTATCCCGCTCCCCGGCGATCAGCGGAGGATAATGCGTCATGACGAGAATCGGTTTTTCCGGTGCGATTCTCTCCGCTGCATCCAGTGCCATTTCCAGCCGCTGCAGTTCCCGGCTGCAGATTTTCTCATCCGTTTCGCTCAGCGCGTTCTTCTCCGTCGGAAAGAGCCATCCCCGTGTTCCGCAGACCACGCATGGGCCGATATCCACCGCGTCATGCTGCAGGGCAGTCATTCCCTCCGGCAGCACGCCGCGGACCCGGGTGATGGAATTCCACCAGTATTCATGATTCCCCTTGCACAGGATTTTTTTCCCCGGCAGCGCACCGATGGTTTCCAGGTCCGCCCGCGCGTTCTCCAGCTGCATGGCCCAGCTGATATCTCCGGGAATCAGGACGGTATCCTCCTCGGTCACGCACCGTTTCCAGTTTTCGCTGATATGAAAAAAATGCCTGTCCCATTGGGGGCCAAACACGTCCATCGGCTTATCATCGCCGCCGGACATATGCAGGTCTCCAATGGCAAACAGGCGCATTCATGATTCCTTTCTGTCGTTCAGATCGCAGAAGGGATTATTCGTCCTCCGCTTCGTCCTCTTCCGCTTCCCTTTCCTCATCTTCCCGGACATCCTCCAGGCTGAGTTCATTCTCGATTTCGCCGAATTCCTGGCTGGGAATATCCGAATCTTCCTCCACGTCGGGGATAATCTCATCCATTCCGCTCACGGAGTCCATGTCGCCGATGCTGCTGGCATCCACGCCTTCCTCTGGCTCGTCGACCTGATCATCCGGAAGGCTGTTGCTCTTGTTCATTTCCTTGAGACAAAACAGGCATACATCCCGGCCCGGCAGTGCAGGCTCTTCATTGCAGATGCTGCACAGCTCCACTTCTTCCGGAGCTTTCTCGCCTTTCAGTTCCCGAAGGCATACCTTGCAGTACTTTTCATCCTCGCGAATGTAGTTCAGATCGCAGCGGGGGCATTTTACCAGTTTCATTGGGCATCCTCCTCAATTCTGACCGTTCTGGGATCGTTTCCCACATAACCCCATCCGACGTCCGTTCTTCCTCCCTCCGCAACGGAGAAAAGGAAAATTGCAGCTCAAATCAGTGTGCCGCCGCCACTTTCATGGCTTTCCGACCCACCGGGCAGCTTATTCTCACCTCTTGAGCCTCCGTTCTACGGGACGTGATTATACTACCATACGGTTCAGTATGCAATAGGTAATTTCTGGTACTATGCCTTTTCCGTTGTTTTTTCTTCGTGCAGGATATCATCCAGCCGGCGGATCAGGTCATCGCGGCCCGTCCCGTCCTCTCCGCTGAAGCAGATGATCTCCCAGGGCTGAACGCTCAGCGCCCGGCAGATCGGCGCCAGATATTTCATTCTGGCGCCGCGGCTGACCTTGTCTGCCTTCGTGGCGACCACGCTGAAGGGGATATCCATCTCCCGCAGGAAACGGTTCATGGTCCGGTCGTCCTCTGTGGGCTCATGGCGAATGTCCACCAGGCACAGCACATGCCGCAGCTCCGCTGCCTGCTCAAAATACTGCTGCATCATCTGGCCCCACCGCTGTTTTTCCTTCTTGTCCACCTTTGCGAAGCCATATCCGGGCAGATCGATCAGATGGAATTCCCCATTGAGCAGAAAGACGTTCAAAAGCCGCGTTTTTCCGGGTGTCGCGCTGGTTCGGGCCAGTTTGTTCCGTCTGCACAGGCAGTTGATCAGCGTGCTCTTCCCCACATTGCTCTTTCCGGCCACGGCGATCTGGGGAAGTCCCTTTCCCGGAAACTTCCCGTATTCCGCCATGGATGTGATAAACTCCGCCGTCCTGATCTCCGTCATCTGTCGTTTCCTTTTTTCTGTCGGTTCAGTCCCCGGAACCGGATGATATCCGGGTTCCAGGTGTCTTACCGGATGATGGCTTCCTGCAGCACTTCATGGATGTCCCGAACCGGTACCACCCTGAATTTTTCCAGTACGTGTGCCGGGATTTTCTCCAGATCCTTCCGGTTTTCATCCGGAATAATCAGCGTATTGATCCCTGCCCGATAAGCCGCCAGCGTCTTTTCCTTCAGCCCGCCGATGGGAAGCACTCTGCCCCGGAGCGTAATCTCACCTGTCATGGCGACATTCTGCCGGACGGGTTTCCCGGTCAGCGCGCTGACCAGCGCCGTCGTGATCGTCACGCCCGCGGACGGCCCGTCCTTGGGCACGGCGCCTTCCGGCACGTGAATATGGATGTCCAGCGTTTTGTGAAAATCCTTTTCCAGTCCCAGCGCCTCGCTGTGGGAGCGGACCCAGCTGAACGCAGCCTCGGCGGATTCCTTCATCACATCACCCAGCTGCCCCGTCAGCTTCAGCGTCCCGTTCCCCGGCATGGGCATACACTCAACCTCCAGCATTTCCCCACCGACGGTTGTATAGGCCAGGCCGTTCACCACTCCGATGCGCGGCTCCTTTTCCAGATCCTCGCGGATATACCGCGGGGCACCCAGCAGTTCGTGCAGCTTTTTGACGGAAATGGTAATGCTCTTTTTTCCGTTGTCCAGCATGTATACCGCGCTCTTGCGGCACACGGAGGCAGCCGTTCTCTCCAGCGTACGCACGCCCGCTTCGCGGGTGTAGTCCTCAATCATGGCCTTCAGCGCATCGTCATGGATCCGGATGGCGTTCTCCCGCATCCCGTGCTCCCGAATCTGTTTGGGCAGCAGATGCCGCTTGAGAATCTGAAGCTTTTCCTCCTCGGTGTAGCTGGGCACCTCGATCAGTTCCATCCGGTCCAGCAGCGGCGCAGGAATGGTGTCCATGCTGTTGGCCGTGGTGATAAACATGACCTTGCTCAGGTCGAAGGGCAGCTCCAGGTAGTGATCCCGGAAAGCGCTGTTCTGCTCGGCATCCAGCACCTCCAGCATGGCGGAAGCCGGATCCCCGCGGAAATCGCCGCTCATTTTGTCGATTTCATCGAACAGGAATACCGGGTTCATCGTTCCGGCCTGCTTCATGCCGCTGATGATCCGGCCGGGGATCGAGCCGATGTAGGTCCGCCGATGCCCGCGGATCTCCGCCTCGTCCCGCACGCCACCCAGGCTCATCTGGACAAACCTGCGGCCCACCGCTTCCGCGATGGCCCGGACGATACTGGTCTTGCCGACACCGGGAGGGCCGACAAAGCAGAGGATCGGTCCCTTCATGTCCGACTTCATCTTCAGTACGGCCAGGTATTCAATGATTCTGTCCTTGACCTCTTCCATGCCGTAGTGGTCCCGGCTGAGCACTTCCCGTGCCCGGTTCAGATCCAGATTGTCCTCCGTTTTTTTGCCCCACGGCAGATCCAGGATCCATTCCACATATGTCTGGCTGACCCCGGCCTCCGGCGTACCGGGTGCCATGCGGCTCAGCCGCTCCAGCTCCTTCTCGCACTTGGCGCGTGCCTCTTCGTTCAGCGGCGTTTTCTCCATCCGCTCCCTCAGCTCGTCCGTTTCCGAGTCTTCGCTGTCGCCCAGTTCGTTCTGGATCGCCTTGATCTGTTCCCTCAGATAGTAATCCTTCTGATTCTTCTCGACCTGCTTGCGAATCCTGGCCTGAATCTGCTTCTCCGTATCCGCCAGATCCGTTTCCCGCATCAGAATGGCGCAAACCTTCTCCAGCCGCTGAAGCGGATCCAGTTCATCCAGGATTTCCTGCCGGTCTTCCCGCTTTGTCAGCACGTTGGCAGCCAGCAGGTCGGCCGTCTCGCCGCATTTTTCCAGCCCGCGGATCGCTTCCACGGTATCCTGGCTGACCCGCTGGGATGTGCGGGCAAACTCCTCGAAAAGATCCTGACAGGTCCGAAGCATCGCCTTCGACTCGGCGGAGCGGAGCGTCCGGTCCTGGCAGACACGGATGCTGGCCGTCACGCACGGTTCATCCCCGAGCACATTTTCGATGATGCCGCGGCTTTTGCCTTCCACCAGCACGCGGATGTTTTCCCCGGGAAGGTTCATGATCTGGCGGATCTCCGCAATGGTACCGACCCGGCAAAGATCCCCGAGGGCCGGATCTTCCGTTTCTTCGTTCTTCTGGCTGACCAGGAAAACCTGCTGCTGGCCGGACATGCCCGCTTCCAGAGCAGCAACCGACTTGGGCCGTCCCACGTCAAAATGAAGCACCATGTTCGGAAATATCATCAGACCGCGCAGGGGCAGCACGGGTAATTCAACGATCTTTTCTTTTTTCATTCATTCCTCCGAAGTGTTGAAACCATGACCGGGCTTCGTCCGCCGCGTGTCAGGAGGCGTCATTGGCCGTGTCCGCTTTCCTTTCGGTGCGCTTGACGCCTCTCCTGCGGACGCCGGCGATCAGTTTCGGTTTTCCGCCGCTTAAGGCTTCCGGCGTAATCACGCACTCGTTGATCTCGCTCATGCCGGGCAGGTCAAACATCGTATCCAGCATGGCATCCTCGATGATGGCGCGAAGGCCGCGGGCGCCGCATTTTCTGCTGATCGCCTGCCGCGCGATTTCACGGACGGCATCCTCCTGAAAGGTCAGCTTCACGCCGTCCATATCCAGCAGCGCCTCATACTGCTTGCAAAGCGCATTCTTCGGCTCCGTCAGAATCCGGACCAGGGCATCCTCGTCCAGCCCGTCCAGCGTGACGACGATCGGAAGTCTGCCGACAAATTCAGGAATCAGGCCGTACTTGGTCAGATCCTCCGGCCGGACATCCTTCAGCGCATCCGTCCGCGACGGATCCCGCTGGCTCTGCACTTCCGCGCCGAAGCCCAGCACCTTCTTGCCGATCCGGTTTTCAATGATCGGTACCAGCCCGTCAAATGCGCCGCCGCAGATGAACAGAATGTTCGTCGTGTCGATCCGGATCATCTCCTGATGCGGGTGCTTTCTCCCGCCCTGGGGCGGAACGGCGGCTTCCGTCCCTTCCAGGATCTTGAGCAGCGCCTGCTGAACGCCCTCGCCGCTCACGTCCCGGGTGATGGACATGTTCTCGCCTTTCCGGGCGATCTTGTCAATCTCGTCGATATAGATGATGCCGCGCTGCGCCTTGGCAATGTCCCAGTCCGCCGCCTGAATCAGCCGCAGCAGAATGGTCTCCACATCGTCGCCCACATAACCGGCCTCGGTCACGCTGGTCGCGTCCGCAATGGCAAAGGGAACCTCCAGGATCTTGGCCAGCGTCTGCGCCAGATAGGTTTTTCCGCTTCCCGTCGGCCCCAGCAGAAGAATGTTGCTCTTCTGGAGCTCCACATCGTCCTTCTTCTGCTTGCGGTTGATGCGTTTATAGTGGTTGTATACGGCCACGCTCAGCGCCTTCTTGGCCCGTTCCTGGCCGATGACATACTGATCCAGCGTTGCCTTCATCTCGGAAGGCAGCGGCAGCTTCTTCGTGGCGGTTTCCTTGGCGGTCGGCTGATCGTCCGTATATTCCTCTTCGCCCAGAATATCATTGCACAGCGCGATGCACTCGTTGCAGATGTATACATTCGGGCCGGCCACAAGGCGGTCGACCATGTTCTGCGTCTTGCCGCAGAAGGAGCAGCGGGGCCCCTGTCGGCTGTAACTGTTGTTAGCCATCCGGCCTCATCCTCACTTTGCCTGTTTGTCTCTGGGCTGGTAAATCTCGTCGATGATATGGTACTCCAGCGCTTCCTCCGCGCTCATGAAGTAGTCCCTTTCGACGTCCGTCTGGACCTTCTTGAGGGGCTGGCCGGTCATTTCGGCCATCATCGCGGTCATCTTTTTCTTGGTCTTCATCAGCCATTCCGCGCGGATCGCCACATCCGTCGCCTGGCCCTGGGCGCCGCCCAGCGGCTGATGAATCATGACCTCCGCGTTCGGCAGCGCCAGCCGCTTTCCCTTTTCCCCTGCCATGAGCAGGAAGGCCCCCATGCTGGCCGCCATCCCAATGCAAACCGTCCGCACCTGGGGACGGATGTACTGCATCGTATCGTAGATCGCCATTCCCGCGGTCACGGAACCGCCGGGGCTGTTGATATACAGGCTGATATCGCTGTCCGGATCTTCCATTTCCAGAAACAGCATCTGCGCCACCACCAGGTTGGCGGTATCATCCGTAATCTCTCCGCCCAGAAAAACAATCCGATCCTTCAGCAGCCGGGAATAAATATCGTAGGATCTTTCTCCCCGGTTGGTCTGTTCGATTACCATTGGTACAAGGGGCATTCTTTTTCCTCCTTCATGACAGGAATGGCGGCCCGGCAGGGCCGCCGATTACCGTTGCTGTGTGATTACTCTTCCTTGCTGGCCGCTTTCTTTGCAGCCGGCTTCTTCGCGGGCTTTTCGCCTTCGGCGTCCGCTTCCTTCTTCGCGGCTGTTTTCCGGGCCGCGGTCTTCCGGGCGGGCTTCTTCTCCGCCTTGCTTTCCTCAGCCTCCTCCGGCTGCTCTTCCTTCTTTTCGGAAACCTTCGCGTCCTTCTTCATCAGGTCCAGCGCCAGCCGGATCGCAGCGTTCTCCTTCAGATAGCTGCGCTGCTCATCCGTCAGGTCCTTCTTGAACTGTTCCAGATCCACCCCGGAGCGCTCCGCCTGATCCGCAATGGCCTTCTCAATGTCTTCCTCAGAGGGCTCGATGTTTTCCGCCTTGATGATGGCATCCAGCACCAGATCCACCCGTACGCGCTTCTCCGCTTCCGGCAGATACATGCGCTTCATATCGTCGGGCGTCTGCCCGGTATACTTCATGTAGTCTTCAAAGCGCAGGCCCTGATAGCTCATCCGCATCGCCATTTCGCGAACCATGTATTCCGCCTGGTCGTTGATCATCGCCTGGGGAATATCCATCTCCGCATTCTCCGCGGCCTTCTCCACCAGCGCGTTCTCCGTCGCCACTTCGTTGCTGCGGTCCGCCTGCTCGGTCAGTTCCTTCACGATGCTGTCCCTGTATTCGCTGAAGGTGTTGAACTCGCTGATATCGGCGGCGAAATCATCATCCAGCTCCGGCTTCTCAGTCACCTGAATCCCGTTGACCTTCACATGGAAAACGGCATCCTTGCCCTGAAGCGCTTCGGAATGATACTTCTCGGGGAACTTCACGTTCAGGTCCTTTTCCTCGCCGATGTTCATGCCGATCATCTGCTCTTCAAAGCCTTCGATGAAGGAATGGCTCCCGATCTTCAGCGTCTGATTCTCAGCGGTACCGCCGTCAAAAGCGACGCCGTCCACCGTTCCCGCGTAGTCCAGATTGACGGTATCGCCTTCCTGAACGGGACGGTCCTCCACGTCGATCGTGCGGCTGGCCTTGTCCTGATCCTGGCTGATCCGGGCGTCGATCATCGCATCGGTCACCTTCTGCTTGTCGATCTCGACCTCCAGGCCCTTGTACTCGCCCAGCTTCACGTCGGGCCGCACGAACACTTCCAGATGGAATTTCAGATCCTTGCCCGCGCCGATCTCATCGACGTTGACATCGGGCTGATCCACGGGATGCAGATCGTATTCCTTCACAGCCTCCTGATACACATCCGGGAAGATCATTTCCAGCGCATCGTCATAGAAGACGCTTTCGCCATACAGGGTTTCAATCATCCTTCTCGGAGCCTTGCCCTTGCGGAATCCGGGGACATTGATCCGACCGCGCAGCTTCAGAAAAGCCTTCTGCAGCGCTTCGTCGAACTGTTCCGCAGGAACCGTAAATGTCAGTTTCGCTTTGTTACCGGATACCTTCTCATAGGTGTGGCTCATGGATTTCTTTCCTCCCGTGTTTCTCAACTGCACTCAATCAGGCGTCAACAACGCCGGAAGGCATTGTAACATAAGTTATCTGGCTTTGCAAACTTTTTCACCAAATATTCATTCTTGTGTCCGGAATCGCCCGGTATTTGTCCGTTCTGGCCCGGAGATTGACAATTTTGCTCTTGAAGGAACCCCCGTGCAGATGATAGAATATTTCATACTTCAGAGAGCGGAGGAGTATGGCATGCCGGAAATCGGGGCTGTTTTGCGGGAAGGCAAGGGAAAGAAGATTTATGCTACCGATAACCCGGATGAGGCCATCGTTTTTTTTAAGGACGAGGCCATGGCTTTTCACGGGCTCAAGCGCGGACGGATTCTGGGCAAGGGCGAAGTGAACAACCAGATCTGCGAGCATCTTTTCACCCTTCTGGCCGACAATGGCATTGAGAGTCACTTTATCCGCCGGATCGACGCGCGGCACAGCCTGGTTCGCCGTTGCGACATGCTGCCCTTCTGGGTCAAGATCCGCAACCGCGTGGCCGGCCACCTTTCCGCCCGGACGGGGATGCCGGTCGGTATGCCGCTGGATCCGCCTGTGGTCGAGTATGTGATGCGTTCCTCGGAGATGGAGGATCCGATGATCAATCACACCCATATTTATGCCATGAAGGCCGCCACGCCTGAGGAGATGGCGGAAATCGACCGGATCTGTCTTCAGGTGAACGATGTGCTGATGAATTATCTCCGGGATATCGGCATCGAGCTGATCGATTTCAAGCTGGAGTTCGGCCGCTTCCACGGGAAGATCCTCGTGGCGGATGAGATTACGCCGGATACCGCCCGCTTCTGGGACAGCAGCACCCATGAGCCGCTGGACAAGGATCGGTTCCGCCGGGATATGGACAATGTTGCGGAGGCATATCAGGAAGTGCTGCACAGAATGATGGGCGTGGGCTGATCCCGCGTCTTTTTTTCACGAAAAGGAGTATGTTATCATGGATCATTACGGAAAGTTTCGCCGGGAGGGTCTTCGGGTCTACTCGGCTGCCATTCAGAATAATACGGATCCCTATCTGCCCGTGCTTGAAAACCGGGTTTCCAATCTGTCCCAGCTGAGCCGCCTTTCGCTGGGCGTGATGTCCGTTCCGCTCAGCCGGGTGATCGGCTCCGTTTCCCAGGGGCGTTCCTTCGCCTTCACGGAGGGATTCCTGCCGATTCTGGAGGGCGGCAGTGAATTCGCCTCCAAATGGGAGCGCCTCTATGAAAGCGTCGAATCGGAAGGCCTGCATCAGCCCATCACCGCCCTCGAATATATGGGCTATTACTATGTGATTGAGGGGAACAAGCGCGTTTCCGTCTCGCGGTGCATGGAAGCCGGCGAGATCGATGCGGATGTGACCCGTGTCCTGCCGGAGAAAACCGGCGATCCGGATGTGGTCGCCTATTATGAGTACTGCGATTTTTCCCGGGAGTCCGGACTCTACGATATTCTGTTCACCCGGCCCGGCTCCTATCAGAAGCTGGTTTCCCTTCCCGGGGTCCGTCCCGGTGAGCAGTGGGCCGAGGACGATATCCTGTCCCTGCGGAAGATCTTCCATTATTTTGTGGATGCATATTTCCGGACGATGAAGGGCAAGAAGGCCATTCCCGCCGGGGATGCGTTCCTTTCCTATTTAATAGCCTTCGGTTATCAGAATGTCCGGAATGAGGATCTGGAAAAGACGACGGAACGCGTCCGCCTGATGTCCGGTGAATTCGAGGTGCTGGACGGCAAGGTCAAGCTGGTCACGGATACGGATTCGACCACTGTGCAGGCCCCGTTGCTGACTTCGCTGTTCCGTCCGTCCAAAGTGCGTGCCGCCTTCCTTTTCAACCGCTCCATTGATGATTCCGCCTGGAATTACTGGCATAATCTGGGGCGGCTCGAAGTGGAGGAAAAGCTGGGGGACAAGGTGGAAACCGCAGCCCGCATCGTTCCGTCCCGGGCAGATTTCACCGATGCCATCAACGATCTGATCAAAGACGGATACACGGCCATCTTCGCCACTTCGCCCGTCATGCTCAACAGCACCATCCAGCCCGCGCTGGAGCATCCGGAGGTCAGCTTCCTCTGCTGCTCCCTGCTGTCCAATTACAAGAATATCCGGGCATACTACATCCGGTTCTATGAAGCCAAGTTCCTGCTGGGCATGGCCGCCGGCATTCTGTCGGAGAGCGGCAAGATCGGCTACATTGCGGACTATCCGATCTACGGAACGCCTTCCGCGGCGAACGCCTTCGCCATCGGTGCCCGCATGGTGAACCCCTCCGCCAGAATCTATCTGAACTGGACCTCCGCCTCCTGGTACAATGCCTCGAATCCCTTCGAGGATCCGGAAATCCGGGTGATCTGCAACCGGGATATCACCGCGCCGAATCATAACGCGCGGGATTACGGGCTTTACCTGCGGAACGGAAGCGAGATTATCAACATGGCCACCCTGATTCCGCGCTGGGGCCGCTTCTACCGGGCCATGGTCGAGATGATTCAGAAGGGCACCTTCCATGCCGCCGCGGAAAAGGAAGCGGTGACCAACTACTGGTGGGGGCTTGGATCGAACATTCTGGATGTCGCCTTCTCCACCCGCTTCGATCCGTATGCCGCGCGTACCATCCGTTACTTCCGTCACGAGCTGGGCGACGGTTCCTTCTCCCCCTTCGAAGGCGAGATCCGGGACCAGCGCGGTCAGCTCCGCTGCGCCGCGGACCAGCGCCTGACGCCCGCGGAAATACTCTGCATGGATTACCTGGTGGACAATATTGTTGGTTCCCTTCCGCAGGAGGAAGACCTGATCGAAACCGCCCGGCCGCTGGTGCGGCTGCAGGGCATTCACGGGGAATTGGAGCCGGATCTGTCTCAGTTCAGCTGGAATGGAAAGTGAGGAGCGTTCCATGCATATTCTGGTCATCTCGGACGAGCCGTCCAGCAAGCTCTGGGGCGAGCGCTGCAGGGAATGTCTCAGCGGCGTGGACCTGATTCTTTCCGCGGGAGATCTGCCCTCCAGCTATCTGTCCTTCCTGACCTGTTTTTCCAGTGCACCGGTCATCTATGTCCACGGCAATCATGACGACTATTATGAAAAAAAGCCGCCGGAGGGATGCCTCTGCGCGGACGGAAAGATCGTTCAGATCAAGGGAGTCCGGATCCTGGGGCTGGGCGGAAGCATCCGGTACCGTCCCGATGCGGTGAATATGTATACAGAGAAGGAAATGGCGGATCGTATCCGTTCCCTCAAGCGAAAGCTGAAGGCCACCGGCGGCTTTGACATCCTGCTGACCCACGCGCCGATCCGCGGCGTCGGTGACCAGGATAATCTGACCCATCGGGGGTTTGAGTGCTTCGGCCCGCTGCTGGATCTGTACCGCCCGGCCGTCATGGTGCACGGGCATAACCATCAGTCCTATTCCGCCTTTTTTCAGCGGGAACGGGAATACCACGGCATTCCCGTCATCAATGCCTCCACCTCCTTCGAGTTTGACCTGCCTGAAACCCCGGATCGCAGGGAACCCTCCCGCCGCGGGCTCTGGCTGATGGCAAGAAACAGCCGGTTCGACTGAACCGGCTGTTTTCAATGATGCAGTTATTGGCAGTATTTGGCTCTGAATTCATCCGGCAGCATCGGCCTGTCAAAGTAATACCCCTGCAGCAGCACATCCCCGAAGGACTTCAGATGATCCCGCATCTCCTGCGTTTCCACTCCCTCGAAGCAGATGAAGATGGAATCATGCGTACTGGCTTCGCAGAGAATTCCGGCAAACCAGCTGTCCATGGCATTTGCCTGCATGCTGGCGGTGAACTCCATATCCAGCTTCACTTCATCCACCGGGAGATGCAGCAGCAGATCGATCGTGGAAAATCCGGTGCCCATATCGTCCAGCGCAACGCGGATGCCGGTTTTTCTCAGCTCCGCTACTTTTTCCTTCAGGAAGCTGAATTCCATTTCCTTGCAGCGCTCCGTCAGCTCCAGGATCAGCCCGTCCGGCGGATAATTCTCCTCCGCCAGGATCTGCAGCACCATCGGAATAAAGTCGTTCGCGCACAGCTGCAGCGCCGTGATGTTCACATTGATCCGGAATGTAGGCAGCTTTTCCCGGATTCTCCGGGCTTCGCGAACCGCGTGGCGGATAATGTCATATCCCAGGGCTGAATAACCCGGATCGTTTTCCAGAAAAGCGATAAATCGCGCCGGCGAAATCTCTCCGTATGTCGGGGATTTCCAGCGGAGCAGGGCTTCAGCGCCGGTCACCTCGCCGGTCTGGGCACGTATGATCGGCTGCAGGCGCAGATAAAAATTCCTCCGTTCCTTCAGGCAGTCCCGATGAATGATCTGAAGCAGCTTGATATCCCTTCCCTGTACATCCGCAACATCCCGGCTGTAGAACATCACACGGTCCTGGGGAGAGTTCTGTGCCTCCTCCATTGCGAACAGCGCAGCGCCTCGGATGGATTCCACCGTGGTCAGCGATTCGGATGGCAGCTGAACCGCCCCGGCGCAGATCCCGACAGGAATCACCTGCTCCCCGACCATTACACCGGCCGAGCAGTATTCCCGGATCTGGTGATAAATCTCATTGACCTCCGCGGGCGTACTGCCCGGCAGATACAGCGTGAAGTTCAGGCCTGCCCGGCTGAAAACCTCCCCACGGTTCCCAACAATTCTCCGGAACATGTCCGCCAGACTCCGGAAGATGGAATCCGCCGCCTTATAGCCGTACAGGGCGCGGATCCGGTTGATGTTGCGCAGGCTGGTTCGGACCAGAATCGCCGGCTTTTTCGTCTGCAGTCCTTCGCCCAGAACGTCAAACAGCACCGCGTGATTGCGCAGACCGGTCGCCGGATCCACCATTTCCGGCGCTCCGTGATTGATAATGTACCCGCTGAAGATATCCGGTTCCCCGTCCCGGCCATGATAGAGTCCGCCGCGGCAGGACACCTCAACATAAACGCCGTTTTTGTCCTTCGCACGGTACCGGTAATAGTGATATGCCTTGTTGCCCTTCATGGCTTCCCGCAGATCCTGATAGTAACCCTCCAGATCATCCGGATGCACCTTTTCATTCCAGATTTCGGAGAATTTGTCCATGAACTCGTCCGGCAGGCCAAAAAACTCCACCATGGCGGGAGAAACCCGGGTCATATTGGTTTCCAGATTGGTCATATAGGGATAAAAGCCCTCACTGGTCAGACACATGGCGTCGAAAACGCGATCCGTCAGCCCCGATAGATTCAGATGCGTGCCTGCCGAATCGTGCATCACGCCCATGGCGGCCTCGCGCTTCAGATCGGTCTTGTTGCGATACATCATATAGTCCGATACGCGGAGCACGTCCCGCAGGGAGGTGTACTTGACGTCGGATACCGCATATCCGATCGCCAGCTCCGGCATGTAGTTCTTCTTCTCGCCAACCTTCCGGCACGCCTCGCGCACCCGTTTGATATCCCGGATGACAGTCTTCTCGTCCGATCCGTGATAGATGGCCAGAAACTCGTCCCCGCCCATCCGGTAGATGTGCTCCGCGTTTTTCAGGTTGGTCATCAGCAGCACGGCCACCTCGCTGATATAGGAATCGCCTTCCTGATGGCCGAAAAGCCCGTTGACGGAGCGCAGATTGTTGATGTCAATAAATACGAAGATGAACGGAACGGACTTGTCCTTCAGGAATTCCTGTTCATATTCCACCATGTCGTGCTCATAGCCGGACCGGGTCCCCAGCCCGCTGATCACGTCCATCATGACCTTGCGTTCCAGCACGGCCGCCGGATTTTCCAGCGTGAAGAATAATGCCACGGTAACTGCCGTCACCGCGCCGCCCGTGAACAGGAACTCCTTAACCCAGATCTGGACGATTTCCGCAATGATCAGGAGCAGGAGCATGGGCGTGAGCATATAGCGGATATGCCGCCCGATCCGGTTCCAGTGGACCACGAGCATACCGATCGCCGTAATGAAATAGATCAAGCCGATCGCATATCCAACCATGGGGGCCGGGCCGTCGCTGGCCCACGTCCCGCGGAACTGATGATATTCGATTTTCAGCACAAAGAACAGCAGCAGCGCATAGACAGCCACCGGCGTATAAACCAGCTTCTGCCATTTGGGATGAAGCTCCGGATAGCACAGGTCCAGCACATAGCGAAACAGCTCAGCACTGAACATCAGCGCGGACAGATAAAAGATCCAGTGCCCCAGTGCATTGACCCAGACGGGCGTGGCCTCCAGTCGATTCACCGTAATCACGGTAAACGCGTCCATGATCACGTGAAGCATCGCAAAGGACAGAATCAGATTGAACCTGCGCCCGTCCTTCCCCATCCGGTAGGCACGCGAAATAAAGGCCAGATACGTCAGGATCAGAACGCAGACGATCTCTTCCCTGATAATCAGGATAGCACCCGCTCCGTTCATCGAAGCCATTCCTTTCGGCGTGATCTCATTCAGTCAATCCATTCTTTTCCGGCAGGAACATCCTGCTCGTTTTCATCCAGCATATAGGCCTTATGCCGGTCATCCACACAATAACCCTCCGGCATTTCAAATCGTTCTTCCGGCACATGTAATCCAATCGGTTGATGATCCCTGATCATTTTGACATAATCTTCAATGCTTGTCAATCTGTTTTCCAGCTCAACGCCGAAAGCCAGCTGAGCCGGGGACCTGTGATTGTCCGATCCGGCCGTCATCACCAGTCCGAATTCCCGCCCGTACAGCCATGCCCGGGCATCGTCCGCCGGCTCATTGCCCCGGTTGGCCACCTCGATCCCGTCGCAGTAGCGGAGTCCCAGCCGGATCCGGTCCATGTATCCGCGCATCCGGAAGGGATGCGCCTGAATGACGCAGCCCCCGGCCCGGTGCACCTCCTCCAGCTGCTGTCTCCGCGTCCAGTGCTCCATCTCCGGGTGCGCCTTCATGTATTCCTTCGTCAGTCCGTAAACCAGATATTCATCCCCGGCAAAATTCTGCTCCAGGCCGAAGAATACATCCAGACCGATCTTCAGCCCTTCTTCATATGCCTGCTCATATCCGCTCCAGAACCGGTCGATCCGCTGATCCCACGGCAGATCCCGCGGCACGGCCGTATTGCCTCTGAAGAAATGATCCGTCATGATGATCCCGGTATATCCGGCATCCCGATAATAATGGACATGCTCCTTTCCGGTGCTCTCGCCGCAGGCGCTGGCCAGACAGGTATGCATATGGGTCTCATAGATAAAGGACATTTCCGTTTCCTCCGGATTTCTTCTTCGGCAACCGGCTTATTGTAACTGATTCGTCGGGAACAGGCAAGCGGAAAAAAGCCCCGTTTCATCTGAAACGGAGCCTTCGGCCATCGGTTTTCCTCATCTGCGGTTGAGCAGGTTCACCAGATACAGGAACTCTTCCCTGTATACGTCTCCCCGGACGCTCCCGCAGTCCCGCAGAAGCGCCAGCGCGCTGTCATAGGTCGCCTCCCCCTTCCATTCGCTCCCCCGCAGGATCATGCCCACCTCGGCCACCGCAGCGGCAAACTTCATGTTGTCGCTCATGGATTCCGTGAGGATATCCGCATGAACCGGGAAGGTGTACAGGCGGCTTTCATCGCCCTCCGGCTCCTTGGCCCGGATGCTGACGGTCAGCATCTCCGCCTGCGGATCTGCGGCCATGTCCCCCGCGTTCTGATAGCGGCTGACCGCTTCCCCGAAGTCAAAATCGGAATCCGCCGGAACGATCTCGTACAGCGCGGTCACCCGGTGTCCGCTGCCGATCTCCCCGCCGTCCTTCCGGTCATCCGCAAAATCCTCCGCTGCCATCAGCCGGTCCTCGTATCCGATCAGCCGGTATCCCCGGATCAGGGCCGGATTGAAGTCCACCTGAATCTTCACATCCTTCGCCACGGTGATGAAGGATCCGCCGCCTTCGGTCACCAGCGCCTTCCGGGCTTCGTGAATCGAATCGATATACCAGCAGTTTCCGTCGCCGTAATCCGCCAGGGCTTCCATCTTGTTGTCCTTATAGTTGCCCATGCCGAATCCCAGGCAGGTCAGTCCGATCCCCGATTCCTTCTTTTGCTCCACCAGCCGGGCCAGCTCGCCTTCGCTGGTGATCCCCATATTCAGGTCCCCGTCCGTGGCCAGCAGGATCCGGTTCACGCCGCCCTGGATGAAGTACTTCTCCGCAATTTCATAAGCCCGCTGTATTCCCGCGCTTCCGTTGGTACCGCCCCGGGCTTCCAGCGTGGTGATGGCCTCCATGATCCGCGTTTTCTCAGTGGCCGGCACGCCCTCCAGCACCACCCGGTCCTGGCTGGCATAGGCAACGATGGATACGGTGTCTCCTTCCTTCAGCTCCTCCAGCAGCTCCAGGAAGGCCCTCCGCACCAGATCCAGCCGGTCCGCCCCCTCCATGCTGCCCGATGTATCGATCAGGAATACCAGCTGATGCGCCGGCCGCTCTTCCTCCGGCACCTCCCTGGCCTGCAGCCCGATCTGCATCAGACGCGTCTTCGGGTTCCACGGGCAGGCGGCGTATTCCACCGTCACGCCGAAGGGATCCGTCCCTTCCGGCCTGCGGTAGTCATACCGGAAATAGTTCAGCATCTCCTCGATCCGGATGCTGTCCGGCGGCACCTCGTCCCCGTTCAGCACCCGGCGGCGGAACTGCGCATAGGAGGAGGTGTCCACATCCGCCGCGAAGGTGCTCAGTGGATTGCTGCCGGCACTCAGAAAGCGGTTGCTGTCGAACCGGGTGTACTCGTCCGTGGAAAACACCGGCATCGGAGCGGGCATTCCGTTCCACATGGATGTCGTCTTCGCCAGCCCTCCCGGCGCGGAAACGGCGTAGGCCGCGCCCTCCGTCAGCATCTCCGCCAGGCCGCTCTCCTCATACATGTCCCAGGTCACACCGTATTCCCAGATCCGGGCATGTTCCTCACACTTCATCAGCACCTCCAGCGTCACGCGGTCCGCCATCCCGGTTTCCAGCAGCCCCTGATCCCACTGAAAGCGGCGCAGTGCTTCCTCCGTCGCCTCGTCAAACGTCCCGCTGGCCTCTCCCTCCAGGTATTCCAGCTCGATCAGCTTTTCCTGAATCTGCTTCACCGTTTCGCCGCTGTCGCCCCTGCGCCAGATCCGTTCCTCTTCTCCCATCGCTCCCGCCATTCCGGTCATGATCATCATCAGGGCGGTGATCCACGCAATGATCCTCTTCATCGTTCTTCCTCCCTCGCTTCGCTTTCATCCCTCCGGGCTTCCGTTCCCGGTCTCACCCTGTCAGACGCGGAGCACGAAAAAAAGTTCCCCGCACAGAGGAACTTTTTTTCGTGCTGATGCCTGCCCGTCCGCAGGCCCGGAAGCCCCGGGACTATCCGATCTCCCTTTCCCATTTTTCGAACATGAAGGCGATATGCTCCTTCGCATGCGCATCGCTTGAGAGCAGCATCTTTCCGCCATGCTGCCGGATATAGTTCCGGATCTCCCCGTCCGGATAGGGGCCGGTCCGGTATCCCCGGCTGATGGCGCCGGTATTGATTTCAAACGGCCTGCCGGTTTTCAGCAGCGCGTCGCACGCCCCCTGCCACGCCCGGATGTACCGCGGATGGTGCACATCGAAGCAGGGCGTCTGCTCCATGAATTTCGTGATCAGGTCAAAATGCCCGATGATATCGCACCGGGTCACTTCCACCACCCGGGAAACCGTCGCATAGTAGGCCTCCGCAAACGCGTACCAGTCCCCGCCGAAATACTTTTCCACGCCTTCCCGCTGCTTTTCCGCCGTCCAGTCGATGGCAACCCGGTGCCCGTCCGGCATCTTCAGCCAGTGAACGGAGCCGATCGTATAGTCATAATCTGCGAAATCGTCCGTCAGGTAATCCCGTTCCAGTCCGCACAGCACGCGGATCCGTCCCGCGTATTTCGCCTTCAGCCTTCCGATCTCCGCCCGGTATTCCACGCTCTGCGCCAGCGTCATGCCGCAGGGATCCCCGGAGCTGTGATCCGATATGCCCACCGTGTCCAGCCCCCGGCGGATCGCCTCCTCGACCATTTCCTCCGGCGTGTTCTTTCCGTCGGAAAAAACGGTATGCATATGCAGATCCTGCATCAGACCATCTTCTCCTGCTTCACCTTTTTGTCGATCACGTGGCGGGACGCCAGCTCCCGGTGGATGTCCTCCAGGGAGATGCCGGCTTCGATCATCAGCACCATCACGTGGTATGTCAGGTCCGCGATCTCATAGATCGTGTTCTGCTTGTCCCGGTCCTTCGCAGCGATAATGACCTCCGTGGACTCCTCGCCCACCTTCTTCAGGATCTTGTCCAGTCCCTTTTCAAACAGGTACGTGGTATAGGATCCTTCCTTCTTCTCCGTCTTCCGGCCCCGGATCAGCTGCATCAGCCCCTCCAGGCTGAATTCGTGCAGCTCGTCGCTTTCCCATACCGCGTCGCTGAAGCAGCTCTCCGTCCCCAGATGGCAGGCCGGTCCGTCCTTTTCCACCTTGATCAGCAGCGTATCCCGGTCGCAGTCCGCCGTGATGGATACGATGTGCTGATAATTCCCGCTGGTTTCGCCCTTCAGCCACAGCTCCTGCCGGCTCCGGCTCCAGAAGCAGGTGAGTCCCTTCTCCATGGAAATCTGCAGGCTTTCCCGGTTCATGTAGGCCAGCATCAGCACCTTTCCGTTCTCCGCGTCCACCACGATCGCCGGGATCAGTCCCTTTTCGTCAAATTTCAGTTCATCCACGTTCAGCATCGTTCTTTCCTCCCTGTTTATACCATTCTGGCCGGAATCCCGTTCCGCTGCATTTCCTTTTTCAGATCCTCAATCCGGACCTCTCCGAAGTGGAAGATGGACGCCGCCAGTCCGGCATCCACGCCCGGCAGTTCCTGAAACAGCGTGATAAAATCCGCGATCCTTCCGGCGCCGCCGGATGCGATCACCGGCACATGCACCACGCTGCACACTTTTTCCAGCAGCTCCAGGTCAAATCCCTGCTTCACGCCGTCCGTATCCATGGAATTGACGACCACTTCCCCGGCGCCTTCCCCGACGCACCGCCGGATCCACTCGATCGCTTCCATGCCGGTGTTTTCCCTTCCGCCCTTGGCAAACACCCGGAACACGCCGTCCACACGCTTCACGTCCACGCTCAGCACGACGCACTGATCCCCGTAAAGCCGGGCCGCCTGCCCGACCAGCGATGGATCCCGGATCGCGCCGGAATTGACGGACACCTTGTCCGCACCGCACTTGAGCACCCGGTCGAAATCCGCGGTGGTGTTGATCCCGCCCCCGACCGTCAGCGGAATGAACACCGTTTCCGCCGTCTCCGTCAGGATGTCGGTGAACAGCGTCCGTCCCTCCGCGGAGGCGGTGATGTCATAGAACACCAGCTCGTCCGCCCCGTGATCGCTGTAATATTTCGCCAGCTCCACCGGGGACGCCACATCGCCCAGGTTCATGAAGTTGACGCCCTTGACCACCCGGCCGTTCTTCACATCCAGGCAGGGGATAATCCGCTTTGTAATCACCGGGCCACCTCCAGTGCCTTCTTCAGGTCGATATCGCCCGTATAATAGGCCTTGCCGATAATCGCGCCGTACAGGTTCATCCGCCGCAGGCTTTCCACGTCCTCCAGGGAGGACACGCCGCCGGATGCCGTTATCTGCAGCCGGAACTGTTCCGAAAGCGTCCGGTACATCTCCCGGTTGGTGCCGCGCATGGCTCCGTCCCGGGAGATATCCGTGCAGATCAGCGTCTGCACGCCGATCTCCTCCATCCTGCTGCAGAAATCTTCCATCCGGACCGCGGATTGCTCCGTCCATCCCCGAACCGCCACAAACCCGTCCCGGATATCCGCGCCGACCGCAATCCTATCCCCGTACGCCTCCACGGCACGGATCAGGAAGTCCTCATCCTCGACCGCGGCCGTTCCCAGGATCACCCGGTCCAGTCCGGCGTCCAGATACCTGCGGACCACTTCCATGCTCCGCACGCCGCCGCCGATCTCGCAGAAAAGCCCGGTGCACTCCCGGATCCTCAAAACCGTGTTCAGGTTCGGCGTTTCCCCGCTCCGGGCGCCTTCCAGGTCCACCAGGTGCACGTGCGTCGCGCCGCAGGCGGCAAAGTCCCGCGCGATCTCCTCCGGATGATCGCTGTAAACCGTCATCCGGTCATAGTCGCCCCGGAGCAGGCGGACCGCCTTTCCTTCATACAGATCAATTGCCGGAAACAGGATCATACCGCCGCCTCCGTTTCACAGAATGCCCGCAGAATCCGAAGCCCCACGCTGCCGCTCTTCTCCGGATGAAACTGGCAGCCATAAATGTTGTTTTTTCCGACGCAGGCCGTGATCTCCGCGCCGTATTCCACCGTCGCCAGCAGTGAATCCTCGCAGCCGACCGCACTGTAGGAATGCACAAAGTATACGCAGTCTCCCTCCCGGGTGTACTTCAGGAGCGGCGACTCCCGCCGGATCTCCAGCGCGTTCCATCCCATCTGGGGAATCTTCAGCTTCTCCGGGATCCTGCCGGCCAGCGGGCGGATTTCTCCCTTCAGGAAGCCCAGCCCCTCGTGCTCGCCGTATTCAAAACTGCGCTCGAAAAGCATCTGCATTCCCAGGCAGATGCCCATCAGCGGCTTTCCCTTCTCCGCCTCCCCGCGCAGCACCCGGTCGAGCCCGGACTGCCGGAGCTTCCGGGCCGCGTCCTCGAAGGCGCCGACCCCCGGAAGGATCAGCCGGTCCGCCTGCCGGATCCGTTCCGGATCCGCGGTCACCTCCGCCTCCTCGCCGATCGCGCGGAAGGATGAGCGCAGCGAAAACAGATTTCCCACGCCGTAATCTACAATGGCGACCATTCCCGATCCCCTTTCCGTTGCCTTTCAGTGTTGTCCGTTCTTTACAGAACGCCCTTGGTGGAAGGAATCTCTCCCGCGGCGTCCGGGTCGATCCGGACCGCCGCCTTCAGGCTGCGGCCCACGCTCTTGAACGCCGCCTCGATGATATGATGGCTGTTGCCTCCCGCGAGCTCCCGGATATGCAGCGTGCACCGGGCGTTCATGGCCAGCGCGTGAAAGAATTCCTGAACCAGCTCCGTATCAAATGTTCCGACCTTCTCCGCCGGAATCGGCAGGTCAAAGGCCAGCAGTCCCCGTCCCGAAAGGTCCACGGCGCTCATCACCAGGCTCTCGTCCATGGGCAGGATCATGCTGCCGTACCGGGTGATCCCCTTCCGTTCGCCCAGCGCCTGATCGAATGCGCATCCCAGCGCGATGCCGATATCCTCCGTGGAATGGTGATCGTCGACCCGCGTGTCCCCCCGGCAGATCACCTTCAGATCAAAGCGCCCGTGGCGGGCAAACAGCTCCAGCATATGATCCAGAAACCCTACGCCCGTGTCAATCTCATGCGTTCCGGTTCCGTCCAGATCCAGTTCGACCGTCACGTCCGTCTCCCCGGTTTTCCGCTTCACTTCGCTCCTGCGCATCGTTCTCATCCCCCTCAGCTTTCCAGGATGGCAGCCGCCGTCCGGACGAATGTTTCCATCTGTTCCCGCGTCCCGACGGAGATCCGGTTGTACTCCCGGATCCGCGCTCCGCTGAAATGCCGGATCAGAATCCCTCTTTCCTTCATTTCCCGATAGAATGTTTCCCCGTCAATCCGCGGGTGAACGGCAAAGAGGAAGTTCGCGCTGGAGGGTGTCAGCTCAAACCCCAGCCGCTTCATCTCCCTCGCCGTCCATTCCCGGGTGTCCGCGATCGTCCGGCAGTTTTCCGTGTAGTATTCGTCGTTCGTCAGGCACGCCAGCGCCGCCGCGTTCGTCAGCCGGTTCACGTTGTACGGATTGGTGGAATACTTGACCGTGTTCAGATCCCGGATCAGCTCCGGATTGCCGGCGCCGAAGCCCAGCCGTCCTCCGGCCAGCGAGCGGGATTTGGAAAAAGTCTGGGTCACCAGCAGGTTCTCGTACTCCCGGATCAGCGGGATGCAGCTTTCCGCCCCGAAATCGACATAGGCCTCGTCGACCACCACCACGTTGTACGGATTGCTCTGCAGAATGCCCTCGATCTGCCCCCGGGTCAGCGCGATCCCGGTCGGCGCGTTCGGATTGGCAATGAAGATCGTTCCGGCAGTCTGCGTATACTTCTCCGGATCGATCGTCAGATCCTCCTCCAGCGGTATTTCCCGGTAGGGCACACGGTTCACCGCCGCGAACACCGGATAGAACCCGTAGGTAATATCCGGAAAAACCGCCGGCGTGTATTCATCGCAGAAGGCCATGAACGCAAAGTTCAGAATTTCATCCGACCCGTTGGTCATCAGCAGCTCTTCCGGCTCCACCTCCAGCCGGGCGGCCAGCGCCTCCCGCAGCTCCCGGCATTCCGGGTCCGAATACAGGTGCAGCTTTCCGCTCTCCTCCGCCACGGCCTTCGCCACGGCCGGGTGCGGCGGAAAGGCGTTCTCATTCGTGTTCAGTTTGATATAGTGCTGATCCTTGGGCTGTTCCCCGGGAACATATGCTTCCAGGTCCGCATACTTGTCGGAAAAATACCTGCTCATGCGTCTTCGCCTCGCCGTCGTTTATTTTTCTGTCCGGATCATCGCGCTTCTCGCGTGCCCCGTAAGCCCTTCCTTCTTCGCGAACGTCGCCACGTCCTCCGCCACCCGTCCGAGCGCTTCCCGGGTGAAGTAAGTATACTGCGTTTTCTTTACAAAATCATCCACCGACAGCGGGCTGGAAAAACGGGCCGTTCCCTGGGTGGGCAGCGTATGATTCGGCCCCGCCAGATAGTCGCCCAACGCTTCCGGGCAGTTCCGCCCCAGGAACACGGATCCCGCATGCCGGATGCTGTCCAGATAGTCGAAGGGCTGATCCACGCAAAGCTCCAGGTGCTCCGGCGCAATCTCGTTGGCGATTGCGATCGCCGCGCCCAGATCCTCCGCCACGATGATCTTGCCGTTCCGGTCGATGGATTCCCGGGCGATCTCGAATCGCTCCAGCTGCGGCAGCTGCTTCTCCAGCTCCGCGCTCACCTGCTCCGCGAGCTCCGCCGAATCGGTCACCAGCACGGCGCTGGCCACCCGGTCGTGCTCCGCCTGGCTCAGCAGGTCCGCAGCCACATGCGCGGGATTGGATTTTCCGTCCGCCACGATCAGGATCTCGCTGGGTCCCGCGATCATGTCGATCGATACCACTCCGTACACCTGCCGCTTGGCTTCCGCCACGAACGCGTTCCCGGGCCCGACGATCTTGTCCGCCTTCGGAACGGATTCCGTCCCATATGCCAGGGCGGCGATGGCCTGCGCGCCGCCGGCCTTCACGATCCGGTCCACGCCGGCCACCCTGGCCGCCGCCAGGATCGCCGGATTGATCTTCCCGTTCTTTCCCGGAGGCGTGGTCATGATGACTTCCTTCACGCCCGCGATCTTCGCGGGGATCACGTCCATCAGCACCGTGGAAGGATACGCGGCCGTACCGCCGGGAACATAGACGCCCGCCCGGTCGACCGGGATCACCTTCTGGCCCATCAGAATTCCGTCCTCATCGTTGATGATAAAGGAGTTCCGGACCTGCCGGGAGTGGAACTTCCGGATGTTTGCCGCCGCCCGCTCCAGAATGGCGACGAATTCCGGCTCCACCTTTTCCATCGCTTCCGCCATTTCCGCTTCGGTCACCAGCAGCCCGTCCAGCTGCGCGCCGTCAAACCGCGCGGTGTATTCCTTCAGCGCCGCGTCTCCCTTTTCCCGCACGTTCCGGATGATCTCCGCCACCGTCTCCTCCACGTTGACCGTCGGCATGGAACGGGCAAAGATCTCCCGGTTCGGCACCTCGCCGTATTTCATGATCCGGATCATATCTGTTCCACTTCCTTCCTGATTTCCTGAACGAGCCGCTCGATGGGCTCCGTCTTGAACTTGAAACCCGCCTTGTTGGCAACCAGCCGGGCGGAGATGGGCACGATGGTCTCGATCACTTCCAGATGGTTTTCCCGGAGCGTCGTCCCCGTTTCGACAATATCCACGATCACGTCGGACAGCCCCAGAATCGGCGCGATCTCGATGGATCCGTTCAGATGGATGATGTCGATGTCCCGTCCCATCGCCGAATAATAATCCCGGGCAATCCGGCTGAACTTGGTCGCCACCCGCAGCGTCCGGTTCATATCGTCCCGGAATCCCTCCGGGGCCGCCACCGCCATCCGGCATTTCCCTACGTTCAGATCCAGCAGCTCGTACACATCCGGCCGGTATTCCAGCAGGATATCCTTCCCTGCGACGCCGATGTCGGCCGCGCCGCGTTCCACGTAGATCGCCACGTCCGACGGCTTGACCCAGAAGTAGCGGACGCCGGCCGCCTCGTTGTCGAAAATCAGCTTCCGGCTGTTCTCCAGCAGGGCGGGACATTCAAACCCGGCGCCGGCAAACATGGCATACACCTTTTCCCCCAGGCGCCCCTTGGGCAGCGCGATGTTAAGCATCCGTCCGTCCCTCCTCCGTCAGCCGCTCCAGCATGTTCAGGAATACCGCAAACCCGACCGCCCGGTCCCGCCGTCCCATCCGGCGCATCAGATGGTCGTACTGTCCGCCGGAGAGCACGCTGCCCGGAACGCCGCTCAGGAACCCCTTGAAGGCGATTCCGTTGTAATACTTGGTGTCCCCGGTGGCGGAAAAGTCGATCTGCACCCGATCCTCCATCTCCGTTCCGGCGAAGGAGGCCACCGCCCGGCTCAGCTCCGCGGCATACTCGCCCGCGCCGTATTCCTCCGCCAGGCTCCGGATCTTCGGCATCACGCTGCGCGCCCGGCCATACAGCCCGAGCAGCTCCACCAGCGGATCCTCCGCCCCGACGGCGATGCCGTGCTCCCGGCAGATCCGCCGGATCCCGTGAAGGTTCTTCTCCCCTGCGCACTGGAGGATCATCCCCCGCACCGCATCGTCCGGAGCAATCCGGTCCACAAAGGTGCTCAAAAGGTCCAGATGGCTGATCTCCAGCACATAGTCCGCCGCGCACAGCCGCAGGCTTTCCGCCGCCAGCTTCAGCACCTCAGCCACGCTGCCCCCGTCCACATCGCCCATGCACTCGACGCCGACCTGCGTCTGCTCCCGGAATCCGTCCTCCGTCGAAGCGGCACGGTATACGTTCTCGTGGTAATACAGCTTCCGGATCTGCCCCGGCGTATCCCGTCCGTTCTTCACGATGGAGAGGGTCACGTCCGGCTTCAGGGCCATCAGGCGGCCGTTCGTGTCCGTAAATGTGATCACGCCTTCGGAAAACAGAAAGTCCTTGTTCCGGCTGTACAGGTCATATTCCTCAAACTTGCTCATCCGGTACCGGCTGTATCCGTATCCGCTGTACAGCGCGCGAAGCCTGAACCCGATCCGTTCCTGCCCGTCCAGTACCTGATCCTCAATCTGCATGGTTTTTTCACCTTTCCCGCTTCGTCTTTTCCGTAAATCGATTGATTATACATCATTCCGGGCACGGAAGGAAGCCCCGGAATGCTTCATCATGTTATCACTTTACTGTGATGAAGTCAACCGTAATTTTTCTGTTTCTTTTTACACTTTTGTTAAAAAGAAGTAAGAAAGCTTTCATGGATTCGGGTTTTCATTCCCCGCCCCCTCCGTTATAATGATGTGTACCGCAACTGAAGTCGGCAAAATCGATTTTTTGATGAATAGATTGGAGGTTTTCATCATGAGAAAGCGTTTTGTTGCCATCTTCCTGCTTCTGGCGCTCCTGCTCCCGGTCGTCGCTTCCGCGGCCACCTATTACCGGGTCAACACGTCCTCCCTGCGGGTCCGCCTGCTGCCGGAGGATAATGCCAAGGTCCTTGCCAGCTATGAGAAGGATTATGCGCTGACCGTCACCAGCTCGAAGGACGGATGGAGCTACGTCACCTTTACCACCGGCCGCGAAGGGTACGTCATGAGCCAGTACCTCGCCAAATCTTCCTCTTATAAGGGATACATCACGGCGGACAATACCGCGCTGCGGACCGCGCCGAAGTGGGGCGCCTCCCTGGTCGGCACCCTGGCCAAGGGAACGAAGATCACCGTGCTGACCCACGGCGATACCTATGACTATGTCAACACTTCCATCGGCTACGGCTATGTCACCAACTACAACATCAGCAAGAAATACGTCAAGCCCTCCGGCCAGAAGAACACCCCCGCCTATATCCCGGATGCGGACTATGTGGCCTGGGTTTCCAACGGATCCCGGACGGTGAACTTCCGCACCGGCCCCGGAAAGAACTATCCGGTCATCAGCGAGCTGCCCACCGCGACGATGGTTTACGTCATCAGCCACGGTCCCAGCTGGGACAATGTTCAGGTCGGCGGCGTCGAAGGGTATATCATGACGCAGTTCCTGACCACCAGCGAGCCCGCTCCCGATCCGGAAGCGCCCGATCCCGAACCGGCTCCCTCCGGATATACGGCCTATGTCACCAGCGAGAATATGGGCTACGTGAATGTGCACAACGGCGCCGGCATGGGCTATGCCAACGCGTTCCGCGCGGAATACGGCTCTGAGGTCACCGTGCTCAATCACGGCAGCGCCTGGGACTATATCTCCCAAAACGGCAAGAAGGGCTATATTCTCAATAAGTATCTGACTCTCGTCGCACCCGCTCCCAAGCCGGATACCGATCCGGTTCCCGTTCCGGATCCGGCGCCCGCGCCCGTCTTCCAGCCCTATCAGGCAACGGTCACCTGCCCCGCCGGCGAGAAGGTGAACGTCCGCAAGGGCCCGGGCAAGGGATACACGCATATCGCCCGTCTGGATCCCGGAACCGTCGTCACGGTCACCGGAACCACCAAGTATCCCGCCTGGGTCAAGGTGGAGTGCGAGGGCGGCGTCTTCGGCTACATGATGAAGGAATTCCTGCAGTAATATGAAAGCGCGGAAATCAGGGGCGGTCTGCATCTTCGTCGGCGCGCTGCTGATCGTCATCTTTGCGGTGGGGCTGATCGCTGCCCGGGATCCCGGCGCATTCCAGTTGAATCACCGGTATGACTATTCTCTCGAGCAGTTCGTCTCCTTCTGTGCCGCCATCTGGCTCCCTGCGGGGATCATCGGTTTCCCGCTCTTCCTGATCTCCCTGATCATCAGTCTGATCCGTGAAGGCAAAAGCAAATAAATCAGAGCGGCTCATCCGAGCCGCTCTTCTCTTATACCGCTTCCCTCAGCCTCGCATTATATCCCCCATCCAGACACATCCAGATCTGCGCATCCCCGACCGAAGCAAAATCCGGCACATACCTCGGCTGGGCCATTCCCACCCGTTCATACTCCATCCGCACGTACTGCCAGGGCTTCATCGCCGGTGCGTCATAATGCCTGTCCGCCGCGAAAAACACCGCCGCGTTGATGGACCGGATCATATCGTCACTCATTCTTTTCATTGTCATTTTCTCCCTTCACTGAACAGCCGTACGGCTTCTGTTCATCATTATTTTCCTGATTGTCCCTGATACCGTCTTATCTGCTCTTCCGTCGGCACCTGGGAGGGACGCACCTTTCCGATCACCCGGCCGATGCACCGGACGGCCTGCCCGTCGCGGAAGCGCATCACCCGGTACGCCGGATTGTGGGAATGAAGGCCGTCCTGCTGATACTCCTTGATGTACCCTTCGTTGTCCACCAGGAATATCCCGACTTCGCCGAACCGGATCTGGCTCTGATGCTGCACCAGCACCCGGTCCCCGTCCATATATGTGGGCTCCATGCTGTCCCCGCAGACGGTGATGACCTCGTCCGCCCGCTCGGTTTCCGCATCCGCCACCAGCAGGATTCTCTCCCCCTGCGCCTCGCCCAGCGGGGCGCCGAACCCGGCCGCAGCGCCGAGATCGCTCTCGTAGAGGGAAACCAGCTTCGGCATTTCCGCGACCCTTTCCGGCTTCCTTTCCGACTTCCTTTCCGGCGTCTTCGCTTTTTTCACCGCCGGAACGGCCTCCGCGGGCTTCATCGCCGCACGGCGATCCCGGATCGCTTCCATCTGCCAGAGGATGATCTCCCGGTCGCTTTCCGCCAGGGAGAAGAACAGATCCAGCACCCGGCGCTCCGCCTCCGCATGCGCCTCACCGCCGCCGAAGAAGCGACTCACCGACATGTCCAGCGCCGCGCACAGCCGCGGCAGCGTATCCAGATCCGGGCGGGAATGGCCCGTCTCCCAGCCGGCCACCGTATTCCGGCTGACGCCCAGCCGCTCCGCCAGCTGCGCCTGATTCAGCCCCAGCGCGGATCGCCGGTCCCGGATTGTTTCACCGTAGCCCATTCCCTCACTCCTCTCTCCTGCATGCGCTGATTCTATCACGCGATGTTTCAATTGTCAACAATTATTTTATACTTTGTTTCAATTTGTAACATTTCTGCACAAAAAGCATCCCGGTGCGGGCATCAGTCGCGTGTTGCCCGCACCGGGATATCCTGTTTTTTCCGTTCAGTTTTCGATGATGATGCAATCCTTCAGCACATACCGGAAGGACGGATTCGATGAAGTCCGGTGTTCCTCATAGCCCTGACTCAGGTCAATCGTATCGTTCGGGTCGTCCGGATTGACGCCCGTATAGTTGCCCCTGAACACGTCCTTTTTCTTTCCCCGGCGGAATTCTTCGATCGCCTGGTTCATTTTTTCCTCCGTGCCGGGGCCGGCCAGGTGGGTATTCAGTTCAATCATCTCCACCCAGTCCTGCTCAAAGCCTGCGCTGATGTCATTTCCGTGAACGTTGCCCTTCACCGCCTGCTCAATGACCTGCCCGTTCATCACGGCCTGTGTCGCGCTGATGATGTATGGCGTCCAGTTTGTCCGCAGGCTCACCATCGCCGTGGAGGGAGCCACGTCCATCATGCTTTCATGATATCCGATGTGATACACGAGCCTTCCGCTCTTGAACGCCTCCTCGCAGGCAATCGCCGGCGCGCTGGTGTTCGTGTGCTGGGCGATGATCAGACACCCCTCGTCGATCAGCTCCTTTGCCCGTTCCTTCTCCAGGGAATAGTTGCTCCACGATCCCGTATACCGCACCCGCATCACCGCTTCCGGGGCCACGCTCCGAACGCCGAGCAGGAACGCCGTGTATCCGGAGATGACCTCCGCCGTGGTATTGGCCGCCACGTAGCCGACCTTCGCGTCCCGGCTGCTCAGCAGCCCGCTGTCCAGCATCTGGCGCAGCTTGTTGCCCGCGATGATGCCGGCCACGTACCTCGCCTGGTACACCTCTCCGTTGAAGGTGTGGTAATTGGATGGTTTGCCCTCCAGGCTGATGGACGGAAGGGATACCTGGCAGAACTGAACCTCCGGATAATCGGCGCATACGTTGACCGCCGCCTCCGTATCCGCGTTGACGAAGATGATCGAGCATCCCTTCAGCGCCAGCTCCCGGATCGGGGTCTCCGCCTCCTTGCTGGTCACGTTGCTCCGCGTCAGGATCTCCACCCGGTCCCCGAACTGTTCCTTCAGCGCGTACTGCGCCTGGATAAAGTTATAGGTGTACGGGGTGCTTCCGTCCTCGGAATAGACGAATCCAACCCGGCAGACAGGTGCCTCCGGCGTCCTGTTCCAGAAATTGAATATGAAGCTGCACGCCAGCAGTACCGCCAGGCAGATG
>CAMOYA010000005.1 GCA_946629635.1 uncultured Clostridia bacterium
TATTCCTCGTCGTCGTCCTCGATCTTCGCGTTGGCAATGATCTTCTGGGCTTCGGTCTGCGGCACTTCCTCGTACCGTTCAAACCGCATGGAGAAGGAGCCGCGGGCCTGCGTCATGGAGCGCAGATCCGTCGCATACTTGAACATCTCGGCCAGGGGCGCTTCGGCCTCCAGCTGCTGCATGCCGTTGACCTGGTTCATGCCCATGATCCGACCGCGGCGCTTGTTCATATCGCCCATGATGTCGCCCATGTACTCGTTGGGCACCAGCACTTCCACGTGCATGATCGGCTCGAGCAGGACGGGGCTGGCTTCCATGCAGCCCTTCTTGTAGGCAATGCGGGCCGCCGTCTTGAACGCCATTTCGGAGGAGTCCACCGGATGGTAGGATCCGTCATACAGCTTCGCGTGCAGATGAACCATCGGATAGCCGGCCAGCACACCCTTGGTGATGTTCTCGCGCAGGCCCTTTTCAACGCTGGGGATGAAGTTCCGCGGAACCACGCCGCCGACGACCGCGTCTTCAAACTCAAAGTCTGCATCGCTGTCGGTAATCGGGCTGAACTCGATCCACACATCGCCGAACTGGCCGTGACCGCCGGTCTGCTTCTTGTGACGGCCCTGGACCTTGACGGTCTTCCGAATCGTTTCACGGTACGGGATCTTCGGATCCTGCAGCACCGCGTTGGCGCCGAACTTGGAAGCCAGCTTGTTCTTGATCACGTCCAGATGCATTTCGCCCTGGCCGCTGAGCTCGGTCTCGGTCGTCTCAGCATTCTTCTCGATCCGGATGGAGGGATCTTCCTCCGCCAGACGGTTCAGGCCGCCGAAGACCTTGTCTTCCTCACCCTGCTTGGCCGCGAAGACAGCCTTGGAGATGCAGGGGGCCGGGAACTCGATGGCCGGATAGATAATGGGGTTGTTCGGATCGCACAGGGTGTCGCCGGTGGAGGTCAGCTGCAGCTTCGCCAGGGCGCCCAGATCTCCGGCGTGGAGCTTGTCCACGTTCGTCTGCTTGTTGCCGCGGAGGGAGAACATGCCGCCGGCCTTCTCGGTCTTTTCCTTGTTGGCGTTGTACAGCGGGGTGGATCCGGTCAGCATGCCGGAGAAGATCCGGAACAGGCTCAGCTTGCCGACAAACGGGTCCGCAATCGTCTTGAACACCAGGGCGGAGAAGGGTTCCTCGTCCTTGCATACGCGGTGAATTTCCTCGCCGGTCTTCGGATTCTTGCCGGTCTGGAAAAGGCCCTCGTGCGCGGGGGAAGGCAGATACTTGGCCATCAGGTCCATCGTGCGGGCAATACCCACGCCGGTCAGCGCGGAGCAGGCGACGACGGGAACGATGCTGCCGTCCTTCATGCCCTTGCGGAAGCCGGCCAGGATCTCATCATAGGTCAGTGCCTCGCCCTCGAGGTATTTCATCATCAGATCGTCATCCGCCGCGGCGGCCTGCTCGGTCAGATATTCAAAGGCTTCGTTCACTTCCGCTTCCAGTTCGGCAGGCATGGGCACCTCAGTGCTCTTCTTGTAGGCGCCTTCATAGGCTTTCTTTTCCAGAACGTTGACCACGCCGCGGAAGGAAGCGCCCTGGCCCAGGGGGATCAGGATCGGCACGACGCTGGAGCCGTACTTTTCACGCAGCTCATTGGTCACCTTTTCGAAGTTGGCATGCTCGCGATCCATCTGGTTGACCACAAACATGCGGCCCAGCTTGTGCGCTCCGGCATAGTCCCATGCCTTCTCCGCGCCGACGCTCAGCCCGTTCACACCGCCCACCACGATCACGGCCGTTTCGATGACCCGCAGGGGCCCCATCAGCTCGCCGATGAAGTCGAAATAGCCGGGCACGTCGATCACGTTGATCACCTTGCCGTTCCACGGGACGGGCGCGTAGCTCGCGCTGATGGAAAAGCCGCGCTTTTTCTCTTCCGGATCAAAGTCGGAAACGGTCGTCCCGTCTTCCACCTTGCCCTGACGGTCAATCATTCCGGCAGCGAAGAGCATCGCCTCAGTCAGCGTGGTTTTGCCCTCGCTGCCATGCCCCATGAGGGCAATATTCCGAATGTTTGGGGTTGTGAATTCAGCCATGCGGATCAATCCTCCATACGTTATTCTTTTACAACTTCATCCCGCCCGGAAACGGATTTCAGCGGGATTGACAGCAACACTGAAAAAGATTATAGCATACGGACGGAAAAATGAAAAGCACATTTGTGTTTTTCGGTCGATTTTTCTCCGCTTTTTCTCCGAAGAAAGGGTGTTTTCCGGTCACAGCCGGCGGGAAAGAAAGCGCTCCATCGTTGCAATTTCCTCCGCCGGACCGCTGGTTTCAAAGATCACGTGCCCGTCGCCTTCCTCCCGGTTCAGCCCGGCCGCCTTCAGCACGCGCTCCAGCTGCCTCGCGGTGCCCTCGCTGCCCTCGGTGATGGCGATATGATCCGGCAGCATTTCCCGGATCATGGATTTGAGAAAAACATAATGGGTGCATCCCAGAACCACCGCATCCACCCAGCGCAGGTCAAAGCGGGAAAAAAGCTTTTCCAGATAGCCTCTGGCGCCGTCCATATCCTCCCTTTCGACCAGCTCCATCAGCCCTTCGCAGGGAACGCGGACCGCGCCCTCCCCGTACCGGTCCATCAGCGCGGAAAACTTGGGCTGCCTCAGCGTCAGCGGGGTCGCCAGCACCAGGATCTTTCCGCCGTGCCGGATCTCGTGCGCCGGCTTCAGGGCCGGTTCCATTCCGATCACGGGGATTTCGAGCTCGCGGCGCAGCGTTTCGGCCGCCGCGCTGGTGGCCGTGTTGCAGGCGATGACCAGCGCCTTCACCTGCTGGTCCAGCAGCCGGTTCACCACCGCGCGGACGCAGGTGCGCACCTCCTCCGGCGTCTTCGTTCCGTAAGGAGCGTTGAGCGAATCTCCGTAATAGATAAACGTTTCCCGCGGCATCAGCCGCACCATCGCCTGCAGGGCACTGATCCCGCCGATGCCGCTGTCAAAAACCCCGATCGGATCCTGTCTCTGGTTCATTATATCCTTCTCCCGGCTTTCTCGCATGCATGCATTTTATCAGATTCCCCTTTCCCTGTAAAGAAACACGCCCGCATGGTTTCCTGCATCCTCCCGTTGTATTTTTCTCCTTTTGCGTGTATATTGTGCGGAGAAAAAAACGGTTGGGAGGCATGCGTCAATGGAAGAGATCATGCTGGGCGATATCGTCCGTACCCGAAAAAGCCATCCCTGCGGCGGGGATGAATGGACCGTGATCCGCACCGGCGCGGATATCAAAAT
This sequence comes from uncultured Clostridia bacterium, assembly GCA_946629635.1. Lineage (GTDB taxonomy): Bacteria > Bacillota > Clostridia > Christensenellales > Aristaeellaceae > Aristaeella. The sequence goes on from CAMOYA010000005.1 coordinate 3,288, forward strand.
CCGGTGCAACCGGTGTGGCCGCATCGTCATGATGGACCGCGAGGCATTTTTAAAGCGCCGGAAGGCGCTGATACACCGTTCCGGCGCTGAAGGCTGATCCTCAGAAAAGGAAATCGAAAGCGGGATAGGTTTCCGTTCCTTCTTCGGACTGGATCTGATAGGCGCCGATGCAGGTGCCGTAGATCAGATGCTGCGAATCGATTTCCCAGTCCGGCTGCTGATCCGTCATATAGTAGACATAGTTCCGGTAGCCGCTGTTGCCCTTGGCCATGGCCGCGGTGATGATCCATTCATCGCCGTTCTGCCGGATGTCCGTGATATACACGTTATAGACCATCACCCGGCCGGTATATGCCGCCAGGTTCTTCACCAGCGTATTGTAAGCCGGCTTGATGGCGGAATTCACCGCCTGATTGCGGCGGTCCTCCTCCGTCAGGTTTCTGACCGCGGTATAGGTCATCCGCTTCGTGTCGAAGTTCTTTTTGGAGAACACCAGCGTGAAGTGGTACTCCGCCTCCGCCGCCGTCGGCACCTTGAAACTGAACTTGCCCGTACCGTTCGTGCGGATCTGTTTGTCGAAAGTGGAAATCCCGTTGGAGACGATGCACTGGATATCCACGCCCTTGGTGGTCAGGCCGGAAATGACGGTCTCATCCGCGCTCAGCGTCTCCGGAACGCCGCTGGCAAAGGTCACGGGAATCAGTTTCTTGCTGTAGGTCGTGGTTTCAAACACCGTTTCCGTCACGATCTGATCGTTGACTTCCACGTTCAGGGTCATCAGCCATACGTTTTCCTCCGGCAGCTGCACCTTCATCTTGAACGCGCCGGTTTTCGCATTGGCATCCGCGTAGAGCTTGATGGAGTCGGTCGAGGCCAGGCTCATCAGCACGCCGATCACCCGGGAGCCGGGAACCGTCACGCCCTCAACGGTGAAGATGCCGGTTTCGGTCTCCTTCGGAGGCTCCGCGGTCACCTGAAGGCTGGCGGCAACGGGTGCCTGTACCGCTGTTCCGTTTTCAGAGCTGCCCGCCTCTCCGGCCTCCGCCGGAATACCGACCGCGGGCATGATCGTGTTCACGATCCGGTTCAGATCCGTCTGATCTCCGGCGCGAAGTCCCCGGTCATACACCTGGTAATCCATGATCAGGCTGTATCCGTTGATCACGGTCTTGGCCGCATAGCCCCAGTAGATTTTGCTGTCCGTCGTCCGCTTGTACTTCAGGCGAAGGAAGTAATTCTTGTTCGTCTGCTGTTTCCGGCCGCTCTCCTTGAACGAATACCCGTCCTCCGCGTAGCGCGTGGCATCCCCCTTGTGGGCCGCGATGTACGCGTTCCAGTGTTCCCGGTCCGCCGGATGGTTCATCAGGTCATAGTAGGCCGCGGAATCCTCATCCTGCCGGACGGATATTTCCAGGCAGGCGTCATACTTTGTCCGCTGGGAAAACCAGGCCTGGAGCACCACGCCCCGCTCTTCCCAGTCCTTCAGCAGCTTTTCCTTCTCGGCGCCGATCTTGCTCAGCAGCTCCGGATGCTCGTCCAGATTCGTCGGCGTCAGCACGATATACTTGCTCTCCTGAATCGTGATCTTCGCCGGACAGGGAGACAGGGAATAATCCGTATCCGCCGCCGCGCAGGCGCACAGGAGCACCGCCAGCAGCAGGAACAGTAAAAACGCATGTTTGCGCATGCCGATCACCGACCTTTCCATGTTCTGATCCATTCAGTCAGACAATCAGATAAAAGTATAGCATAACGCCGAAAGAATTGGCAAGTTTTGTCCTTTTTTCACAGCTCGCGCACCTGCAGTCCCTCGCAGGCGTCCAGCGCCTCCTGATGCGCAACGACGCAGACGGCGCCTTCCCGGGCGAACTGATCCAGCCACTTGCCGCACGCTTCCAGTTCTTCACCGGTGGCGTGCAGGATCTCCTGCCGGATTTCCTCCGCCCTTTCCTTTGTATATCCGATCATCGCCCGGGCATCCGCCAGGGCCCCCTTGTCCCGGGGGGAAAGCAGCGGATTCAGCTCGTTGAGCGAGGAGATGATGAAGGAATCCAGGTTTTCTCCGTTCCGGACGAACTCCCGCAGATAGGCGGCGGCTCCCGCATCGGCGCCGAGCGTCTTGGCAGGGGTGGGATCCCGATAGGAATAGGAAATGATGTTGCCGTTCCGGTCCGTCTGCAGCCCGGCGCCATACGCGCCCCCCTGCACCCGTACCCGGTTCCACAGGTAGCCCAGGCTCAGGATTCCGGAGGCCAGCCACATGATGCCGGAAAACCGGAGGCCGCACCGGCTGAGCCGGTAGCCCCGCGCGGTGAATCCGATCTGGGCCGGAATCCGGTATCCGATCTGCATCGGCGCATCCGACCGGTATGCCGCGCTGTCCGGCACGGCCTCTCCCTCCGGGAATGCGCCCGCCAGCGCCGAAAGGGAGATCTCTTCGCTCCCTGTCAGGGAAAGCGTCATCCGCCTGCGGCAGAAGGAGGTGTCCATCATCCGCTCCGCGCACCGGAGCAGCTTCTCCATCTCATCCTCCTGGTTGCGGGCAAAGCCGTGCAGATAGCGGACGGCCACATCGCCGTCCAGCGCGTTGCGGACCGCGCCGTCCGCGCTGAAATGGCTTGCGACGTTCTTGATTGCGATCAGATGTCCGGCGCTGACGATGCGCTGGCGCGCGCTCAGCTCGTTCTGCTGAACCATCTCGAGGATCCGGTCCTCCTGCCCCCGGAACCGCGTTTCCGTCAGGATCTCCTTCAGCAGCTCCTGCGCCCTGTCCGCGTTCTCCTCCAGTGCGCTGAACCAGGCCACCAGGTAGGGGGTGCAGGTTTCATCCTCCCCTTCCATCACCCGGCAGGACACCGAAGCCCCCAGGCTGCCGGTATACCGCTTGATCTCCTGCTGCAGGCGGAAGGCATCGTGCTTCTGCGTCGGCAGCTTGCCCAGCATGCCGGCCGCCAGTGCGGTCCGCGTCAGCTCCTCCAGGGTCAGATCCGTCAGGGAAAAACTGACCCGTACATGCACCACGCCGTTGCACGGAATCCGGTGGTACAAGACCGGCACGCCGCAGCATTCCTTCCACTCCGTCCCGATCCACTCAGGGGTCACGTCGGCGTCCGCCCTTGTCAGCTTCGGAAGCGAAGCGAGCGCACGCTCGGAGTCGGGCTGCTGCTGCCAGGCCTCGAGCTCGTCCATCAGCCGTTCGTTTGCCGCCCGCTCCTCCGCCGTCCACTTCTCCGTGATGCGGCGCAGGCGTTCCGCCTCCGCCGTGCGTTTTTCCTCTCCCAGCGTATGGGACGGCCGGGTATGCAGCACGGCCATCCCCTCCCGGTTCAGCAGCATGTCCGCCGCGATCCGGTCAATTTTCCCGTCTTCGATCATCTCCCGAACCTCGCGGATCAGGCTTTGGGTCACCAGTGCCTCGTCGGGTTCTCCCCCGTACAGCCATCTGCCCATCGCCCGGATGCACCGGCCGATCCCCCGGGGTTCCTCATCCTCCCGCAGGTTGTAGATCAGGCGGTTCATCGAAGCCTCCGCGGCATCCCGGTCCAGGCCCTCCGCCTGTATTTTCCGCCCGGTTTCCTCCAGCAGGGAAAGGATCTCCCCTTCCTTTCCGTCGGTCACGTTCTCCGCGTGGATCGTCAGATAGCTCTGGTATCCGGTATCGTCCACCGACAGATTCAGATCCTGCGCAAGGCCCCGCTCCAGCGCCATCCGCTTCAGCGGCGCTTCATTGCTGCCGGTCAGCACCTCGCCGACGATCCCGCGCACCATGTTTTCCGCCGCATCCTGCCATGTGCCGGTAATCCGGCCCAGCGTCAGATAGCCGCGGTTTGTCTTCTCTTCCTGGGGATCCAGTTCGTATGCAATGGTCTGCTCGGAAGCGACCGGTTGCTGCATCCGGAATTCGGGCCGGAGCTCCTCCCGCCGGTCGTATTCCCTCAGATAGCCGTCAATGGTCTCCAGCATTTCCTCAATCGGCAGCGCTCCGTCCAGATAGATGAGCGCATTGGACGGATGATAGTGTTTCCGGTAGCATTCCCGGTATTTTTCCCATGTCAGCTCCGGAATGGATTCCGGATCGCCGCCGCTGTTGAACCCGTAGCAGGTGTCGGGGAACAGCTGCCGGGCCAGCTGATGCTCAATCAGATTGTCCACATTGCTCATGGACCCCTTCATTTCGTTGAAGACCACGCCCCGGTATTCCGGCAGCCCGTCCTCATCCCTGTCGATATGCCAGCCCTCCTGCCAGAAAGGCTTCGGGTCTTCCATGGAGAGCGGATGGAACACCGCGTCCAGATAGACGTTTGTCAGGTTCATCAGATCCCGCGGATTCCGGCTCGAAACGGGATACATCGTCATGTCCGGGAAAGTCATGGCGTTGAGGAATGTATTCATGCTGCTCTTGAGCAGCTCCACAAACGGCTCGCGGACCGGGTATTTCCGGCTTCCGTTCAGCACGCTGTGCTCCAGAATGTGAAACACGCCGGTGTCATCCTCCGGCAGCGTGCGGAAGGTGATGGAGAAGACCATGTTTTCCTCCCCGTTGTCCAGCCAGAACAGCTGTGCCCCGGTCCGGATATGCTCCATGCGCACCGCGCGGCCCTCCAGCTCCTCGTTCCACTCCGCCCGGATCACCCGAAAGCCGCTGATTTCCCGGTTGTTTTCGAACCCAAAGTCCATTTTCCGATCAACTTCCCCACCTGTTATTTTCGCAGTCCGAACATCATTTTAATGGAATCCATCCGCTTGTCAAGGCATCCGAAAAAAGCAGGATTTTTTCATTTCCCGTGGTATATATAAATGTATCCCCGGATCGGTGCAGATCCGGATCCGGCTGGAAAAGCGCAGCCAGGGAGGCGAATAATCATGACGATCCGGCAGCGCCGGGAGCAGGAAGAATACCTGCTGCTGGCTCCCTGGGCGACGCATTCCGCCGAAACCGCCGGCCGGGATGCCCCCATCTCGGGGGATGATCTGCGCACCGAGTTTCAGCGGGACCGGGATCGGATTATCCACTGCAAATCCTTTCGCCGGCTGAAATTCAAGACCCAGGTCTTTCTTTCTCCGGAGGGGGATCATTTCCGCACCCGGCTGACCCATACGCTGGAGGTCTCCCAGGTCGCGCGGACGATTGCGCGCGCCCTCCGCCTGAATGAGGACCTGGCCGAAGCCATCGCCCTGGGGCACGATCTGGGGCACACGCCCTACGGTCACATCGGTGAAAGGACGCTCGACACCCTGCTGGAGGGCGGATTCCGCCATAATGAGCAGAGCCTGCGCGTGGTGGAGCGGCTCGAGCGGGGCGGTCAGGGGCTGAACCTGACCCGCGAGGTGCGGGACGGGATCCTGGCCCATTCCGGGCCGATTCAGCCCAAAACCCCCGAGGCGGAATGCGTTCGCCGGGCGGACCGGATCGCCTATCTGAACCATGACCTGGATGATGCGCTGCGCGGCGGCGTGCTGAAGGAAAAGGATCTTCCGGAGGAATGTCTCCGCGTGCTGGGCAGAACCCACGGGGAGCGCATCAATACCATGATCACCGATCTGGTCGCGCAGAGCGAAGGGAAGGCGCACCTGGTCATGAGTCCCGCGATTCAGCAGGCGACGGACGACCTGAGGGAATTCATGTTCGAAAAGGTGTACCGGAACGGCTGGAGAGATCCGGAGGAAGCCCGGTGCGACTACGTGCTCCGCCATCTGTATGAATATTACTGTGACCGTCCCGGCGAAATGCCGGAGGAGTTCGTCCGCCTGAGCGAGGAGGACGGCATTTCCCGCAGCGTGTGCGACTTTCTTTCCTGCATGACCGACCGGTATGCCACCCGGCAGTTCACCAGTCTTTTCTCCCCCTCCTCCTTTCCCGCCTTCTGATTGCGGCACGCTTCCCATAACCCATTCGATTTCGAGGTGAAAACACGCCCATGGCATCCCGTTTTCCGGCCGCATGGCTGGATGAGCTGCGCTCCCGTTCGGACATCATTCAGGTCGTCTCCGGTTACGTGGCGCTGAAGAAATCCGGCCGCAACTACTGGGGGCTCTGCCCCTTTCACGGGGAGAAGACCGCGTCCTTCTCCGTGGATCCGGAACAGCAGCTGTACTACTGCTTCGGCTGCAAGGCCGGGGGCAATGTGTTCAGCTTCATCATGGACATGGAGCGCCTGAACTTCGGGGAGGCCGTGGAGCTGCTGGCGGACCGGGCACATATGCCGATGCCGGAGATGGTGAACGATGAGGATTATGAGCGCCGCCGCACCCGCCGCGAACGGCTCCTGGATGCCAACCGCCGGGCCGCCCGGTATTATCACGAGCTGCTGTTCCGCCCGGAGGGCGCCGCTTCCCTGGCGTACCTGCGAAAGCGCGGGCTGTCCGACGGCGTGATCCGCAAGTTCGGCCTCGGTGCCGCGCCGAACGGATGGACGGCGCTGACGGACTACATGACCGGCCAGGGCTTCACCCTGGAGGAGCTCTCCGCCGTCGGGCTGACGGTGGTCAAACCGCCGGAGGGCGGAAGCGGAAAGACCCGCGCCTTCGATATGTTCCGGAACCGGGCCATCTTTCCGATCATCGACATGTATAAGAACGTGCTGGCCTTCGGAGGCCGCAGCCTGGACGGGCAGGAGCCCAAGTATCTGAACACCTCCGATACGCCGGTGTTCAACAAGCGCAAGGGCGTCTATGCCGCGAATCTGCTCCGTCAGCAGCGGCATCTGGACCGGGTCATCCTGGTGGAAGGATATATGGATGTGGTCAGCCTGTCCCAGTTCGGCGTGGAGGGCGTCTGCGCCACCCTGGGAACCGCCCTGACCAACGAGCAGGCCCGGCTGCTTCGCCGCTTCGCGCCGCAGGTCTATCTGGGCTACGACGGGGATTCCGCCGGCCAGAATGCCATTCTGCGCGGGCTGAACATTTTCGATGAGGAGGGCATTCCGGCCCGGGTGCTGGTCTTCCCGGACGGGCTGGATCCGGATGAGTTCATCCGGCGGGACGGCGTCGAGGGCTTCCGTCAGCTTCCTTCGATCTCCCCGACCGCCTATCGTCTCCGCCGCGCAAAGGAAAAGCATGACCTGAGCGACCGGGAAGGCCGTCTGGCCTACGCCCGCGAAGGGCTCGGCGTGCTGGACAGGCTGGATCCGCTGGAGCGGGATGTCTACCTGAAGGATCTGGAGATCGACACGGGCTTTTCCCGGGAAACGCTGATGGAGATGCTTTCCCTGCTGGACAGGGAAAAGAAGGATGCACCGGCCGCTGAGGCCCCGCCGCCCCGCCGCCGGCCCGCTCCGCCGCCGAAGGCCGCCAGTCCTGCGGACGGCGATGTTTCCGCCCAGGAAACGCTGCTGAGCTGTCTGGCAACGGGACAAATCCCGAAAGATATGCTCAGCGAAAAGGATTTTGACGATGACGAGTTGAAATCTTTATACAGCAGTCTGATTTCGGGAATGTCCCCCGCCGCGGCGCTGGATCTGGCGCCGGATGACGAAGCCCGTTCCCGCTACGCGCGGATTCTGCTGTACCCCGTCGCGGAGGATACGGATCAGATCATGATCATGGCCAGCCAGTGTCTGAAGCGGATTCACAGAGCTTCCCTCCAGCGGGAGTATGATGAAAAACAATCGCGGATCAATGCCATGCCGGCAGGCGATCCCGCTGTTCCTGCCCTGCTGCAGGAGATGATGGACATCCGGCGAAGGCTGGATGCAATCAGATAACGGATGCCCGCAGCGCGGGCGATGGATTGGCCCCCGGGCCGCAAGAAAAGGAGAGTGTCCCCATTGTCGCTGCTTTCACCGGAAGTCAAGCAAGCCAAACTGAACGAGCTCTATGAGGAAGGCAAGGCCAAGGGTTCCCTGACCTATCGGGAAATCATGGATAAGCTGATGGAAATGGAGATGGATCCGGATCAGCTGGATCATGTCCTCGAAACCCTTGAAGCCTACGGCGTCACCGTCACGAACGATTCCGCCGAGCCGATCACCACGGGAGAGGAGTCTGCCCCCGTGCAGCCGGAGACTGCCGTGGACGATTCTCTGGACCTGTCCGTTCCGGAAGGCATCAGCATTGATGATCCTGTCCGCATGTATCTCAAGGAGATCGGCAAGGTTCCGCTGCTCACCGCAGAGGAGGAGATTGAGATCGCCAAGCGCCTGGAGCAGGGGGATGAAGCCGCCAAGCAGAAGCTGGCGGAGGCCAATCTGCGCCTGGTCGTATCCATCGCCAAGCGGTATGTCGGCCGCGGCATGCTTTTCCTGGATCTGATTCAGGAGGGCAATCTCGGCCTGATCAAGGCGGTGGAGAAATTTGATTACCGGAAGGGCTTCAAGTTCTCCACCTATGCCACCTGGTGGATCCGCCAGGCCATTACCCGTGCCATCGCCGACCAGGCACGCACCATCCGGATTCCCGTACACATGGTGGAAACCATCAACAAGCTGATCCGCGTTTCCCGCCAGCTGCTCCAGGAATACGGCCGGGAGCCCACGCCGGAGGAGATTGCCAAGGAGATGGGCATTTCCGAGGCCAAGGTACGGGAAATCATCAAGATTGCCCAGGAGCCCGTTTCCCTCGAAACGCCCATCGGCGAGGAGGAGGATTCCCATCTGGGGGACTTTATTCCGGATGACGATGCGCCCGCCCCTGCGGAAGCCGCGTCCTTCACCCTGATGAAGGAACAGCTGATGGACGTGCTGGACACGCTGACTCCCCGGGAGGAGAAGGTGCTCCGCCTGCGCTTCGGCCTGGATGACGGCCACCAGCGCACCCTGGAGGAAGTCGGCAAGGAATTCAATGTGACCCGGGAGCGCATCCGGCAGATCGAGGCCAAAGCCCTCCGGAAGCTCCGCCATCCTTCCCGCAGCAAAAAGCTTCGGGATTATCTGGACTGAACCGATGAAAACATCACCTGTATCCCTGGATCCCCGCCTGTCGCTGGCCTACCGTCTGTACGATGAGTGTGCCCTGGCGGCGGATATCGGAACGGACCATGCTCATCTGCCGGCCGCGCTGCTACAGCGCGGCCGTGTCTGCCATATGATTCTGACGGATATCAGCGAAGGCGCGCTGAAAAACGCGCGTTCCACCATTCTGGACCGGGGTCTTGAATCCCGGGCCGATCTGCGCCTGGGAGACGGGCTGGATCCGGTTCGGGAGGCGTGCGATATGATCTCCGTCATGGGGATGGGCGGCCGTACCATCCGGGATATTCTGCTGTCCGGGCGGGACCGTCTGCACGGCGCGTCCCTGCTTCTTTCCGCGCATACGGACTGGCCCCTGATCCGCCAGGCCATCCGGGATATAGACTACCATCTGGAAATGGAGGAACCCTGCTTCAGCGCCGGGCGATACTATCTGGTGCTGCGTGCCCGTCCCGGCCGCATGGAGATGACGGAGCAGGAGATCCGCCTCGGCGGTCCCCTGTTCCGGTCGGATTCGCCGATGCTGATCCCATTCCTTGCCCGGCGCCGGGAGGTGCTCTGCGCAAAGCTTTCCGGACTGAAATCCGCCTCGCTCGCAGATGAAGCGGAAATCGCCCGCATCACGGCGGATATTGATTTTTACACCGCTTTTCTGAATCGCGCGAAAGAAGGAGATGTCTGACCATGACCGTGGAGAACATTCTGGAGCTGCTCCAGTCCGTCGCCCCCTTTGAAACCCAGGAGGAATGGGACAATTCCGGCCTGCTGGTGGGCTCCCCCCGCCAGGAAGTGGCCTCCGTGCTCTTCGCGCTGGATGCGACGGAGCGCGTGATCGACGAGGCGGCCGCGCTCGGCGCATCGCTGATCGTGACCCATCATCCCCTGATGCTGCACGGCCGGCGGCGCCTGACGGACGAAGATTATGAAGGGCGGATCGTCTCCCGCCTGATCCGGGAAAACATCTCGCTCATCGCTGCCCATACCAATCTGGATCAGGCCGCCGGCGGCATCAATGATATGCTGTGTGCCCTCTGCGGCCTGGATGACGGCGCGGGGGAAGGCTTCTTCCGCTGCGGAACGCTGGCCGAGCCCGTCCCGGCTGAAACCTTTGCCTGGATGCTGGAGGATTCCCTGGGGGATTCCGTCCGGCTGATGGGCCCGAAGGATACGATGATCCGCCGGGTCGGCCTGTGCTCCGGCGGCGGAAGCGAATTCTGGGAGGCGGCGGAGAAAGCCGGCTGCGATGCGTTCATCGCCGGAGAGATCCGGCACCATCATGCGCTCGCCATGGCAGACGCCGGGATTGTCGCCTTTGAGTGCGGCCACTTTGCCACGGAGGAGCCCGGGATCCGCGCCCTGGCGGAAGCTTTACAAAACTGCCTGAATGAAGTAGAATGTAATGTGCGGGTTTTTGTATCCAATGTGCCCGCCTATGCTTTCCCCAAGGAAACATGACAGGGGATCCTGCATCCGCCTGTCAGTAAGGAGGTCCCTCGTATGGAACAGTTTGAAGCTTTATGGGCTTACCAGCAGGAGGATATCAAGGCTGATGCGATCGCTAACGCCATCCGCCGCTCCCCCACCCGGCTGAAGCTTGAAAAGGCCCGGGATTTTATTCTCGACCGCCAGAAGCAGTATAAGCAGATTGAAAGCGACATCGCCGCGATGGTCGACCGGAAGGACGTCATCATTCAGGCCATCGATCACGCCAGCTCCCAGCTGGACGGGCTGAAGAGCCGCTACGCCGCCAATCCTCCGCAGACCGCGGAGGAGGTCAAATCCCTTCTTTCCGAAGTGGCGAAGTGCCGGGATACGATCCGGCAGTATGAGGCGGAAATCGGCCATATCGCCCGGGAATCCGCTGCCAATGAAAAGGCCCAGCGCAATGTGAAGATCGAAGCGGCCAATGCCAAGAAGTCCTTCGATCAGCTGAAGGCCGAATATGAGCAGGAATCCAAGGTCAAGAAGGAGGAGCTGGATGCGCAGCGGCTGAAGGCCAAGGCGCTGCTGGACACGGTGGATCCGGCGCTGCTGGAGGAATACAATACGATCAAGAAGCACATTTCTCCTCCGATGGCGCGGCTGACCTACGGGCAGTGCTCCGGGTGCAATACTTCGCTTCCCTCCGCCACCCTCGCCCGCATCCGCGGCGGCGCGCTGGTGGAGTGCGAAACCTGCGGCCGCATGATCATTCAGTAATCAGGCCATGAATCGTCAAAACCCGCTCCTCTCCGGAGCGGGTTTTTCCGTTGTTGCGCCATTTCCTTTATTGCAGGTATTCAATGGTCAGCGCCGGGCAGTTGGCAAACGCGGTCGGGTCCACTTCCACATCCTCTGACGGCAGCACGGCCCGTCTGAGGGTGGCACAGGTGTTGAACGCGTTCAGCCCGATCGTCTCCAGGCTTTCTGGAAAAACGATCTCCTGCAGGGACGCGCAGCCCAGGAAAGCCATTTCACCGACCTCCAGCAGCGTGGAGGGCAGCATCACGCTGAACAGCTGCGTGCACGCGCCGAAGCAGCATTTCTGCAGAATCTCGACCCCTTCGGGAATGATGATCTCCTGCAGGTTCATGCACTGGAAGAAGGCCTGTTCCCCCAGCTCCGTGATGCCTTCCGGCAGCACGACGCCGGAAATCATGCAGCCCATAAACGTATGATCCCCAATGGCTGCCACGGGATAGCCTCCCAGCGTTTCCGGCACGGTAACGATTCCTTCGTCCTCCGGTTTGTTGTACCGCACCGTCCGGCAGAACAATTCGTCATCGGAAACCTCGTATGTAAAGTCCCCTTCTTCCTTGTAGTTTTCCATCGTATAGCCGGCTTTGGCCGCCAGCTCTCTTTTCTGCTTGGCAAAATCCTCTTCGGTCATATCCTCGATCTCCTCATCGAAGAATTCCTCATCATCGGAAAACATTTCTTCCGCCGGGGAGAAGGAACAGCAGAACAGCAAAGCCATCGACAGCAGCATCGCCAGGATTTTTCTGTACATCATCCGTTCCTCCTCTCTGATTATTCGATTCATCCAATGCTATCCTTCATTATACCAAAACGAAATAAAAAATCAACTTGTTCCCCAAGTGGAAAAAAGATGTATTCCGTTCTGTATGAATCCGAGTTGACAACCGCCGGAAAGTGTGATATCTTCGGTATGAAAACGTTACCGATATCGTTTCCGGCAACGTTGCCGGAAACGTGCATCGCGGAGGCGCATCGGATCATGAAGAGTCTGACAATCAAAGATATCGCCCGGATGGCGGAAGTCTCCGTCACAACGGTGAGCCGCGTGCTGAATCACCGGCCGGATGTCAATCCGGATACCCGTCGCCACGTGGAAGAGATCATCGAGGCGAACCATTTCACCGGGAACACCAATGCCCGCGGTCTGAAGCAGAGCAACGAGGTCATCGGCATGATCGTCCGCGGCCGGTCGAATCCGTTCCTCAGCAGCCTGGCGGAAGCGATTCTGGAGCGCGGAGCCATGCTGGAGGACAGCTTTGTCACGGACTATGTGGATGAGAGAGGCGACGAGTTTCTGGCCGCGCTGCGCCGGACCCGGGCGAGCCGCGTCAAGGGGCTCATCTTTGTCGGCAGCCTGATCGACGACCGGGTCCGGGCGATCCGGGATCTGGATATCCCGATCGTCTTCACCACGGTCAACGCTGAAATGGCTTCCCTGCCCCGGGCCTCCTCCGTCTCTGTGGATGACCGGACCATGGGCCGCCTGGTTGGCGAGGAGCTGTACTCCCTCGGCCATCGGCGGATTGCCGTGTTCGGATCCAATCCGGTTGCCGGGGATTCGCTGGCCCGGCGCTTCCAGGGCTTCTGCGAAGCGCTGGAAAGCCACGGCGTCGCCTTTGATCCGGAATGCTACCGGGAAACCCGTTTTTCCTACGATGCCGGATATGACGCCGCCCGTTCCTTCTTTGCCGGCCATCCGGATGCCACCGCCCTTTTCGCCATGAGCGACACGGTGGCCGTCGGCGCGATCCGGGCGATTCACGATCTGGGCAAGTCCGTTCCGAAGGACATCAGCGTCATCGGATATGACGGAATCGATATCAGCCGGTTCACGGTACCGAGGCTGACCACGGTGGAACAGCCCGTGGGCGAAATCGCCAGGCGAAGCATTAACCTGCTGCTGGAAATGATGGATAAGAACGCCGCTCCCCGACACGTGCTGGTACAGGCGGATTTCCGCCGCCGGGATTCGGCGGCCGTTCTGGAAAAGGAGTGACTCACTGATGCGGACCAGCGGTATTCTGATGCATATCTCTTCCCTTCCTTCCCCGGGCGGCATCGGCTCCCTGGGCGAGGAGGCTTACCGGTTTGCGGACTTTCTGCAGTCCGCCGGTTTCCGGATCTGGCAGGTGCTGCCCATCGGACCGACCGGATACGGCGAAAGTCCCTACCAGTCCTCCTCCGTTTTTGCCGGCAATCCCCTGCTGATCTCCTGCCGGACGCTGCGGGATGAGAAGCTGCTGGACTATATGGATTCAGAGGAATACCGGCCGAAAACGGATGACGCTGTTGCGTATGACGAAGTGCGGAAAAACAAGGACATGCTCCTTCGCCGCTGCTTTTCCCAGTCCGCATACCGGCTTCGCGGGCCCATCGATGAATTCCGGAATGACAATCCCTGGGTGGATGATTTCGCCCTCTTCACCGCCCTGAAGGCGCACTTCGGGGGCGTCATGTTCTCCCAGTGGCCCGATGCCCGGATCGTTCACCGGAAAAAGGATGCCCTGGAAAAATACAGGACGCTGCTGGCCCGGGAAATCGAATATCACGTCTTCTGCCAGTATCTGTTCCGCCGCCAGTGGTTCGCGCTGAAAAAGTACTGCAATGAGCGGAACATCTCCCTCTTCGGGGATATGCCGATCTATGTGGCGGAGGATTCGGCCGACACATGGACCCATCCGGAAATCTTCCAGCTGGACAGGAACCGGATTCCGAAGCGGGTCGCCGGCGTGCCGCCGGACTATTTCTCGGCGGACGGACAGCTCTGGGGCAATCCGCTCTATCGCTGGCATTACCTCGGCCGTCATCATTACGGCTGGTGGGTGGAACGGATGAAGGGCATGGCCAGCCTGTATGACATGGTCCGGATCGACCACTTCATCGGCTTTGCCAACTATTATTCCGTGAAGCACGGCATGCCCAATGCCCGCAAGGGCCGCTGGGTGATCGGACCGGGAAAGAAGCTTTTCATGGTTCTGAACCGGGAGATTTCCGGAATCCGGATCATCGCGGAGGATCTGGGCTGCGTCAACGATCGGGTCCGCCGCCTGCTGGACTGGTGCGGTTATCCCGGCATGAAGGTGCTGACCTTTGGCTTCGATTCGGATGAAAGCAATCCCCATTTCATCGGGAATTACCGGGAAAACAGCGTTGCCTATACCGGCACCCATGACAACGACACAACCCTCGGCTGGGCGGAAAAGGCTTCCCCGGAAGCGCTGGCCTTCGCGGAAAAAACGCTGCATTTCGCCTCGCCTCAGGAGGCACCGGAAGCCTTCATCCGTGCGCTGCTGGACGGTCCGTGTGATACGGTCGTCATCCCGATGCAGGATGTGCTGGGGCTGGACGGCAGCGCCCGCATGAACTTTCCCGGCACCATCGGCGGCAACTGGCTTTGGCGCATGAAGCCCGGTGCACTGACGGACGATCTTTCCATGAAGTATTTTAAACTGAACAAATCGAGCAGGAGGAAATAAAACCATGATGAACGCCGCACAACTGATCCGCGATGCCGAGATGAGGCTGATGACCGAAACCCACAAGACCCTGCAGGAGGCTTCCGCAGCCGAGCTCCACAATGCCATTTCCGGCGCCGCGATGGATGCCATTGCCCCGCTGTGGAAGAAGCGGGAGGATGCCCGGTTTCCCCATCGGCAGGCCTACTATCTTTCCATGGAATACCTGGTGGGCCGCCTTGTTTACAACAATCTGTACTGCATGGGGCTGCTGGATGACGTGCGCGAGGCGCTGCAGGATCGGGGCGTCGATCTCGCCGTTCTGGAGGATATCGAGGATGATGCCTTCGGCAACGGCGGTCTCGGCCGGCTGGCCGCCTGCTTTCTGGACAGCGCCGTCACCTGCGGCGTGCCGCTGACCGGTTACGGTCTGCGGTTCCGCTACGGTCTGTTCAAACAGAAGTTTGTCGAAGGCCGGCAGACGGAGGAGCCGGATGACTGGTCCCGCTGGGGCGATCCGTGGTCCATCCGCAGGGAGGATCAGGCGGTGGTGGTCTCCATGAAGACCGGGGATGTGCTGGCTGTTCCCTATGACATGCCGGTCATCGGATATGGTGCAAAAAACATCGGCACCCTGCGTCTGTGGCAGACAGAAAGCCTTCATGAGATCGACTTTTCCCTGTTCAATGACCAGGAATACGCCAAAGCCTCCGCCGCCAAGAATCAGGCGGAAGACATTACCAAGTTCCTCTATCCCAACGACACCCGGAAAGCCGGCCGCCAGATGCGGGTCAAGCAGCAGTATGTGCTGGTCTCCGCCACCATGCAGGATATCCTGCGCGGATACCGTGCCCGCCATGGCAGCGACTACTCCTTCTTTGCCCGGGAGGTTTCCGCCCAGCTGAACGACACCCATCCCACCATGGCGATCCCCGAGCTGATCCGCCTGCTGGGCGAAGACGGGGTTCCCTTCGAGGAAGCCTTCGGGATCGCCCGGGAAACCTTCGCCTACACGAATCACACCGTCATGCAGGAAGCGCTCGAAAAGTGGGATCTTTCCCTGCTCAGCTCCGTCTGTCCGCAGATCGTATCCGTCATGCGGAAGATCGATGCCCGCTTCCGGGCGGATATGAAGCAGCTCGGCAAAACGCCCGGCCCGCATCTGTGCGTCATTGAGGGCAAGCGGATTCATATGGCCCAGCTGGCGGTCTATGCCACCCACGCGACCAACGGCGTTGCCGCGCTGCACAGCGAAATCCTGAAGAACGATCTGTTCCGGGAGTGGTACGAAATCTGGCCGGAACGCTTCCAGAACAAGACCAACGGCATCACCCAGCGCCGCTGGCTCGGCCTGTGCAATCCCGAGCTTTCCCGCCTCCTGGAGGAGAAGATCGGTCCCGGGTTCATCACGGATCTCGATCAGCTGCAGAACCTGAAGCCCATGATCGATGACGAGCTCTGCCGGCGGTTCATCGCCGTCAAGAATGAAAAGAAGCGGCAGCTGGCCGCGGAAATTCAGGCGAAGGAGAACGTCTCGCTGGATCCGTCCATGGTGTTCGATGTCCAGGTCAAACGCCTGCACGAATACAAGCGGCAGTTCATGAACGCCCTGAGCATCCTCGCCATCTATGATCAGCTCAAACATGGCAAGCTCAAGGATCTGCCCCCTGTCGCCTTCATCTTCGGCGCCAAGGCGGCTCCCGGCTATGATCGGGCCAAAGCCGTGATTCACTGGATCAACATGATTGCCGACAGGGTCAACAACGATCCGAAGACGAATCAGCGTCTGAAGGTCGTCTTTGTCCAGAACTACAACTGCTCCTGGGCGGAAAAGATCATTCCCGCCGCGGATATATCCGAGCAGATCTCCCCTGCCGGCACGGAAGCCTCCGGCACCGGCAATATGAAGCTGATGCTCAACGGCGCGGTGACCCTGGGCACCTTTGACGGTGCCAACGTGGAGATCGTCGAGGAAGCCGGACTGGAGAACAACTATATCTTCGGCGCCACGGTGGAAGAGCTGGCCCGGATCAGGGATACCTATGATCCGAATCCGATCTATCGGAAGAACGCGCTGCTCCGCCGGGCGCTGGATACGCTGACGGACGGCACCTTCCCGGACGAGGACGGGCGTCTGGCCGAGCTGCATGACGCGATCCTCAAGGGCGCTTCCTGGCACAAACCGGATCATTACTATGTCATGCAGGACTTCGAGAGCTATTATGCCACGAAGCTGCAGGCAATCCGGGAAGCGAGAGCGGACGAAACCGCCTTTGCCCGCAAGTGCCTGATCAATGTTGCCTCCGCCGGCAAGTTCTCCTCCGACCGCACCATCCGGCAGTATGCCCGGGAGATCTGGAACGTGTAAGCATTCGTCCCAAAAGGCCGACCCGGTGGGAATCATCCCACCGGGTCATTTTTCTGTTCCGTCCGCTCGGCGCCGCGTCCGCTTATCTACGCCGCAGTTCTTTTTACGCGGAAGAACGATTATTCAGCCCCGCAGCTCTTTTTCAGCCGAAGCGCCGCCTGCTTGACGGCGTTCTTTTTTTCTCCCTTTTCGATCAGAAGCTCCTGCGCCTCCCGCAGCGTCATCCCCCGGCTGATCTCCTCCGCCAGCCTGGCCTCCACGGAGATCTCCGCCGCCGGCTTCTCCTCCTTTTCCTCCGGCACGCCGTGCAGGTCCATCACCACGCAGTATTCGCCCTTTTCGGTTTTTTCATCCGCCAGCAGCCGTTCCAGCACCTCCTGCGGCGCGCCGTACAGGATTTTTTCATGCAGCTTCGTCAGGTCGCAGCAGACCGCCAGCCGGGCATCGGGAAGCACCTCGGCGATCATCCGCGTCAGATCCACAATCCGAAAGGGGGATTCATGAACCACCGCAACCTTCACTCCCTGCCCGATCTGCTTCAGCTTTTCCCGCAGATCCTTCTTTTCCCGCGGCAGGAAGCCGTAAAACGCGAACTCCCGGGCGTCAAAGCCGCTGGCGGAAATCGCCGCGATTCCGGCCGAACATCCGGGCACCGGAATGACCGGGATTCCCCGGCGGATGCAGGCGGCCGCCACCTCGTTCCCGGGGTCGGAGATGCAGGGGGTTCCCGCGTCCGTCACCAGCGCGGCCTTCAGGTTTTCCGAAAGGATCTGCTCCGCCAGCTGGTCGGCCTTTCCCTCTTCGTTGTGCCGGTGGCAGCTGACCATCCTGGCGCGGAAGGAAAAGACCTGCCCCAGCTTCATCGTCACCCGGGTGTCCTCCGCGATGATCAGATCCGCCGTCTTCAGCGTTTCAATCCCGCGGGAGGAGAAATCCCCCAGATTGCCGATCGGCGTTGCCACCACGTATAATTCCGCCATGCCCTGTGCCTCCGTCTCCGGCGCTTCTGCCTTGATGTCCTTCAAACCAGTTGAATTATAAACGACACGGCTGATTTAATCAACCGTGCCGCCCGATGGTTAACCGTTTCCGTAAAGATCCAGCTCCGCGTACAGCACATTCCCGTCCTCGTCCAGCTGAACATATCCCTTGGCTTCCCAGTCCTCCGTCTCTTCATTCCAGGCCAGCATGTTAAGGAACCAGACCGGTTTCCCGTACGACTCGCCCTTCCGGAAGTTGAAGCCGTCGCTGTTCAGGAATCCGCCGATCTCCAGCGCATCCACCCAGTCGGATCCCATCTCCGGATCGGCAATAGTATGGAACGCTTCCCTCGCCTTCTGTTTCATCTCTTCCTTCCCGGGCTTCCCTTCCGCGGGAAAGATCGGATGCATATCCGGATCGAAGTCTCCCTCGTCCACCTGCGTCATGAAGTACGTCAGCACATAGCACGCATCCGGCCAGGAATCCGGATCCGCTCCGTATTCTGCCATCCATTCCCGTACCTTCTCCTCCAGGTTGTCCGGCGTCACACCATATTCCGTCATCGCCGCTTCAAACTGTTCCCAGAAGTCTTTCTCGTCCGGATACACCGTTCCCTGGAACCACATCCGCCCGTCCGGCTGCGGTGTCGGCGTGGGAATGATGCTGCCATCCAGCGCGCGCTGCCGCATGGGAATATCATCCTGAATGCCTGACGCGGAAGCAGCCTGATCCGGCCGTTCCTCCGCGGATTCCGAGACTGATTCCTCGCAGCGGATCACATATCCGTTTTCATCGAACTCCACCCGGTAGCTCTTCATGCCCTTCCAGCGGCCGTCGAAGCAAACCGTCAGACCTTCCGTCCGCGTCTCATACTCATCCGGATTGCTCACGTCCAGTTCCGGAAAGTCCAGCCACAGATCCCCGAATCTGTAGGTGATCGCCCGGATCGCCATCTGCACCGCCCCTTCCGTTTCCAGCTCCAGCCTTCGCCAGTTCCTTTCCAGGGAGTAGAGCACGTAGCCCGGCGTATAATCCGTTTTGAAGATGTCCGTTGCCAGCACCTCCCCGGTCACTGCGTCCAGCTCGATCACCTGATCCACCGGATCATCCGCGATCACCCGCAGCTTCCACACCGGATTCGGCTCCGCTCCGATCAGCACGCAGGTATTGATCTCCGCCGTCCGCTTGCCGGATGCCCGGATCGCCAGCTCCCGCGCCTTTTCATGATCGATCGGAACGGTTTCCTCCGCCGGATAGTTTCCCATCCGAAGCAGCTTCCCTGCCGTTTCTTCCGGCTCCAGCTGTTCCATGTCCTTCGAAAGGCGCACCCAAACCGACTGATCCCAGTCTCCGTAATATCCGTAGATCGCCCCATAGCGGGAAAACAGGTTATCCCCCGTGGCCGGGGTCATATCCGCCTGAATCTCCCGGACGGATCCGTCCGCCCCCACTTCCGCGGAGGCATTCCCGTGGCGGATGCTCTTCGTCAGGAACCGGATGCTGTGCTGTTTGCCGCCGCCCAGGTGCCGGATCTCAAACTCATTTTCATCCATGGGGTTCAGCTCCGGATACTTCTCCCGAATGGCTTCCGCGGCAATCCGGATGAAATCGCTCTCCCGGAGGATTCCCTCCCTGGCCTTTTCGTAAGCCGCCTCCGGCACGAAGAACATGGACGGATTGTCGTCCGTCGTCTGCTTCCGGACGCTCAGCGTTTTTCCGGACGTGCTGTCCACCGCCACCGCATAATGTCCCGCGTCCTCGTCCTTCGAGCCATCCTCCGGGGCATGGATCACCAGACCGACCATCCAGATCCGCTTTCCTTCATATTCCGTCAGCACGGCGGAATCCATGGCGGCGCGATCCTTCCCCAGCGCCTCCTTTGCGTTCCGGACCGCTTCTTCCCGGGACAGATCCTGCGCTGCCGGTTCCGGATACCCGGTCAGCAGGTATCCTCTGTGCACCGCATAGTTCATCCCGGCCGGATCCAGCTCCGCCTTCTGCATCATTTCATGCAGACGCCGCCAGGCCTCCTGCGGCCATTTTCCCTGAAACCAGGTATAGACGCTATGGAATTGGCTCATCAGCTGATCCCCGGTATAGGGCTGCGTCCAGTCCGGAATCTCCGCCCAGAAGCTGACGGTATCTTCCGGATTCCGATCCGCAAACCTGATATTATACATTCCATGGTCAATATCCCTGGGATCCAAAGTAAAGCTCCACGTGGCTCTTCCGCCGTTTTCGTAGTCCAGATAGAACTGCCGGCTCAGCGTATAGAGCGTCCGGTCTTCGGGATGAAGATCCTTTCCATATTTCTTTTTCAGCGTTTCAAAGGCGTAGGCCTCCGCCTCCTCATACTTCATGTTGTCCGGCCCCGGCAGATGGGATTCATAGGATTCGTACCAGCCGATTTCCACCATCAGATGCTCGAACCAGTTCTGCTCCTCCAGCGTCCAGGTATAGAAGTTCCCGCCGAAAGCCTGCCGGCAGATCTCCATGATGGCTTCCTCTTCGTAATATCCCTGACCGTTCTGCAGCGCCTGCATCAGGCTGTTGTTCTCCTCCATGGTAAAGCCGTTTTCGTTCAGCGTCCGGATCAGCTCCGCCAGCTGCTCCGGCGTATAACTGCCCTGCACTCCGGCGGTCCGGTCATTCTCGATCGCCATCGGTACGGCGACCTTTTCCACAATCTCCGGCCGCGTCAGCAGCACGGCCGCGACCGCCACCGCCACCATCATCACCAGGATCATGGCCAGCACAATCCCGGTCCTCAGTTTCCTTTTCACCTTTCTGCCTCCAATCGCGTTTTCATACAGCCGGTCGCGCTCCCGGGGGGTTGTGCGGACGCTTTCCAGTTCCGCGTCCAATGCCCGCGCAACCCGATATTTCAGCATATCGTTACTCATGCGTCTCACTCCTTTCCAGCGCGTCCTTCAGAAGGGCCTCCGCCTTTCTGAGCCTGCGGTGCGCCGTTGTCAGCGGCAGCCCCAGCGCATCCGCCGTCTCCTGCATCGTCAGTCCCTGATAAAAGTACAGCAATATGATCTGTTTATACCTTTCCGGAAGATCCATCACAATCCATGACATGGTCCGGTCCTCCGTCTCCGCCATCTGCAGCCGCGCCGGAAGCTCGTCCAGCGCCGCTCTCCGGTCGACGTGGCGGAACCATGCCGTCCGCCGGTAATCCCGGCAGGTGTTGATGGCAATCCGCAGCAGCCATGCCTTCTCGTTCGTGATTCCCTTCCTTTCCAGATCGTCCATATGCTTCCAGGCTTTGATCCATGTTTCCTGCATGGCATCCTCCGCCTGCTGCAGATCGGACAGGTACAGATAGCATGTCCGCAGGATCGGATCTGAATAGAGATCAATCCATCTGCTCAGTATCTGTTCTCGGCTCAGGCCGGGTACCGCAGCCTGTTCCATCGCCGATCACCTCCCACCGTTTCTTCCCGCGCCATGACTGATTCCACCGGGCGCTTTCACTGATACAGACGAGCCGCGCCGCCCTTTTTTTCCGTTTTGTTCAGAAAAAGCTTTTCCCGCACGAAGAAAAACGGCTGGGATTGCTCCCAGCCATCAAGTTCCGTCCAGGCATTTCCGGTTTAAGCCGCATTCTGCTCCTCTTCGGGCTGACCAACGGCATCCGGATCGCTCAGCTTGTTCCGGAGCTCATCCAGTTCCTCCTGGGTCATGCCGGCATCCAGCACATATTTCTCCGTCGCCGCTTTCAGATCGACGCCCTCCAGCGAAGCGCCCTTCTCCAGCCCGGCCACAAAGCGCAGCATCTCGCGGATATTCTTGTCCGCGATCAGTTCATACTGCTTGCTGCCGGGCTCCGTGCCGTAATAATTGGTAAAGCTGAGCATGTAGTCGGAAACGATCTCCTCCTCGTCCGCGCCCATCAGCGCTTCCAGCAGCATGGAAGCGAAACCGGCGCGGTCCTTGCCCTCCGTGCAGTGCACCAGATAAGGCGGTTCCTGTCCGGCCAGGAATTTCAGCCCGGCCACAACGCTCCGGGCAAATTCTTCGGAAGTAAAGTCAACGCCCAGTCCCAGCAGAATGACCTGGCCGTCTTCATACAGCTGCCGGTAATAGAAGGATGAAAAATCCTCCTGCTGGAAATAGCCCGTCAGTTCCTCCTCCGTATTGGCCAGATTCATCACCGTCTGAATCCCGGCCGCCTCCGCGAGGGCGTTGGCTGTGGCGGCCCGCCCATACTGATTGTTGACCGGAGAGCAGGAGCGGTACAGCAGGCCTTCGACGATCCCGCCCACCGTCACGGGCCGGAAATTGGCGAATACTTCATCGCTGGGGAATGCCGCCCGGTCATTCCTGTATACCAGATTGTTGATCTCCTGCAGATCGATGGCCCCGGCCTTTTCCTTCAGCGTCAGCGTCACCGGATCGCCGACGTCCACGCCCGCCGTATCGGCAAACCGGCCGTAATTGATGCATACGGCAATATAGGTCTGCCCCGGATAGGCCCGCACCATGTATTCATCACGATCCACATAGTAGCCGTTGAAATACGGCATATCCCCGGTATAGTTCCCCGCGGTGACCGTGATGATATCGCCCAGATCAAATCCGGCCGCGTTGAAGTCCTCGATCGTGATATCCAGCAGGGCGTGCCCGTATTTCTCGATTTCCAGCACCTTGCCGGTCACGGACGGGACATCCTCCGCCAGGCACAGCACAGGCAGAACCAGCAGCAGAGAGAGCAGGGCCAGCATTTTCCGGCCGGAAACGCGAGGCTGATGAAAGATGTTTTTGCGCTTGGAACCCATCATTTTCAACGTGTCCTTTTTCATTTATAATTTTTCCGCCACGCGCAGCTTCGCGCTGCGGGCGCGGGGATTTCTTTCCACTTCCTCCGCGGAAGGCGGGATCGCCCCGCCGCCCAGCACCTTCACCACCGGCTTCCGGCCGCAGGTGCAGATGGGCGCCTTCGGCGGACAGATGCAGGGATGCTCCAGCGTCTTCAGCGCCCGCTTGACGATCCGGTCCTCCAGGGAGTGGAAGGTGATCACGCAGATGCGCCCGCCGCTCTTCAGGCAGTCCGTGAAATCCCGGATCGCCGTCTCCAGCGGATCCAGCTCGTCGTTGACCCGGATCCGGATCGCCTGGAAGGTCCGCCGGGCCGGATGCCCGTCATCCTTCCGGCGCACCGCCTTCGGGATGGCCGCGTCCACCGCCTCCACCAGGTCAAAGGTCGTTTCCATGGGCTTCCGGGCCCGGTGTTCACAGATGATCTTCGCGATCCGGGCCGCCCATTTTTCCTCTCCGTAATCCCGGATCACTTCCATGATTTCGCGTTCATCCGCCTGATTGAGGAATTCCGCGGCCGTCATGCCCTGGCTCCTGTCCATGCGCATATCCAGCGGTGCATCCTCATGATAGCTGAAGCCGCGCTCCGCCGTGTCCAGCTGGGGGCTGGATACGCCCAGATCCAGCAGCACCCCGTCCAGCGGTCCGGCGCCAGCCGCCTCCAGCAGCATCTTCCCGTCATGGAAGTTGCCGTGGATGGCCCGAAATCCCGGATACGCCTGCAGCCGCTCGCCTGCCGCCCGGATGGCGTTTTCATCCCGGTCGATGCCGTAGAGCCTGGCCGTTCCGCCGGATGCCTTCAGGATCGCCTCGCTGTGCCCGCCGCCGCCCAGGGTGCCGTCGCAGTAGACGCCGTCCGCCCGGACGTTCATCCACTGCAGCACCTCGTTCAGCAGCACCGGTTCATGACGAAATTCCATACCCGTCTCCTTTTTCAAAACACGGGCTGCGGAAAAAACCGCAGCCCGTATGGCCTGATCAGATCTGTTCCTTCAGCTCCGCAATCCGGTTTTCCAGGGCGGCAGCCTTCGCCTGCGCAGCTTCCAGCTTGTCCTTCTCCTGCTGCACCAGCTGAGCCGGGGCCTTCGCCACGAATCCGGCGTTGCCCAGCATGCCCCGGGACCTGGCCATTTCCTTGTTCAGGTTCTCCAGCTCCTTCGTCAGGCGGGCCACTTCCTTCTCAAAGTCCACCAGGTCGCCCAGCGGGATGAACAGCTCGCCCGCCGCGGTCACGGCGGAAACCGTCTTCTCCGTGACCTGATTGCGGTCGGACAGCATCTCTACCTCGGAGGCGCCGGCCAGACGGCGGAAATATCCTTCGCCGCCCTCCAGCGTTTCCTTCCATCCCTCGCCCGGCAGCAGCATCAGCCGCGTCCGCTTCGAGGGAGCCACGTTCATCTCGCTCCGCAGATTCCGGATCGTCCGGATGATCTCCATGATGCCCTGCATCTTCTGCTCATCCTCGGCAAAGGCATAATCATCCCGGATCTCCGGCCAGCTCTGCAGCATCAGGAAGCCTTCGCTGTCCGGCAGATACTTGTACACCTGCTCCGTCAGGAAGGGCATGAAGGGATGCAGCAGCTTCAGCAGGTTTTCCAGCACGAAGAGCAGGACCGCCTTCACGGTTTCCTTGCTTTCCCCGTCCTCGCCCAGCAGCCGGCTCTTGCTCAGCTCGATATACCAGTCGCAGAACTCGCTCCAGGCAAAGTCATAGATCTTCGTGGCGGCCAGGCCGAAATCCCCGTCCTCCATGTGGGCGGAAACATCCCGGATCGCCTCCTGCAGGCGGCTGAGGATCCACTTGTCCGCCGTTTCCAGCTTCGCGGGATCAAAGCTCTTCCGCTCGCTGACGTTCATCAGCACGAAGCGGCTGGCGTTCCATACCTTGTTGGCAAAGTTCCGCGCCGCCTCGACCTTGTCCCGGCTGTAGCGCGTATCGTTTCCGGGGCTCACGCCCATCACCAGGCTGAAGCGCAGCGCGTCCGCGCCGTACTCCTCAACCACCTCCAGCGGATCCACGCCGTTGCCCAGGGACTTGGACATCTTCCGGCCCTGCTCGTCCCGCACCAGCCCGTGAATCAGCACGGTATCAAAGGGCGTCTCGCCCATGTTCTCGATGCCGGAGAAGATCATCCGGGCCACCCAGAAGAAGATGATGTCGTATCCGGTCACCAGCATGCTCGTCGGATAGAAATACTTCAGATCCTCCGTCTGATCCGGCCATCCCAGCGTGGAGAAGGGCCACAGCGCAGAGGAGAACCAGGTATCCAGCACGTCCTCATCCTGATGCAGATGCTTTCCGCCGCACTTCGGACATACCGTCGGATCCTCCCGGGAGACGATCATCTCTCCGCAGTCTTCGCAGTACCAGGCGGGAATCCGGTGACCCCACCACAGCTGGCGGCTGATGCACCAGTCCCGGATATTCTCCATCCAGTTGTAATAGATCTTGCTGAAGCGCTCGGGCACGAACTTCGTCTTCCCCTCGCGCACCGCCTGGATGGCCGGCTCCGCCAGCGGCTTCATCTTCACAAACCACTGCTCGGAAAGCCGCGGCTCCACCGGCGTGTTCTTGTGCCGGTAGCAGAAGCCCACATTGTGATTGTAATCCTCAATCTTCACCAGCAGGCCGAGCTGCTTCAGCTCCTCCACCAGCGCCTTGCGGCATTCCATGGGATCCATGCCCTGGAAGCGGCCGGCGTTCTCGTTCATCGTGCCGTCGTCATTGGTCACGGTGATGATCTCCAGGTCATGCCGCTGGGCGACCTCGAAGTCGTTCGGGTCGTGCGCGGGGGTCATTTTCACCGCACCGGTGCCGAAGTCCATCTCCACATAGTCGTCCGCCACCACGGGGATTTCCTTGTTCATGATGGGCAGGATCACCTTCTTGCCCACCAGATGTGTATACCGCTCGTCGGCCGGGTTCACAGCCACGCCGGTATCGCCCAGCATCGTTTCCGGCCGGGTGGTGGCCACCACCACGCCCTCGCTGCCGTCCGCTCCGGGATACCGGATGTACCACAGATGGCTGGCCTGTTCGGCGTATTCCACTTCCGCATCGCTCAGGGCGCTCCGGCACGCCGGGCACCAGTTGATCATCCGCTGGCCGCGGTAGATCAGGTTCTTTTCAAACAGGCGCACGAACACCTCGCGCACCGCGCGGCTGCAGCCCTCATCCATCGTGAACCGTTCACGGCTCCAGTCGCAGCTGACGCCCATCTTCCGCTGCTGATGCACGATCCGGCCGCCATATTCCTTCTTCCAGTTCCACGCGCGCTCCAGGAACGCTTCCCGGCCGATGCCTTCCTTGGTCAGCCCTTCCTTGCGCATGGCCTCCACGATCTTCACTTCCGTGGCGATGGCGGCATGGTCCGTCCCGGGCAGCCACAGGGTCGGGTCGCCCTTCATCCGGTGATACCGGATCGGCGCATCCTGCAGGATGCAGTCCATGGCATGACCCATGTGCAGCTGGCCGGTGATGTTCGGCGGCGGCATCACGATCGTAAAGGGTTTCTTTCCTTCTTTCCGGTGAGCGACAAAGGCGCCGGATTCCTCCCAGTCCCGATAGATTCCGGCTTCAATCTCCTGGGGATTGAACCGGGTCTCCATATCCGCGCCGGTCATTTTCTTCTCCATGGTCTTCCCTCCTGCATCATGCGGCGCATCGCCGCAACCGTCCTCTTTCAGTCAGTGAGTGTCAGGTTCCTGAAAACAGAAACAGCTCCGACCCTGATGGGCGGAGCTGCAATAGTCCCGTGTAAAAAAGCAGTCGACAATCAGGCGTTCTTTTCTTCGTCCTTCTTGACGACCTGGACGCCATTATAATAACCGCAATTCTTGCACACGCGATGAGCCAGCTTCATCTGATGGCACTGGGGGCATTCAACGATACCCGGCAGGCTCAGCTTCCAGTTGGCGCGGCGGCTGTGCTTGCGAGCCTTCGAAATTTTCCCCTTCGGTACAGCCATGATTCACACCTCCTCATTGTTATCAAGCAATTGCCTCAACCCGGCGAACGGATACTGCGTACCCGGCTCGGCGGGAATGGCATCCGGGTCCCTGTATTCAAAGCCCGGACAATCCTCCCGGCAAAGGAAACGGATTGGCAGAGCCATGACGGCGTATGACATCACCAGCTTGTCCAGCAAAACCTCATGCCCTTCATAGGCAAAGATTTCATCGTCCTCCATGTCCCCGTTCCGCTGGAAAACCTCGTCAAAGTCGTTCTCAACCTCGGCGCTTGCATCCTGCAGACAGTTGGCGCATGGGGCGTGGGCAACGGTCCTCAGCCTGCCTCTTACAGCGATCTGCCCTTCCTCATCGGCCATGAATTCCCCTTCCACCGCGCAATCGTCGATCCGGACGATATCGCCGGTGATCTCCTGATCCGCAATGGCCTGCGTTCCGGAGAAACGGTACTCCTGACCGGGGTGGGCTAACGCTTCCGATACGTCAAGCTTCATGTCCTCACCTCAAAAGTGACCATTTGGTATTATAGTTGTTTCAAAATCGTTTGTCAACAATATTTTGGGGCAATTTCAGTTGTCCCGGACCTTCCCGGTCGTCACCAGATCCAGCGTGTCGCGGGCGATCATGATTTCCTCATTCGTCGGGATCACGCAGATCTTCACCTTGCTGTCATCCGCGGAAATCACGGCTTCGCTGCGGGTCTTGTTCTTTTCCGGGTCGATCTTGGCGCCCATGAATTCCATGCCCTCGATCACGCGCTGACGCA
Organism: uncultured Clostridia bacterium; assembly: GCA_946629635.1. Classification (GTDB taxonomy): domain Bacteria; phylum Bacillota; class Clostridia; order Christensenellales; family Aristaeellaceae; genus Aristaeella. Next base: position 30,795 of record CAMOYA010000005.1, read on the forward strand.
GCTCTGCGTTGTTCTCGCCGATGCCGGCGGTGAAGCAGATCACATCCACGCCGCCCATGGCCGCCGCGTAGGAACCGATGTACTTCTTGATGCCGTAAACCAGCATATCCTGCGCGAGGATCGCGTTCTCGTCGCCCGCTTCAGCCAGCGCATCCACGTCGCGGCAGTCGCTGCTCTTGCCGGTGATGCCCAGCAGGCCGCTCTTCTTGTTCATCATGGTCAGCACTTCGTCCACGCTGATCGGATGGCCCACGGGGGTTCCGTCATCGTTCAGGGGATTGTTGGCAATGAACTGCACGACGGCCGGATCGCAGCTGCCGCAGCGGGTACCCATCAGCAGGCCTTCCAGAGGCGTCAGGCCCATGGAGGTATCCACGCACTTCCCGTCCTTGACGGCGCTCAGGCTGGAGCCGTTGCCCAGGTGCGCAATGATGATCTTCTGGCCGATGGGGCTGATTCCGAGGAATTCGCATACCCGGCGGCTCACATACCGGTGGCTGGTGCCGTGGAAGCCGTAGCGGCGGACATGCAGCTTTTCTTCATACATCTTCGGCACGCCGTACATATAGGCCTTCGGCGGCATGGTCTGATGGAAGGCCGTGTCGAAAACGGCCACCTGGGGCGTTCCCTTCATCACCTTTTCGCAGGCTTCGATGCCCATCAGGTTCGCCGGGTTGTGCAGCGGTCCCAGCGGGAAGCAATCCCGGATCGCCTGCTTGGCCGCATCGTTGACGATGACGGAAGCCGTAAACGCGCTGCCGCCGTGCAGCACGCGGTGACCGACAGCACCGATCTCGTCCGTGCTCTTGATCACGCCGTACTCCGGATCCTGCAGGATCTTCAGCATCAGCTGCGCCGCCGCTTCATGGTCCGGAATTTCCTCCGTGATCTCCGTCTTCTTATCGCCGGCGCTGTGCTTCAGGCGGCTGCCCTCGATGCCGATGCGCTCAACCAGTCCCTTGGCCAGCTCCTTTTCGCCGTCCATATCAATCAGCTGATACTTCAGGGAGGAGGATCCCGCGTTTACAACCAGTATTTTCATGCTTTCTTTCTCCTTTGATTCATGATGGATAACCTTATCCATTATATCCGCTTTTCTCTTCTCTTTCAAGGCCCGGATTGCCGGTCAGCGCCTCAAACGTCACGCCGTATTTCACCGCGATCTCCCGGGCAAAGGATTTGCCCTCCGGCGGTGCGATCCGGACGCGGAATGTATGCCTGCCCTCCCGGGTTTCCGAAACCAGGGAAACGGCTTTCCCAGCCTTGTCATCCGAATTGACCGCCTCGTCCAGCTCCTGGGCCAGCTTGTGCATATGCGTATTGTATACGGCCCGGGCATCCTTCTGCAGAATCGCCTTCACCGCGTCCACGGCGATATAGTATCCTTCCTCAAAGGAGGTGGTGGAGAATGTCTCGTTCAGCAGGATCAGGGAGCGTCCGGAGCTTTCCGCGAACAGCTCCCGGAATCGCCGGCATTCCTCCCCCAGCCTTCCCAGATCCAGCGTCTTGTCCTCATCCGCCGGGAAATGGGTGAAAACCCGGTCCGCCGGATCAAAGCGGAAGGAATCCGCCGGTACGCTGATCCCGCACTGGGCCAGCAGAAACAGCTGCCCGACCGCCTGGGTCACGGTGGTCTTTCCGCCCCGGTTGGCGCCGGTCAGCACATATACGCGCCTTTGGGCATCAAATGCCAGGTCGTTCGGGACCACGTTCTCCGGAGCCTCCGCGCCGATCAGCTTCAGATTGTAGAAGCCTTCCGCCTCCATGCGCGCCGTTTCCGATGCCTCCGCAAAGATCTCGGGCCGGCAGAAACGCCAGCCCTTCTTCCGCATGGCGCTGATGTATTCCGCCCACCGGGTATAGAACACCAGCTCCGGAATCAGCCCGGAGATCTCCTTCACGGAGATATTCACATACTGAGCCAGCGTCGCCTTCAGCTTTTTGGTCAGCCTGGACAAAAGCATGCTGGCCGCGGAATCCATCTGCCGGGGCACCATGGATCCGCCGTCGGAGTCCGGCACCGCCGCCATCGAAAGCCCCAGCAGCGGATTGCGCATCACTGCGGCGGTTCGCACCAGCCGGTCCGCCCCCTGGCCGATCGCGTCCGTCATGCTGGCCGGATAGGCGGAATAGCTGCCGTTCCAGTCCGCCTCCGGATAGATGTCGTTCCGTGGAGACACGGCCGTGATGAAATGCTTCAAAAGTCCCGAATGCGTGAACGGCTTGCTGTTGACGGTGATCAGGCCGATGCTCACCGCCTCGAAGCGCTCGTTCAGGTTCATGCCGATGGTCAGGCTTCTGACCTCGGACGCGGAGGTGCGCATCGCCTCGACATCCTTTTTCAGCGCCTCAAATCCGTTGGAACGGTAGATCCGGTCCACCGTATCCCGCAGGGCGCAGAGCCCCCGGGAGGTGATATCCTTCCCGGACAGGCATTCCCGGATCTCCTCCACCGCCACAATATAGTCGTGATACTCCTCCAGCCGGTGAAGCAGATCCCATACGCCTGTATCGTTCTCATCGTGCCGTTTGACCACGCCGTAGTCGTAGAATGTCTTGACCTTCTCCAGCAGCTTCATCAGCCTGTCCCGGATTTCCGGATGGTTCAGCAGATCCTCGAAGACCTCGGCGCGCCATGCGCTGACCCGCGGATCCGCCGTCATGCTGGTCATGACCCGGCGCAAAAGCGGCACCTCCTGCGGCTGCTGCGCGATCTTTTCCGTCAGCGCATCCAGCCCCAGATCGTGCCATGCCGCATCCGGCAAAAGCGCATAGGTCACCTCGTCCTGAAGCGGAAAAAGAATGCTGAGGGTCGATTCCTCTTTCATGGGATGTCGTCCTCCCCTTCCGGTTTATCCGCGCATGCGGCGCAGATCCGCCACGATGGCCGCAATTGCCGCCGAAGCCTGGTCAATTTCTTCCTCCGTTGTTTCCCTTCCCAGCGTCAGCCGGATACCGCTCCGGATCCGCCCGTCGTCCAGGCCCACCGCCTTCAGCACATGGCTGGCCTCCATGCTGCCGGCCGTACAGGCGCTGCCGGCGGAAGCCGCAATGCCGGCCAGGTCCAGCCGCAAAAGCAGCGCTTCCCCGTCGATGCCGGCAAAGGAAAAGTGCGCATTGTTGGCGGCGCGTTTCTCCCCCGCCGCATCCGGCTCCGGACCGTTCAGGAAGGAATCGGGTACGTCGGACAGCACGCGGGTGATCAGGCGATCCCTCAGCCTTCGGATCCGGGCAAGCGCCGCATCCATATCCCGCCGGGCGATCTCCATCGCCGCGCCCATGCCGACGATGGCCGCCACGTTCTCCGTTCCCGGCCGCAGACCGCGCTCCTGCGCGCCGCCGGACAGGATCCCGTCCAGCCGCGTGCCCCGCCGGACATACAGGCATCCGATCCCCTTGGGGCCGTGAAACTTATGCGCGCTCAGGCTCATCAGATCCGCACCGGTCTGCCGGACATCCAGGCGCATCATTCCCGCCGCCTGCACCGCGTCCGTATGAAACACGGCGCCCGCCTCCCGGGCGATCCGGCCGATCTCCGCCACCGGCTCCACCGTTCCGATCTCGTTGTTCACCGTCATCACGCTGATCAGGACCGTATCCTCCCGGATGGCCTTCCGGACCGATTCGGGAGCAATCACGCCCTCCCGGTCCGGCTGCAGATATGTCGCCTCAAAGCCCTGCTTTTCCAGCGCTTCACAGGTATGCAGCACCGCGTGGTGTTCAATGGCGTCCGTGATCAGATGCCGGCCTTTCTCCGCGGCGGCAAGCATCGCGCCGCGGATCGCCATGTTGTCGCTCTCGGTTCCGCCGGATGTAAAAAGGATTTCTGAGGGCTCCGCTCCCAGAAATTCGGCCGCCTGCCTTCTTGCCTGCTCCACCGCTTTCCGTGCTTCGCGCCCGGTGGCATAAACGCCGGAAGGATTCCCGAAGCTTCCCGTCAGATACGGCATCATGGCCTCCAGCACCTCCGGAAGCATGGGCGATGTGGCGGCATAGTCCAGATAGATTCTGTTTTTCATGAAGGATTCCTCAGTGGTGTTGTTTCAGCGTTCCTACAGCCGGGTCTGGAACAGCGTGAAGGAATTGCGCATGTCGCTGGCCAGGAAATTGATCATGTTGAACAGCAGGGTCAGCATCAGCAGGATCGCCGCCGTGCCGATGAGAATGGCCGCCAGATTGCTGACATCCATCAGGACGCGAATCCGGTCCCGCAGCCTCATTTTGCGTTCCTCCCGGAGAAGCGCCTCCTCCTGAGGATCCGGTTCTTCCTCCTCCAGCGCATCAAACCCGTCATCGTATTCCGTGTCTTCCTCTTCCGGATATTCCTCTTCCGGAATCTCCGTATAAAGCGGCGTCTGCCGCCGTGTCGCGTCAATCGGTTCATTGTGCCTGAAATAGGCCATCCGCGTTCACCTCCCCCGCATCGCTGCGATGCCTGCTATACATAATCCAGCCACGGTGCTTCCGCCTCATCCCGCCCGGTCAGATGCCCCTCCTCCAGAAGGCCGGGAAAGCCATTCTGCCGAAGCGCTTCGTACAGAACGATCGCCGCGGAATTGGCCAGGTTCAGGCTGCGCGCCTCCGCGCGCATCGGAATCCGGATGCACCGGTCATACGCCTTTTCGAGCAGGTTTTCCGGCAGGCCTCTCGTTTCGCAGCCGAAAACCAGAAAGTCCCCGTCCCGGTACTGCGCCTCATGATAGGACCGGGGCGCCTTGGTCGTGGCAAAATGGGTCCGGATCCCCGGATGCGCCTTCCAGAAGGCCTCCAGATCCGGATATACGTGGTACTCCATCAGATTCCAGTAGTCCAGCCCGGCGCGCTTTAGGTATTTGTCCGCCAGGGAAAAACCCAGCGGTTCGATCAGGTGCAGAACCGCGCCGGTGGCCGCGCAGGTCCGCGCGATGTTGCCGGTGTTCTGCGGAATTTCCGGGTTCACCAGAACGATGTTCATGCTCATGGGACAGTCCTCCCGCCCTCGGTCTTTCTCCTCACCAGCGCCAGAACCGCCATGGCGATCAGCACGCCCGTCAGCACGCCGCAGGAGTCCAGCAGCACATCCGTCCACTGGCCGCTCCGCCCGTCGATCAGCATCTGGTGCAGCTCATCCGTGCACGCATACAGCGCGCCGATTCCCCACGCCAGGAAGGGAATGCCTTTCCGGCGGCCGAACCAGCTGAGCAGGCAGAGCCGGAGCAGCAGCCCCAGCACCGTATATTCCGTAAAATGTGCCGCCTTCCGGACGATGTGCTGAACGGAGTTAAAGATGGAGTGCTGCTCCTGCACCGGCATGCGGTCGTAATCCCTGTACACCGCGTGTACCACGGCTTCGGAGATCTGTCCGCTCGTCCGGTCCGACCGCTCCGCCGGCTCCATGGAGAAGCAGAAGATCAGGACCATCATTCCAACGGTCAGCACCGTGGTCAGTGCCCGGACCCATGTCCGCTGCCAGCCGGTATTCCGCATCCGTGCACTCCTCTCGCATTTCATAATACGTGTATGATAGCACTTCGCGCCTGGAAGCGCAAGAAAAGCGCCGGACGCGCCGGCGCTTTTCGCTGCCTTCAGCCGAAAGGTTACTGGAACAGATCCTTTACCCGTTCCATGAATCCCTTCCTGTTTTCATATTCCCTGTCGGAAGTCGTCTCCTCAAACTGACGGAGGAGCTCCTTCTGCTTGTTGTTCAGGCGCTTGGGGATTTCCACCCGCACCCGCAGCACCAGGTCGCCCTTTCCGCTGCCCCGCAGCTGCTGAATGCCGGCGCCCTTGATCCGGAACTCCGTTCCGGGCTGCGTGCCCTCCGGAATGCGGTATTTGACCGGTCCGCTCAGGGTCGGTACCTCCACGTCGCCGCCGAGGGTCGCCGTAACGAAGCTGATCGGGAAATCCAGCAGCAGGTTGTATCCGTCCCGGCGGAACAGCTTGTGGGGTTTCACGCCGATCACGATGAACAGGTCGCCATTCGGTCCCCCGCGAAGTCCGGGTTCGCCCTGGCCATTCATGATGATGGTCTGCCCGTCGTCGATGCCGGCCGGCACCTTGACGGTCACGGTCCGCTTCTTCCGGATCCTGCCGCCGCCGCCGCAGGTGGTGCACTTCTCCTTGATGACCTTGCCGCTGCCGCCGCAGGCGGAGCATGTGCGCACTGTCGTCATCCAGCCGCCTGTCTGGCGGATCTGGCCCGTGCCGTTACAGGTGGGGCAGGTGACCGGGCTCGTTCCCGGTTTGGCGCCGCTGCCGTGGCAGGTGTCGCAAAGCTCGTTGCGGTAGATCTCAAAGCTCTTCTCGCAGCCCTTCGCGGCCTCCTCAAAGGTGATCCGCAGCTCATAGCGCAGATCGTTGCCCTGAACGGGGCCCTGGTTTCTGGCCGTGCGCCCGCCCATTCCGCCGTTGAACAGCTGATCGAAAATATCCCCCATGCCGCCAAAGCCGCCGAACCCGGCGAACGGATTCGCCCCGCCGCCCATGCCGGCCGTGGGATCCTCAAAGCCGAACTGGTCATACCTCGCCCGCTTGTCGGGATCGGACAGCACCTCGTTGGCTTCGTTCAGCTCCTTGAAGCGCTCGACGGCGCTCTTGTCGTTCGGATGCAGGTCCGGATGGCATTCCTTGGCCTTTTTCCGGTATGCCCGCTTGATCTCGTCATCCGTGGCGTTCTTGCTGACGCCCAGCACCTCATAATAATCCCTTTTCTCGGCCAACTCGTCTCACCTCTTCCTCAAAGCAAGCCCACCTCCGAAGGGGCGGGCCTGCTTTGGAAAACAAACCTGGTTTCAAATCTCTGATTATTCCACGCTGCCGTCCGCATTCACGCTGCCGTCATCGTTGGTGGTTCCGGGCTGCGGGCCCTCGCCGCCCATGGGGTTGCCGTCCGGGCCGGCCTGCTGCTGATACAGCTTGCCGAAGATGGCATACACCTTCTGGGTGAAGGCATCCATGGCGTTCTTGATCTCGTCCGCGTTGTTGCCTTCCCGAACCTTCTTGAAGGCGTCAATCTCGTTCTGAACGGTGTTCTTGTCCTCGTCAGACAGCTTGTCTCCGTTCTCGCGCATGGTCTTCTCGGTCTCATAGATCAGGCTGTCCGCCCGGTTCAGGGTTTCCACCTCTTCCCGGCGCTTCTTGTCCTGCTCCGCATACTGCTCTGCTTCCTTCACGCGCTGGTTGATCTCCTCCTCGGTCAGGTTCGTGCTGGCGGTGATGGTGATCTTCTGCTCGTTGCCGGTGGCCTTATCCTTTGCGGATACGTTCACGATACCGTTGTTGTCGATGGAGAAGGTGACCTCGATCTGCGGTACGCCTCTGGGCGCCGGCGCGATACCGGTCAGCTGGAAGCGGCCCAGCGTCTTGTTGTCATAGGCCATCTGCCGCTCGCCCTGCAGCACGTGGATTTCCACGGTGGTCTGCCCGTCCGCCGCGGTGGAGAACACCTGGCTCTTGCTGGTCGGGATGGTCGTGTTCCGGTCAATCAGCCGGGTGAAGATATGGCCTTCCGTCTCCAGGCCCAGGCTCAGGGGCGTAACATCCAGCAGCAGAACGTCCTTCACTTCGCCGCCCAGCACGCCGCCCTGGATGGCCGCGCCGATGGCAACGCATTCATCGGGGTTGATGCCCTTGAAGGGATCCTTGCCGGTGATCTTCTTCACCGCATCCTGCACCGCGGGAATCCGGGTGCTGCCGCCGACCAGGATGACCTTGTTGATCTGATCCACGGTCAGTCCGGCGTCCTTGAGGGCCTTCCGCATGGGCTCGATGGTCGCTTCGACCAGGTCCGCGGTCAGCTCGTCAAACTTGGCTCTGGTCAGCGTCACGTCCAGGTGCTTCGGGCCGGTGGCGTCCGCCGTGATGAAGGGCAGGTTGATGTTCGCCGTCGTGGTGCCGCTCAGCTCGATCTTGGCCTTTTCCGCCGCTTCCTTCAGCCGCTGCGCCGCGATCTTGTCCTGCTTCAGGTCAATGCCGTTTTCCTTCTTGAACTGTTCCGCCACATAGTCGATGATCCGCTGGTCGAAGTCATCGCCGCCCAGGCGGGTGTTGCCGTTGGTGCTCAGCACTTCAAACACGCCGTCACCGATGTCCAGAATGCTGACATCGAAGGTGCCGCCGCCCAGGTCGTATACCAGGATCTTCTGGTTCTCTTCCTTGTCCAGGCCGTAGGCGAGGGACGCGGCTGTCGGCTCGTTGATGATCCGCAGCACTTCCAGTCCGGCGATGCGGCCGGCATCCTTGGTGGCCTGGCGCTGGCTGTCATTGAAGTAAGCCGGCACGGTGATGACCGCCTGGGAAACCTTCTCGCCCAGATAGCTTTCCGCCGTCTCCTTCATCTTGCTCAGAATCATGGCGCTGATATCCTGGGGCGTATACTGCTTCCCGTCGATCGCGACCTTGTATCCGGTGCCCATTTCCCGCTTGATGGAAATCACGGTCCGGTCCGGATTGGTCACGGCCTGCCGCTTGGCGACCTGGCCGATCAGGCGCTCCCCGTCCTTGGTGAAGGCCACCACGGAAGGCGTGGTGCGGCTTCCTTCGGCGTTGGCGATCACGACGGGCTGGCCGCCCTCCATGATGGCTACGCAGCTGTTGGTTGTACCCAGGTCAATACCGATAATCTTGCTCATAATCGTGTTCCTCCGTTTATCTTCATTTTCCCTGTAAGGCAATTTATCATGCCGGGCAATGCCCGGCCCTCAAAGGGCTGTTCAGCCCTGAGAAGGCATTTTTATTCGGGAACGACCTTCACCATCGCGTGGCGAAGCACCCGGTCCCCCATCATGTAACCCTTCTGAAGCACCTGGCACACGGTTCCGGGTTCTCCCTCGTCCTCCGTGCCCTGCAGCACGGCGTTCTCCAGGTTAGGATCGAACTTTTCACCCAGCCGGTCAATCGCCGTCACATCCAGCTTCTGATACACGTCCGTCATCTGCTTGAGCACCAGCTCCACGCCGCTCTTCAGGGCCTCATCCGCCCCGGCCGCCGCAGCCGCTGCCCGCTCCAGATTGTCCAGCACCGGCAGCATCACCGATGCCACATCGCGCCGGCCGTCCGCGAAGGCATCCGCCCGGACGGATTCATTCCGCTTGCGGTAGTTTTCGAAATCAGCCTGCACCCGCTGCGCCATGGCCAGATATTCCGCCGTTTTCGCCTGCGCGGCTTCGAGCTCCTTCTGCAGCGGATTCTCCTCCTGCGGCGCTTCCGCCGCTTCGTTCGTTTCCGCTTCGTTCGCTTCCGCTTCTTCCGGTTTCTTCTCCGGCGCGTTCTGTACTTCCTCGCGGATTTCTTCCTCAGGCCTGCCCTTTCTCTTGTCCTTGTTCATGTCCTCTTGCCTTTCTATTCTTCTTCATCCAGTCCGCTGAACAGATCGGTCAGCTGATGACCCATCGAGTTCAGGATGGAGAGAACTTTTGAATACCGCATCCGCGTGGGGCCGATGACGCCGATGGTGCCATGCTGCCCGTCGCGGGTGGAATAGGTTGCCGTCACGATGGAGCAGTCCGTCATCTCCGGCACGCCGGTCTCCGGACCGATCCGCACCGTGAACGCCATTTCTCCGTTGCCGCGGACGATCTCCGCCAGCTTGTCCCGCGTTTCCAGCAGACTGAGGAAGTTTCTCGCCTTGTCCACATCGCTGTATTCGGGATAGGCCAGCATATTGCTCGTTCCCCCGATCGCCACGTGCGGCCTCCGCGCGTTCTTTCCCCCGTCGCTCAGCAGCCCGTAGAGCTCCTGGAGCATGTCGCCGTTCCCGCTGAGCCGGTCGATCAGCGCCGGAATCCTTTTCCCGGCCTCCTCCAGCGTGCATCCCCGGACCTCCTGGGTCAGCGTCCTCGAGATCGCGTAGAGCGCATCGCTGTCCATCTGGTTGCCGACGCGGATCACGCTGTCCCGGATCACGCCCATATCCGTCACGATGACGACCAGCGCCGTCTCCGAGGATACGGGAACGAACTGAACCGTCTGAATCCTGGGCTGGACCCCCTTGGGTGAAAGCACCACGGCCGTGTACTGCGTCAGCGAGGAAAGCACCTGCGCCGCATGGTCAATCACGTCCTCCATCTGGTGGATCCGGCCGGAAAACAGCCGGTGCACGTTTTCCACCGACAGGCTCGGAATCTTTCCCGTTTCCAGCAGCGTGTCCACATACAGCCGGTATGCCTTGGCGGAGGGAATCCGTCCGGCGGAAACATGGGGCTGATCCAGAAACCCCAGTTCCTCCAGGTCGCTCATTTCGTTCCGGATCGTGGCGGAGGAAAGGCCCATGTCGTACTTCTTGCTGATCGTTCTGGATCCGACGGGTACGCCGGTCAGAATATAATCATCAATAATGGCCTGAAGGATGCGCAGTTTTCGCTCATCCATCTCCATACGCCTGCCTCCTTTCCGGATTGTTAGCACTCGAACCTGTCGAGTGCTAACCGCATGCATAATGTATCACCGTGCCCCTGCTTTGTCAATAGCCGGACATGTTTTTTTCGGTGAATGTTTTGTGACGAATGGGAGAAAAATCAGGACCGTTACAGTCCGTTTACGGCATAGCCGCCGGCATTTCCGCTCCCGAATTCGGGCGGTGTATACAGGATGGCAAAGGCGTTGGCCGTGAAGTAATACAGGTAGATGCCGGTGCCGTCCGGCGCCGTCCAGGCGTGGGCCTGCGAGATCAGCTCCGTGCGGTAGCGGTCCGGGTAGATCTGATCCATCAGCGCCTTGATCACGGCCGGATCCGCGTCCCGCAGGTCGCCGTATACCGAGCACAGCGCGCCGATCAGATACTGATAGCTGAGCGCGGAGCCGTCCGACTGAAATTCATAGGTAATCATCTTCAGCTGGTTCTGATAGAACATGAAAACGAGATCTGCCGTGAACCGGCTGACCTCCACCGGGGCCCCGGCCACGGAAACGGACCAGTCGCCGGAGGAGCGTGTGGTCATCGGCGTGTTTTCCAGCGTCTGCACCTGCTCCGGGCTCATGTTCCAGTGAATCCCGCTGCGGAAGGAGAATTCCGTTTCCGCCTGCGCCTGGATCGTTTCCCGAAGGGACGGAACGACAAGGGACGAAGCGGCGGGCGCCGCAGCCTCCGCATCCGCCCAGGCTCCGGAGCAGACCAGGGCCAGCGCCATTCCCAGTGCTGTCATCCGCTGTATCGCGCGCATTCTTTTCCCGTCCCTTCTTTTTATTCTTCCGCCAGTTCCAGAATCTGCTTTTCCACTTCCGCCACGATCCGGTCCTCTTCGGCATGGAATCCGTTCTCCGGCTCGTAGGTGATCGTATATCCGAAGGAGATGGTCCGCTTCTCCCGGTTCACATAGGTGGGCAGCATCCGCATCTTTCTTCCCATCTTCTTCCAGTATGCCTCCGCCATCATCAGGAAGCCCGGAGAAATGCTGCCGATCCCCTCCCGTTCGTACTTCCGGTCCGTGCTTTCCGGGAAGATCAGCAGGTTATCCCCCGCCTCCAGCGCCTCGAGCGACTGGCGCACCGTATCCCGCAGCTTCATCGGGGAATCCCGGTACACGGGGATGCATTCAATCTGCGTCATCACGTTGACGCTCAGCCAGCTGACGAACCGCGCCAGCAGCCGGCGGATCGCCCGGGGCAGAAAAGTCATTTTCCCGAAGGTGTTTTCAAACAGGTATTCGGTAACGTCCTTCTGGTCAAACATCATTTCCGCGGTTGTCCAGGCGCGGACCGGCACCGGGATATAGAGCTTGCATACGATCGGCCCGTAGATCTCCCCGTGGTTGCAGAGGAAGACCAACGGATTGGAGGAATCCGGCTCGATCCGGTCCGCGTGCAGCACGCGGTGCCGGTAATACAGCCCGAAGATGATCGTCAGCACCCGCGACATCCACGGCTGCCGGTATTTTTCCGTCACGGCGTGCTCCACCTGCCGCTGCAGCGCCGGGTTCTCTCCGCCGGTTTCCCGAAGGCTGTTCAGCTCATGCACCTTGCCGATGTATCTCCGGCTCAGCGGGAACAGATACACGCTGATCATCGCCCCGATGATCACCAGCAGAAGCGGCAGCAGCATCACCGGCCGGAACCGGGCCGCCAGCGTTGCCATATCGCGGGGCAGGTCCTTTCCGTTGACGAAGCAGAAAACCGTCAGCACGCCCAGGGCCGCCAGGTCTCCGATCAGCCGGGCCAGGTCCCAGTTGGCAATTCTCAGCCGCCAGTAACCCGCCGGCACCTTCTGTCCGGCGGCGGTCATGGCCTCCGGCATCAGCTGCTCAATCCGGCCAAGCCCCGTCAGGCTCAGCGTGCTCCCGACCGTGCAGATCGCCAGGTAGCAGTACACCCAGCCGTATTCCAGATGACCGTCCTTGAGCATGCGGGAGCAGAGAACCACCCCCAGCAGCCACAGAATCAGGCCGCATGCCAGCAGCCAGGTCGGATCCTTGTTTCCTTTTCTTTCCAGCCGGTGCAGGATCCATGCGCCCGCCTCGGCGGGAATCACCGTGCAGGCCACCGCCACGGCGATGGCGCCCAGCAGCCATTCCTGATTCGTTGCCAGCAGCGCGTACATCACGGCCACCGTCAGTTCCACCGCGGCGACCAGCAGCAGGCTGATCCATTCCATGGACCGGTAAGCGTGGATCCCGGTGATCCGCTCCGGTGCCGTTTCATCCGCCGCCGCGGCTTCCCGGTCATCCGTCCGCCGCAGCGCGAACCATACCCGGATGCAGACCATCAGGGCATAGGCGCCGGCCAGGGGCCAGCCGTCCCCGGCGCCGAGATTGACGACCAGCACCGCGGCCATCCCGGCGGATGCCGCCAGCGGAATCCCGACCCCGGCTGCCAGTGCCGCTTTGCTCAGTCCGCCCGCGCCTTCTCCGCGCCGGATCACCCATGTCGTCACCGCATCCACGCAGATGCACAGGATCACGGAAGTAAACAGCACCCATGTCTTCCCGCTCTCCAGCGTCGCGGGATACAGTCCCGTGATCAGCACGGCAATCGCCGTCAGCAGCAGGGAGAGGGCAGCAATCCATCCCCGGGCGTATCCGGGCAGCAGCGCGCGTCCGCGCCTGCCGAAAACGAAGCAGGCCACGACCACCGCCTCCCCGCACAGATAAAGGGCGCCACCAAAAAGGGGCATATCCACCAGCATGTTGGAAAGCAGCATGCAGTAAATATACCCGTACAGCTGACTGATGGCCGCACCCAGCGGGATTCTCCGGACCGTTCTGAGTGTCACTTCCTACTCGTTTCCTTCCCTTTTCTTCATCATTCGGATGCCCATCGCCACGGGAACCGCCAGCGCGGCAATCATGAGTATATACAGAATCACGTGGCTGAACCGCGTCCGGTCCAGGGCAAATTCGACGCCGATGCCGACCCCGACGGCCACGATAAGCGCAATCACCGCGCCGGTGAACCATCTGTGCTGCGTCCTCCGGCAGCCCTTTCCGGCCAGAAGCACGCCCCATACCAGCATCATCGCCGCGAGCACCTGCTGGAACCGGACAAAGCTGAATTCCAGAAAATGATCGTACCGCAGGCTTTCCAGCAGGATCCCGCCCGCCCCGGCCAGCATCAGGAACAGGATCCACAGATCCCCGGTCCTCCGCCGGTCCCGCAGGATCAGCAGCAGGAAGCCGAGAAACAGGATCACGGCCAGCACCGCCGCAAGATGGTAGGTGGCCAGAAAGCGCACCCCGTAAACCTCGTCCCGAACCGTCAGAAACGGAATGTCCGGGAAATCTTCGCCCAGCGACCGGCTGATGTTGAACCCTTCAATCCGGGCTTCCGCCAGCCGCTCCGCCGTAATGAACAGCGGCAGAACGCACGCGGCGGTGTCCAGCAGCGCGAGAGGCTTCTGCCCGGTCAGCTTCGCCGTAAGCCAGGCGGCGAAGAAAACGCCGCCCATCACCCCGAAGAGACTCCATCCGCCGATCTCAATCCGGAACCATGCGGGCAGCGGAATCAGCCCGCCCAGCTCCATATCCATCAGGCAGAAAACCAGCCTTCCGCATACCGCGCCCAGGATCAGGCTCAGGCATCCGAACAGCGGCGCGGTTCCCTTCTTCATGTTCCACATCCGGCAGATCACGCCGCAGGCGATCAGGGCGAACGCCGCTCCGATCGCGCAGTACAGGCCGAAGGCGTATACATCCGTTCCGAACAGGTCAATCCGAACCGCCTCATCCAGCAGCTTCATCGTCCCTTACCACTCCGTTTCCGGAACCGCGGTGGCAAAGAAGATGATGTCGCTCTGCCCGCGCACTTCCGCGATCTGATCGCCCTTGAAATGGAACAGCTCGCTTCCGTCCGCTCCGAACATGATCATCTCCGCGGTGTTCCCGCCGTCAAGATTGTATGCCTGTACGCAGCCGAGCTCCTTCATGATGGCAGCCAGCTCCGCATGGGTTGCGCCGCCTTCATCCCCCCGGCCCTCAATCACCGCCATCACGTAGGACAGCGGTCCCGTCTGACCGATGGCGGAACGCGGATTCTTGTACAGCCGGGCATAATCGTATTCCTTCTCCAGGCTCTGCACCTCGCCGTCGACCACCAGGGCCGGCCCGAAGGTGAAGGCGTTCACCACCTGGCGGCCTTCATTCTTCATCTGCTTGGAATACTCGCTCAGGCCCTTGGAGCGCAGAAAGAAATGGAAATCTCCCAGATCATCGATGATCAGGATATCCTTCTGCTTGTTGCTCTTGCTGCGGATCTTTTCCCCCATCCGGTATTCAAAGGATTTCTTGTCCGGCAGCTGGGTGAACAGATCGCCGTTCATCGCGATCACCGCGTGGTTGACCGGCGCGATGCTCGCCAGCGGCAGCGTCCGGCTGGATTTGATCCCGTAGGGGGTCGCCGTCCGGAACTGGCTGGCATCCGCCACCTGCACGAACGCGGCGTGCACGGTGATCCCGTTCATCTCCCGGGTTTCCACCCGGACCCGGATGCTGTCATCCGCATAGCCGTCCTCCGTGAACCCGGCAGGGTTGGGAGCGGGCGGAACCGTAAAGTCCAGCGGCAGCTTCCATTCCGGAAGGATATGCAGCTCGCCTTCGACCCACGTTTCCACCGTCAGGTCATCTTCCCCTTCCGCGCAGGCCGACGGGAAGAAGAGGCGTCCGAAATCGATTTCTTCCTCCCCTTCGTCCCATTCCGATCCGTCATCCCCGCCGTTCATCAGGTTCATTTTTTCTCCCTCGAGCATCATCGGGGAGGAAACCGCGAACGGCATCGCGACGATCACCGCCGCGCACAGCAGCACCAGCAGCACCCGAATCGGCAGTTTCATCATTCTTCGTCCTCTTCCTCGTCTTCCGACATCTGGGTATTGGCAATGTCGATCAGCTTCTGGGCCAGATCCTCGTCCTCGACCAGTTCGAACTCCTCGTCCTCCTCGCCGTCCTCGCCGGTCACCTCCACGACCTTGCAGACGATGCACTCGCCCTCCTGCTCGGTTCCTTCGGTTCCGTTTTCCGTCAGCAGCGCATACTCGTCGCCGTTGTAGAAGAAGTAATCCACCACCGTAAACTCGTATTCGTTGCCGTCGTCATCCTCAAATACGATCACGTCATTTTCCATATCTTCCATGCCGTTCATTTCCATTTCGTCCATTGTTCCATGCTCCTTTCAGCTGGCATACTTCGCCTGAAATTATATCCAATCCCCCTGCCTTTGGCAAGTTGACTTTCCCATGTTTACCCGGTATCATTGCACCGGAGGCTTCTCCTTTTTCCGGAGCGGATGCCGCGTGCCGTCCTTTTCCTCGACCACGATGGAATCGAGCATGCTCCTGAGGTTTTCCCGGTATCCGTCCAGGTATTCCTTCCGCAGCGCGGCCTGTTCCGCCTGTTCCGCCTCCGTCAGACCCGTCGTTTTCTTCTTCCGGGCCAGCTCGTTGATTCTTTCAATCTTTTTGGGATCCATCTGTTGTATTCCTTTCCTGGATATTTTAAGGAGGTTGTCATTCCATGGTTGAAGGCAAATGGTTCGCTCCCGGCACGCCCGTGTCCCCCGAAATGCTTTCCGTCCGCCGCGCCGTTTTCGGCCGGGAGGAGGACGCGCTCGATGCGGAGAGCTGGAACGCGGTCATCTGGGCCGACGGTGTTCCCGCCGCCTGCGGGCGCATCTGGTGGAAGGAGGATGCCTTCTGGCTCGGGGATATCGGCGTCCTGCAGGAGTACCGCGGCCGCGGTCTCGGGGATCTCGCCCTGCGTCTTTTGCTGTTCAAGGCACAGTCTCACGCGGCACGGGAAGTCCGCCTCCGCTGCGCGCCGGAAACCGAAGGGTTCTTCTCCCGCCTGGGATTCCGCCCCGCATCCGGCGGATCGGACGCGGTTGAAATGGCCATGGCCGGCAGCGATATCGATCTGGATACCTGCCGCAACTGTCACAGGGAGGACTGTCCCTCGCGCCATTGAGGCGAGGAAGAAGGGGTTTCCTTCCCTTTCGCCTCGGCGCTGTCTGCCCGGCTGTCCCTTCCGGCCAGCAGCACCAGTGCACCGCTGAGCACCGCGCATCCGATGCGAACCGTCAGATCCGCGATCTCGCTTCCCGCGGTCACCGCGCCGACGTCCTGAAGCACCGCCACCGCCGTGCATCCTGTCACCGCCAGCAGATTCAGCGCAGTCATGCCTGCGCTTTTTTCTTTTCTGCGGACCAGCCAGATGATCAGCGCAGTCAGCTCGACCGCGCCGCACAGCACCGACGTCAGCCTCACGCCGGAAACGGAAAGCAGCGGATCGGCGCGGAACATCCCGGTCACCATGCGAATCGCGCTCCATATGCATAAAACGGCCAGCAGCAGGTCTCCGTTCCCCGGCAGTTCATTTTTCCGCAGAATCAGCCAGAGAACCACCCCGGCAAAGGCCGCCGCAGCCAGAACGATCTCCATCCGCCCCGGGCAGAAGCATCCGCCCTCCGTCATCCATTCAGCCTCGCCGAGCGGCTTGAACACAGGGATGCCTTTTCCGAGCGCGGTATATGTCTCGAAGGCTTTCCAGATCGCCAGGGATGGCAGCAGGCCGAAACCGATACAGTTCATCATCGCGCCTGCGCTTCTTTTCTCCGCGGGCGGAAACAGCATCCATCTCCAGAGGCATCCCATCAGCGCCAGCATCATCAGCGCTGCTGCCGCGCCGGCGCCGGCCAGCGTCAGCCGGAGCGGCGGAAACTCCAGCAGCACGGTCTCCGCATCCGGAAATCCCAGCATGGAGACTCCCAGATTCAGCGCGCCGGCGGCCAGAATCCACAGGAACGCCCATGCCGTTCGGATCAGTATGCGCACCTTACCTGTCCTCCCCGAACACCCAGCGGTCCTGCACCCGGTAGCTGACGAAGTACAGCAGGGTATCCATGATGATCTTGGCCAGCCACCCGCTCATGCCGATCCTGCCCAGGGCCCAGACGCCCAGGTTGGAGAGCGAAACGATGGCCAGTGCCACCACGGCATACCGCAGACCCGCCTTCCCCGCGCTGCCCTTCATCCGGAAGACGAGCTTCCGGTTCAGCTGGAAGTTCAGCACGGCGCTGATGATCCGGGCGCCCCATCCGCTGATGTTGATATTCCACAGGGATCCTGCCGCCAGTCCGAAGGCGGGCAGCAGCCACTCCCGCAGGGCAAAGGCAAGCCCCTGGTCCACCAGAAAGCAGATCAGGGATGCTTCCATGAAGCGGAAAAAGCTGCCCAGGATCACCCGGTAAATCCGCCATGAATCCCGGATCGGATGGAAATGCGATCCCTCGTTGTTGTTTTCATAAATCGTTTCAATGGGCACCGAGATGATCGGAATCCCCGCCCGCGTGCAGGCGATCAGCACCTTCATCTCGTATTCGTACCGGTCGCCCTCCGTCTCCATCATCAGCGGAAGCTCCTCCCGGCGGAACGCGCGCAGCCCCGTCTGCGTATCGTCGAGCCACTGGCCGTAAAGCGCGCGGAAAACAGCGCTGGTCATCCGGTTCCCGAATCGGGATTTGGGCGGAATTTCGGGGAGGCTGAAGTCCCGCGCGCCTAGATACAGCTCGCGTTCATGGCCCTCCAGCTTTTCTGCCAGGCGGATGCAGTCCTCCACGGTATGCTGCCCGTCGGCATCCGCCGTGATCACGCCGCTGGCCTCCGGAATATGGTCCGCAATAAAGCGATATCCGGTCTTCAGCGCGTGTCCCTTGCCGCCGTTGGGCATATAGCGGATCACCCGGGTCCGCGGAATCCCTTCCAATGCCTGGAAAACGGGATCCCATTTTTCCCCGCTTCCGTCATCCACGACAACGATGTGCCCGAAGCCGGCAGCCTCCAGCCTTCGGATATATTCCGGCAGGCGGTCGTCCGGCTCGTACGCCGGAATCAGAATCACCGCATCCCCTGCCGCGTGGTTTGCTTCGCTCATCTCGGATCCGTTCCTCCCTCTGCTGCATACCCCATGCCTGAGAAAAAAATCAAATTTAATTATATTCGAAATCGGTCAAAAACACAATATATCCGTTCCGACCGGGCGTTGACACACAATTCAGCCGGTTATATAATGTCCTGAATGCATCCCGCGGAGGTGGCTCATGGGGCTCAACCGTCATATACCAGCCTGCGATACGAAGGATTCCGGCGTTCTCTCCTTTGAGGAAGCGCTCATCCCCACCGCAGTGGATTTTGACCGGGAGAAATGGCTCTATGTCCCGGATCACTACAGCGAATACCGGTACATTCTGGGTACCCGGGGGCTTCGCCCGCTGATCTGCATCGGGATCAATCCGTCCACCGCCGCGCCTGACCGGCTGGACAACACGCTGAAAAGCGCGCAGCGCATCGCCCTGGGCAACGGCTATGATTCCTTTATCATGTTCAATGTTTACGCCCAGCGGGCAACCCTGCCGGATGATATGGAAAAAGAGCTGAATCCCGTGCTTCACCGGGAAAACATGAAGGCCTTTTCCTGGGTGCTTTCCCATGTTTCAGGCACGCCCGATATCTGGGCCGCCTGGGGCGCCATCATCGAAAAGCGCGCATACCTGCCCGGCTGCGTCCGGGACATGGCCGCCATCGGCGATCAGTTCGGCGCCAGATGGTTCACCGCCGGAGCGCGCAGCCGCGCCGGTCATCCGCATCACCCGCTGTATCTGAAAAGCGATTCGCCGCTGGATCCCTTCGCGGATCTGCAGGAATATCTGGATTCCCTTTCGGATCGCTGAACGAAAAGAAAGAAGGCATGTTCCCTTATGATGAAAACCTATGAAGAAACCTTCACCCTCCGGACCAGCCAGTGCGACATGCACGGCAAGTGGCGTCCGAGCGCCGTGCTGGAGGCCATGCAGGAAACCGCCGGTGTCCACAGCCGGCTGCTCGGCTGCGGAAGGGATGAACTGCTGAAGAAAAACATCGTCTGGGTGCTTTCCCGCTGCGAGGTGCACATGGACCGGTACCCCGCCGCCGGCGAAAAGATTACCATCAGCACCTTTCCGATGCCGACCCGGATCTGTTTCTTTCCCCGCTACTATCTGTTCACCGATGAGCACGGAGAGCTGATCGGCAAGGCCGGCACCCTCTGGCTGCTCATGGATGTGCAGACCCGGCATATGCTGCCGCCGGGAGAGATCGCCCACCTGATTCCGGACAACCGGGATCTTTCCGTTCCCATGAAGCTTCCGGCCACCGTCGGCCAGCTGCAGGGCGAGGAATTCATCTCCGAATACGCCCCGGTCTATACGGATCTGGACATCAACGGGCACGTAAACAACACCCGCTATGTGGACTGGCTGTGCAACGCCCTGGGCGTGGATATGATGAAGCGCTTCGAGCCTGAATCCATCGTACTCAATTACAATCATGAGGTGCTGCCCACCCAGCGCGTGCTGCTCCACCGTGTCATCCGGGAAAAGCAGTACAGGTTGACCGGATATGTGGATGACGCCATCGCCTTTGACATCGGCGGCGTCCTCCGCGACCGGCAATGACAAATTGAAATAATATAAGTTCTCGCCGAAGGTCCAGGGCGATCGGATGATGATCCGTCCAAATCTCTGATTTGGGTAACGGATCACATGCAGAGCTAAGCCCTGGTCATCTCGTGCGCGGTGCGCGAGGCCGCAGGTCCGCGGTGCGTGCG
>CAMOYA010000006.1 GCA_946629635.1 uncultured Clostridia bacterium
CCTGCTCACCTGTTATTTGATTCTGTCTCGGTTTCCAGCATATGACCGGTATCGGAAACCGCAAACAAGCCGGAAGATTCCAATGCCGAGATGGCCCGGTCAAAATGCGCTTCCTTTACCAGAATATAATCCGTGTTGTAGGTGGATACGGCAAAGATGCTGATCCCGTTTTCCGCCAGGATCGAGGAAATCTTCGCCAGAATACCGATCAGGGAGAAATCCAGCGTTCCCTCGATCCGGAATCCCCGCCATCCGTCCTCCCTCTCCGACGTATGTGCGGGCGTATCCGCCGTGCGGCACACCAGGGAGAGTTCCTCATCCGTTTTGCCGATGAAGAAGAACCCGGCGCCGAGATCGATATCGGCCATCGAGGGGACCTTGCATACCGTCAGCGCATCCGGCAGCTGCTTCAGTTTCATCTCAATCACTCCGTTGAAAAATGGATGGATGACCGGATAATCAAAGCCAGCTGACGGTTTCGTCCAGCGCTTTGCGGCTGGCGTGATTGGCGAGCGGGCCGGCGCCTTCCGCGGCATATCCCAGATCCATGACCATCAGGATCTCTTCGTTTTCCGGCAGCGACAGGGCTTCCGCCAGCTTCTCCGGATCCAGGAAATTGACCCAGCAGCTGTCTACGCCCTCATTCGCGGCGGCCAGAATCATGTGGGTGGCGACGATGGTGGCATCCTCTACGCCGGAATCCCGCTTTCCGCCCGGATATGTGAATACGTTGTTCCGGTCAAAGGCGACCACCAGCACCGTAGGAGCGCCATACCGGCAGGGGGTGACGGAATCGACTTTGGCCAGGGCTTCCGCGCTCTGGACGACATATACATGCTGCTCCTGCAGGTTCTTGGCCGTGGGCGCCAGCCGTCCGGCATTCAGGATCGCTTCCAGCTTTTCCTTTTCCACCGGCCGGTCAGAATACTTCTTGCAGGAGTAACGATTTTGAATGACTTCCCTGAATTCCATGGTGAAATGCTCCCTTCGTCAGATGGATCATGTCCGCGTTCAGCCCGGAACAGAGGCTGAGCGAAGCAAACAACGGAATTATAGCACTTTTACAGGGCATATGAACAGGAAAAATTCGCTGTCGTTATTTCGAAGCCTTGAGGAAGGCATATACCATCAGGATATCGCACACTGTTGATATTATTGATCCGCACCGGGAAAATCCTTCAGGACCACCAGACGGATTTCCGACGGCAGGTAGATCTCAGTCATGACGGTGTTTTCCGGCTGATCCTCCTGATCGGCATTGTCCCAGTTGTAATAGTTGGCCGCTTCTGTCCAGAAAACAATATCCGAATCGCCGGAAGCCAGGCTGACGGCCCTGGCGCCACTGTCAATCGAAATAAACTGAACGTTCATTTCGAGCTGCTTTCCGATTTCGGTGATCAGTGCGGTGTTGAAACCCGCGGGGGTACCATCGGCGTTGAAATAATCCATCGGCGGAATATCTCCCGTCAGCGCGACCTTCAGCGTCGGAGCCTGATCAAAATGCGCAGGCTCAATGGCGACAGGTTCCTGCCCTTCAATGCACTGATCGACATACTGCCGTTTCAGTGCATCCATCGTTCCGTCTTCCTTCATCCGGGAAATGATGGCTGAGATCCGGCTGCACAATTCCTGATCCGCTTCGCGCAAAAGCATGGAAAAACCGTAGGAGTATTCATGATCCGGATCGGTTGAAAAAGTGGAATACAGATCTTCTCTGCTCCTGATAAACTCATATGTGTACTCATTGGTAATGAATCCGTCAATCACGCCGGTATTGAGGGCAAGAATCATGCTGCTGAGCGTATCAAAATACTGATACTCTGAAAACGGAATATCCATAAAAGCGTTTGTATCGCGAATCTGCGCGTTCAGGGTTTCTTCATCCACACCCAGCTTGGTCAGGTGTCCGAGGGGCTTCTGCTGATCTGATTCACTCCATGCCATGCCCATCGTGCAAAAGCACAGGATCAGTGCCACCGCAAGTGCAGGAATCCGTTTCATCTGTCATTTCTCCTTTTCATCCGTCATTTGAAGTATCTGTAATCAATGGGGGTTTCCGATGGACAGCAGCCGTTCAGCGACATGTCCATTATAATCAAAACAGCGGTGATTGGACAGACAGGACAAAAAAAGAACCGTGAGCGGGGATCTCCCAACTCACGGTTCTTTTTTCATGCATCAGGCCTGAGCAGGAGCTCCGACCGGGCAGGTTTCCGCGCAGGCACCGCATTCGATGCAGGCATCGGGATTGATTTCATACTTGCCTTCGCCTTCAGAGATGGCGGAAACGGGGCATTCGGCAGCGCAGGCGCCGCAGCTGATGCAGTCTTCAGAAATTTTGTAAGCCATAGTTTACCTCCAAATTATTCCGTTCTTTGTCAGAACGTTTAGTCCATAGCTAATCATACCACATTTGTCGGCCCGATTGCAACACTTGCATTTGTCTGATTTATCTCATTTGATCGCATCCATGGCCTGCCGGACGGCTTCCGCCCAGCTGGATTTCCGGGGAGCGGATTCGGCTGCCGGAGCGGAAGGCGCTGCCGGCTTTGCTTCGGGCGCATGCGCCGGTCGGAGATCGCGGTGATCGTCATGCCTGGCCTCCGAATCCTTCCGGGGAGGCCTGCGCGAAGCTCTGGGCGGCCGGCCGGGTGCGGAAGCGGGTTCCGATTCTTCCCCCTGCGGCTGCATGTCCGTCTGCGGTTTTTTGTTGGGGTTCTCGCGGCGGACCGGCTTTCCGAGCTTTTCGCTGGCGCCCTGGGGACGGGGCTTTTTCTCCCGGGAACGGCGATCGCCTCTTAAGGGTTTCGTTTCCTCCGCGATGACCACCTCATCGTCGGAGATCAGCTCGAGCACTTCCGGATCCACGGTATCCTCCGCGTCCTCCGGGTCAGCTGCTTCGGCAGCCTCCTGGGCCTGCGGAACGATCGCCGGCGCCGGACGCGCGGCAGGCACATTCCGGCCGATGCCGGAATCCTGCTGAGGCCGGGTAATCTGATCGAGAGGATATTCCCGGATTTCACTCGCATCCCCCACGGTGATCCGGACGGATACCGTTTCCTTCAGGATGTTCAGATCCGTGACCGGGCCCGCGCCATCGGGTGTGATGACTTCCCTTCCGACCCTCGGCATCTTCTTCCGGGTCTGTTCATAATGATCCTGCTCGTATTTGAGACAGCACATCAGCCGGCCGCAGACGCCGCTGATCTTCGTCGGATTCAGGGACAGGTTCTGCTCCTTGGCCATTTTGATGGAAACGGGCTGGAACTCAGAGAGGAACGATCCGCAGCAGATCGGCCGTCCGCAGGGACCCAGTCCGCCGAGCATCCTGGCCTCATCCCGGACGCCGATCTGGCGCAGCTCGATCCGCATCTTGAATACGGAAGCGAGATCCTTGACCAGGGAACGGAAATCCACCCGGCCGTTGGCGGTGAAATAGAACAGAATCTTGCTGTTGTCAAACGCGTATTCCACGGAGACCAGCTTCATGTCCAGCTGGTGCTCCGCGATCTTCTTCTGACAGATGGAATAGGCTTCCCGCTCCCTGGAGCGGTTATCCGTGCTGTGCTGAATATCCTGCTCGGTGGCCAGCCGGATGATCTTCCGAAGCGGGGACCTGAGCGAGGATTCCTCCGCTTCCCGGTTGCCGATGACGACCTCGCCCAGATCCATTCCCCGGGAGGTGTCCGCAATCACGTAATCCCCGGGATTGAGCGTCAGGCCGTTTGATTCGAAATAATAAATTTTTCCGTTTTGTTCCAGCTGTATACCCGTAACGTCTACCATTGACTTCCTTCCCCCATAAAGGCAAAGAGCAGCTGCTCCAGAACTGCCTGAAAATTGACATTGAACTGTAATTGTTTCCGCGCCTGAGAAACAGCATCGAGCAGAAACAGGAACCGTTCCACCGGCGCCGATCGGGCAAAATGCGCCCAGTTGTCCGGAAACAGCGGAACCTCCGTATCCGCATCTCCGCCGAGCCGGACCTGGAGCAGTTCCCGAACCATGGACTCCAGAATCTCCAGCATGCGGGGGGCATCCGCCTTTCTGTCCTTCCAGGCGTTCGAGGTCTGGAGGATCCCGCTGCGCAGTTTGCCGGCAAAGAAGGCGGAGAGCACCTCCCGGCGCATTTGCCAGTAGGTCTCGTCCCCGGCGAGCTCCAGTGCCTTGCCGATGGAACCGGAGGCATACCGGACGGAATCGCGGATCCGCTCCGAAGCGACATGCTGATCCCGCAGCACCTTCTCCACATATTCGTTCGGCCAGGGACGCAGCCGGATATGCCGGCACCGGCTGATCACGGTGGTCAGCAGGGAATCCGGATGATCCGTACAGATCAGGATAAAGGTGTTTTCCGGTGGCTCCTCCAGCGTTTTAAGGAGCGAATTCTGCGCCTGCGGCGTCATTTTTTCCGCATCAAAAATCAGCACCACGCGGGCATTGCCGCCCATGGTCCGCAGAGAGCAGAGCCGGATCATTTCGCGGATATCGTCCACCGGGATGGTGGCCCGGTCCTTCTTCACATCCGGCGAGAGCGGAGCGCCCTGACGGATCACGATCATATCGGGATGCTCCAGATTCGCGGACATCGCACAGGCGCGGCACGCGCCGCAGGGGCGCATACGTCCTTCGGACTCGCACAGAAGGGATGCAGCCATCCGGGATGCAAGGGTTTTCTTCCCCAGGCCCTTTTCGCCGCTCAGCAGGCAGGCATGAACCAGCTGCCTGTCCGCCAGCTGATCCAGCAGCACAGAGACATCCTCACCCTGGCTGCGAAATGAATTCAGATCTGCCGCCATCCGACCGTCAGACCTTCAGGAAATGATCGACGGAAAGGACGAACAGCGTGGCGCCGCCGACCGTGACCTCGACCGGATAGGTGGAATATTCACCGTGAGCGATTCCGCTGACGGAGGTGGTGGCTGTCGTCATCTGCTTCCGGCTCTTGCAGACGGACTCCACGATATGAATCGCTTCATCCATCCGGTCCTCGTTGACGCCCAGCAGCAGCGTCGTATTACCGGCGCGCAGGAATCCTCCGGTCGTCGCCAGCTTGGTGACGCCAAAGCCCTGCTGCATCAGTTTCGAAATCAGCCTGGAAGAGTCCTCATCCTGAACGATTGCAATAATCAGTTTCATTAATGAACGCCTCCTTCTTGATTCATAAACCATCATAGTATACCCCAGCAGCCGCTGAAAATCAAGTTGGTGCTTTACAATGTGCGGGAAAGCGGATAGACTGGATGCGGATCACAGCAATCCATGGGAGGATCAGAATGAACGGAATGTTTCCCTGCTATGCTACGGCAGCCTTTGGACTGGAAGGACTGGTTTCACGGGAGCTGAAGGAACTGGGAATGGCGGATGTTGCGGCCGAGAACGGCGGCGTGCGCTTTACCGCGGATGTGGCCGGCATGTTTGCCTGTAACCTGCACCTGGACGTATGCGACCGGGTGTTCATCATTGTCGGGGAGCAGACATGCGTTTCCTTCGAAGAACTGTATCAGCTGGTGCTTTCCCTGCCCTGGGAAAAATATGCGCAGGGGGCCGAAGCATTCAATATTGATGCCCGGTGCGCCCGAAGCCGCCTGATGAGCCCGCGGGACTGCCAGTCCATCACCAAGAAGGCGATTCTGGACCGGATGCGGAAAGTCAGAGGGCTGAGCCGTTTCCCGGAAAGCGGATGCGACTTTTCCGTGCTGGTTTCCATCCATGCGGACAAGGTGCGGGTTCTGCTCAATACGTCCGGGGACGCGCTTTCCCGCCGGGGGTACCGGACATGGAACGGCGAAGCGCCGCTGCGGGAAACGCTGGCTGCCGCGCTGATTCACCTGAGCCCCTGGCGGGTGGGCCGGCCGCTGTATGATCCCTGCTGCGGCACGGGAACCATCGTGGCGGAAGCGGCGCTGATGGCCGCCGGGCGCTGCCCGGGGCTGAGAAGAAGGTTTGCCATGGAGGAATACGCCTTCTGTGCCGGCTTTGATTTTTCGACCGTCCGGCGGGAAGCCGAAAGCCGGTTTGACCGGGAAAAACCTTTCTCCATCGGCGGATCGGATGTGGATCCGGAGGCCATTGAACTGGCCCGGAGACATTGCCGCCAGGCGGAGATGGAAGGACGGGTTCAGCTCAGCGTCGGGCGCCTGCAGGATCTGACCATGGAGGATCAGGGCGGCGTGTTCATCTGCAACCCGCCGTACGGGGAGCGGCTCAGCGACCAGAAAAGCTGCCGGGAGCTGTACCGGGATCTGCACGCGCTGCAGATGCGGAACCCTTCCTGGTCGCTGTGTGCCATTTCCTCCGATCCGGGCTTTGAGAGAGCCTTCGGAAAGCGGGCAGACAGAAAACGGCGCCTGTATAACGGGCGCCTGGAATGCACATACTATATCTTTAACGCTCCGGAAAAAAGGAATCCATGAGCACCTGATTCCGGATGCCGTCCGCGGCATCGCCATCGGCGGGCATCGGTCGGAAATCATTGACTCCGGGGGTGGAGCTGGTGAGAATCGGAATCAGGCGAAGAGAGAGCGCCGGTTTTTCCCCGAACCGGATTTCCACCCGGGCCAGCATCGCCTCATATGTGGTCAGATCGATCGTTCCGCCGAAGCAGAGATTGCCCAGGCTGTAGACGACCGGGATGCCTTCCACGTATTCGACGCCCTGGACGACGTGAGGATGATGGCCGATCACCAGATCCGCTCCGGCGCGGACGCAGGCCCGGGCCATGGCCTCCTGCAGAATGCTCCGGTGAGCGCTGTATTCCTTTCCCCAGTGACACTGGTAGATGACGACCTCACATCCGGCCGCACGAAGCGACCGGATGTCTTTTTCGATCACGGAAGGATCCTGAATGTACGCCGTTTCCCGGCAACCGCCGAAGCCGATCCGGTGCCCCCGGACGGTCAGCACCACCGGCGTTTCCCCGCCGCAGGCCGCGACCTGGCCCGCCAGCGCCTGCCGGGTGGACACCAGGCCGGACTCGCCGTAGTCAATCGTATGGTTGTTGGCCAGGTTCACCAGCTCGACGGAGCCTGCCGTCAGGATCTCCGTATACTCCGGAAGTCCGCGGAAGCGCCATGTTTTCTTCGGATCCTCGCCTTCGCGGTCGGCCTGCAGCACGCATTCGAGATTGACGGACGTGACGTCGTCCGTCCCGAAGATTTCCTGCAGGGCGGAGAACGGATAATCCATGCCGTACTGCCGGACAAAAGCCATCAGGCTGTCGTTCCGGGAGAAATAGTTTTCCCGGCCTCCGATCACGGCATCCCCGCCGAAGGTCAGGCGAATGACTTCATCGTCCTCCTCCGCGACCCGGCTGGAATCATCCCAGAGATCGATGCGCTCATTGCCTTCCGGCATTTCGCCGCGGGCCATGGCCGCGTGGTTCCGGCGGAGCAGCGGATCATCCAGGATGATGATCCGGGTGTGATACGGGATATGGGTCCAGATCCAGTAGGCATTGATCCCGCTCTCATCGGGAACGGCCGGCAGGCGCAGGCATGCATGCGAAGCTCTTGCGCCGAGACAGGCGGCACCTTCGGTAAAGTCCCGCCTTCCCTTTCCGAATGCATACGGAATCTGGTGCATCAGATTCCCGCCGTCATACTGAATCACAAAATCGTATTTTTTACCGTTGGTGGAATAATCCACCCGGTGCAGGCCGGTCAGGAAGCTGCCGGCGGCGGTTTCCTGATACAGTTCGCCTTCTTCCATGCGTCCGGTGCAGATCAGGAAGGAACTGATCCGCCGGCCTTCCTGAAACACGGTCATCGTCTGGGTGGACTTGTCGATGAGAATGCCGTATTCCGTGCGCGGCTGAACCGTCTTCAGCTTTCCGGCCGGAACCCACCCGTCCACGAGTTCGCCTTCCTCGTGATTGTAGGCGCGAACCCGGGCCCATGCCGCCGCGATCTCCACCACCTCCAGGGCCTGAGTCTGGCCATGGAGCGTTCCCAGCACGGCGGAATCCTCTGCAGGCTGTTCATAGACCTGCTGATGATCCGTATACCCGATATCCACGACCACGGCGGGCTGGGTCATCAAATGCCAGATCTCCCCGTCGTCGTCCTCCTCCCGCGGCATGATGCGGCCGGTTTCGGCCAGCGGAAGAACCTCCGTGGGCTCGGAGATGACGTTCACCGTCATGGAATCGGAATAGGCAGGATTGGAGATTTCCCACACCTTCAGGGTGTATTTTCCGGGGATGAACTCCCGGGCCCCGGCCATGGCGCGGAAGGTGATGCGGCTGACCTGATTGCCCTTCACCTCGCGGCGGAAGATATATGCCGCTTCCGCTTCTCCTTCCCGCGACCATTCCATGCAGAGCGTTCCGTCCACCACGGTTTTGGCCTCCAGGAACCAGCCTTCCCGTTCGGACAGGGACAGGGTTTCCGAGGAGGAAAGCGCGAAAAGCAGCGCCTGCCGCCCGTATTCCGCCATGGAATCGAAGGTATGGCTGTATTCCTGTCCGGACTGGCCGGTCAGCGTACAGACGATGTGGTAGTTCAGATTCTGCAGCCGCTCGCTGTTGTATCCGCAGCCGTCCCAGCGGAGCGTATTATCCCCGGGCAGCACGTGCATCGTCAGCACGCGGAAGGTATCCGTATCGTTGCAGATCCGGATGCGCAGCTCTCCCTCCTCCGGAGCGGTGACGGAGAATGCGTTGTCCGTATAGCTCACGATCCTGCCGACGCGGCGGACCTCAAAATCAGATGCCCGCTCAGATAAAACAGGCGGCAGAATCAGCAGAAGAAAAAGGACGAAAATCAGAAGGCCCGCGCGGGTATGCCTGATGGTATCCGTCATGTTTTCTTCCCTTCCTTTCCTGCCGTTTCACCGTGCCCTTCACAATAACAGCATTTATTTATCGCGTCAATGCTTGACAAAAAGCCCGGATGGCATTTATAATACTTTTCGTTGTCTGCGGCCGTGGCGGAATCGGCATACGCGCACGTTTGAGGGGCGTGTCCAGCAATGGGTACGGGTTCAAGTCCCGTCGACCGCACGAAGGAATCCTGTGACCGGATCGGTTACAGGATTCTTTTTTTCCCTTGCGCAGCCGATCCGTTCTTTCCGGAGCCGGGATTTCCGGGATAGAAAAAACCGCTTCCGGAACCGGAAGCGGCAGCGCGGAGAGTTAGGGATTTGAACCCTAGGTGAGGTATCACCCCACACACGATTTCCAGTCGTGCGCCTTAGACCACTCAGCCAACTCTCCACGATGGCGAATGCTCGCAGGACAGTATTATATCGAATTTCCGCTTTTTGTCAAGCGAAAATCTACAGGGCTTTCAGTTTTCGGATTTCGGTTTCCGTCAGCTTCCGCCAGCGGCCGCACGGAAGGTCTCCGAGGGAAACCGGCCCGAATTCCACGCGACGGAGGCTGACCACCTGGTGGCCGATGGCTTCCGCCATCTTCCGGACCTGGCGGTTTCTCCCCTCGTGAATGGAGATCAGCAGCACCGTATCAAACGTTTCCCGCCGGATCAGGCGGACGGAGGCGGGCGAAGTCAGATGCCCGTCGATCATCACGCCGCGGCGGAGCGCCATGATTTCCTCATCCGTCACCTGATTGGACACCTTGGTGAGGTACACCTTGGAGACTTCGTGGCTCGGATGCAGCACATGGTTCATCATATCCCCGTCGTTGGTCAGGAGCAGCAGGCCTTCGCTGTCATAGTCGAGGCGGCCGACCGGATACAGCCGGACCGGGTAGTCCGCAAACTTGTCCATCACGGTGGCCCGGCCTTCCGGGTCATGGGCGGTGGTCACCTCGCCCAGGGGCTTATTATAGGCGATATAGTGCTTTTCCTCCTGGATGCGGACAGGCTTTCCGTCCACTTCAATCCGGTCGGAGGTTTCATCCACCTGAACGCCCATTTCCGTCACGGTGATGCCGTTGACGGAGATGTGGCCATCGGCGATGAGCTTTTCGGAGCTGCGCCGGGAGGCAACGCCGCTCAGGGCAAGGTATTTCTGGAGTCGCATCATGGTGGTTTCTTCATCCTTCTTCGCTGGAAATATATGATGTTTCAAAGGATTTCAACGCAAGGCCACACCGTGGCCTAGCAATCCAACGCAAGGCCACACCGTGGCCTTGCGCCATGGACCTTCGGTCATCATACAGGAAAAATACACATCCACTTCTCTTTGCACAGAGCGTTTATAACGGACATGCTGAATGTAACGGCCGATGGGTATAGGTGCGCTGGCCGCTCTTCATTTCCGCCATCGTCTGACCGGAACCGATCAGCTTGTACTTGTATGTCGTGAGCCCTTCCAGGCCCATCGGGCCGCGGGCATGGATCTTTCCGGTGGCGATGCCGACCTCCGCGCCGAAGCCGTAGACAAAGCCGTCGGCAAAGCGGGTGGAAACGTTCCAGTAGACGCCGGCGCTGTCCACCCGGCTTAAGAATTCGGAGGCATTCGCCTCGTTCTCCGTGATGATCAGATCGGTGTGATGGGAACCGAAATGATTGATATGGCGGACCGCCGCATCCAGCGACGGAACCACCTTTACGGAGATCACATAGTCGAGGTACTCCGTTTTCCAGTCCTCATCCGTGGCGGGTGCGCAGCCGGTCAGTCGGCAGGCTTCCGCATCCCCGCGAATTTCGACGCCCTTTGCCTTCAGCGCTTCCACGATCGGAGGAAGCATTGCGGCAGCGGCCTTTTCGTGAATCAGCAGTGTTTCCGCGGCGTTGCAGACGGAAACATTCTGCGTTTTGCTGTCCACCGCCAGCCGTACGGCCATGTCCGGATCCGCGAATTCATCCACATAAACATGGCAAAGCCCGTCCGCGTGCCCGAGCACGGGAATCCGGCTGTTGTCCATGATATAGCGGACGAAGGCGTTGCTGCCGCGTGGAATGATCAGGTCAATCAGCGTATCCTCCTTCAGCATGGAGGCGACCTCTTCCCGGCTTTCCAGCAGCTGGGCGCCGTCTTCCGGGAGCCCGGAGGCGGAAAGCGCACCGCGCACGCAGTCCCCCAGCACACGGTTGGTGTTCAGCGCTTCGCGGCCGCCCTTGAGCAGCACCGCGTTCCCGCTCTTGATGGCCAGGGAGGCGATCTGAATCAGCGCGTCCGGCCGGCTTTCGAAGATTACCCCGATGACCCCGATGGGACAGACGACGCGATAGAGGCTGAGCCCCTCGGTGATCTCGGTCGAAAGCGTGGTCCGGCCGATGGGATCCGGCAGCGCGGAGAGCGCAGTCAGCCCGAGACAGACCTGGCTGAGCTTTTCCTCCCGGAACTTCAGACGGCTGAGCAGCGGGGCGGCGAGCCCCTCCTTTTCGGCCAGGGAAACATCCTTCCGGTTCGCCTCGAAAATGTCCTCCCTGCGCTCCTGAAGCAGCCCGGAGAGCCGGGCGAGCACTTCATTTCTTTTTTCGGGCGGGGCGACGGAAAGATCGAAAAAGGCTTCCCTTGCCTGCCGGGCCATTTCATGCAGATCGCTCATCGCATTCATCACATCCTTGCATACGGGTTCTGGATCCCGGTTTCCTGAAAAATTATAGCAGACAAAAGAGAAATTGAAAAGATGAGCCGGATGTGTTATACTCACCGGCGGGAGGAATGCATGTATGCCGCATCAGCAGGGGATCAAGGTCATCGCGCAGAATAAAAAAGCGTTCCACGATTATTTCGTGGAGGAACGCGTGGAATGCGGCATTGCGCTCTTCGGCACGGAGGTCAAAAGCATCCGCCAGGGTCGGGTGAATCTGAAGGAAAGCTGGGCCCAGGTGCGCAAGGGTGAGGTCTGGGTGGAAGGGATGCATATCAGCCCCTATGAGCAGGGAAATATCTTCAACCGGGATCCGCTCCGCGCCAAGAAGCTGCTTCTGCACAAAAGCGAGATCCGCAAGCTGGATGCGCAGATCATGCGTCAGGGGTATACCCTCGTTCCTCTGTCCATTTATCTCAAGGACGGCCGGGTCAAGATGGAGCTCGGCCTCTGCCGCGGCAAGCAGCTGCATGACAAGCGGGACAGCATCGCCAAACGCGATTCCGACCGGGAGATTCAGCGCGCGCTGCGTGAGCGGCAGAAATAAAGCAGCCCGTCCGGCTGCCGTATCAGGTGCTATTTGTCAGTTCAGATCCATGGGGATGATCCGGTTTCGACGGGGATATCGGAGGGTGGATAAGCGAGCCGCAGCCCCTGTACTGCGTAACAACGGGGAAAAACAATAACTGACAATAGCGATTACGCTTTCGCGGCTTAATGCCGTGCGTCGGCCCTGATCGCCTGCGGATCAGGATACCGGCGTCATTTTCGCAGGGAACGGATTCGGCTTAAGCTTTGCGGCCTGATTCGTATTGATGAAGCTACTCCGCACTCAGTCTTTCCGCGGACGGTGTGACGGGGGAAATCAAATCACGGAATGCGCTCGGAGAAAGTCCATCGGACGGATCTTCGGACATGGGTTCGACTCCCATCATCTCCACCACCGGCCACCCTGCGCCCGCTTCGGGTTCAGGGTGGTTGTATTTTATTCACGTCAAGCGGAAGTTCCGTGGGAAGACGGAAGCGAGGGATCAGTCACTTCCCATCAGGATCATCGTGCAGTTGGCGTGAAATGTATAGGCGTAACGAACATCGCGGGCCAGGACCACCGGAAGCTTCGACTTGTAGTTCTGAAGACGTGTCAGTTTCATGGCTGCGCATCCCGTTCCTTTGCAATACAGCAAAGATCCCGGCAGGGATATGCTTCTTGCCGGGATCTCTGGAAGAAAGAATCATTCGCGCCCGATGAGGCAGTTTTTCATGATGGCTTCGACGATTTCCGGATAGGTGAAGGCGGCCTGTTTCCGGTCAAGGATCCCGAACTGTTCCCCGTCGCCGGTGAAGTTATGATTGTCCCACCAGCAGCAGGTGATGCCCCGCGCACTGGCGGAGGCCACGTAGTAGGCCGTAAAGTTGACGCGGTCCTGCAGGTTTCCGCCCTTGTTCAGGGCGCCGTATTCGTCCATCAGCACCGGGATGCCGTGCTGCACGTATTTCTCATACAGCGCCTTCAGGAAGCCGGCGATCTCTGCCTTCTTGGGCCCGTCATCCAGGCTGAAGGTCCGGTCGGTGCTGTTCAGATTCAGGGCGAAATTGTACGGCGTATAGGCGTGAGCCGCGACAATGATATGATTTTCGATGCTGTCAGTCGGAAGAACAAACTGATCGCTGACGGCGTTCCAGGGATTCGCACAGTAGGACGGAACGGCCAGGTAGCGGGTGGCGTTATGGCCGCCCGCTGCGCGAACGGTATCCACGAACAGCTGATTCAGCTGATTGATGCATTCCATGGCCTCCTGGCACTGGGCATTCTTGCTGTCCCAGGACCATTCCCACTGGGTGCCGAAAAGGCGTGGCTCGTTCATGGACTCCAGAATCAGGTGCTCATCCGTATCCGCAAAGGCCTCGGCCAGCTGCCGCCAGATGGATGACATATATGCCGCGGTGCGGTCGTAATGCGCCTTGTCCAGATAAAAATTCTCCACGTAGCGGTCATCGTGATGGACGTTGACGATGGCGTACATCCCCTCCTCCAGCACCCAGGAGGCCACTTCCTTCACCCGGTTCAGCCAGACGGCGGAGATGACATCGTTCTTATCCACATGCTCCTTCCATGTGCAGGGGATCCGGATCAGATTAAACCCGGCTTCCTTCAGGGCGTGAATATCTTCCCGGGTGGTGATGGTCTTGACCCAGGCGGATTCCATGCCCAGCTCATCCCCCCTGTACCAGTTGCGGACATCGAAGGCATCAAAGGTGTTGCCCAGATTCCAGCCGGTTTTCAGCTCGCGGACGAAGCGAAGCGCCTCATTGTCCGGGATCTCGAACACCTTCATGTTGTCGATCACGGGAACGGAGACGGATTCCGCAGTGCTGAAGCTGCATACCAGCAGCAGGCACAGGGCGCACAGGAAAACAGCAGCTTTTTTTATCATGGATTCAGACTTCCCTTCCTTTTCATTTTCAACGATCTTGTCCACCATTATAACCGTATCCGCACGGTTCCCGCAAGGTGTTTTTTTATCCGGAAGCATGGAATGAAATCGAAAGCAGCCCTGACATTTTCTGCTTTTATTCCATGCGGAATGGTGGTAAAATAATCTGATCTGTTTTTTGATGGGAGGAAGGGCATGCGGATCATCGTCATCGGGGCCGGCAAGGTCGGGTATACGCTGGCGGAACGGCTGACCATGGAAGAGCACGACGTGATCGTGATCGACAAGAGTGAGGATGTGATTGAGCGCTGCTCCGGCTCACTGGACGTGATCTGTCTCAAGGGCAACGGGGCAAACGCGAAGCTGCTGCTGGAGGCAGGGGTGGACAAGGCAAACATCGTCATCGCCTCCACGGAGAGCGACGAGAGCAACATGCTGGCCTGCCTGATTGCCAAACGGCTCGGAGCCCAGTATACCATCGCCCGGATCCGGGATCCGGAATTCAATGAAAGCCAGATGCTTCTGCAGAATGAACTGGGCATCGATATCGCCATCAACCCGGAGCGGGCAACGGCGCTGGAAATCAGCCGCCTGCTTCGCTATCCTTTCGCCGGGAGCATTGAATCCTTTGCCAAGGGCCAGATCGAAATGGTCGAATTCAGGGCGCTGGACACGGATCCGTTCATCGATATCGCGATGAAGGATCTGGCGGCGAAAGCCCCCGGCCTTCCCCGCATTCTGTATGCCATGGTCGACCGGAACGGGACGGTGCTGATTCCGGGCGGCGATTTCCGGATTCATCCCGGGGATAAGGTTTTCGTTTCCGGGGACATGCTGACGATTACGGAATATTTCCGGTATCTGGGCCGCAACAAGCAGAAGATCCGCAGTGTCATGCTGCTGGGTGGCGGCCGGATTTCCTATTATCTTTCCAGGCTGGTCGTCCCCATGGGCATTCATGTGACGCTCTTTGAGATCGATCCGGCAAAGGCCCGGCGGCTGAGCGAACTGCTGCCGAAGGTGGACGTGATCCTCGGCGACGGAACGGATCAGGACCTGCTGGAGGAGCAGGGGCTGAGCCAGATGGATGCCTTTGTTTCCCTGAGCAACCGGGACGAGGAAAACCTGATGACCGGGATGTATGCGTCCCGCTGCGGCGTGCCGAAGGTCATCGCCAAGAACAGCCGGACCACCTATATGGAGATTCTGAACAATCTGGGGCTGGATTCCGTGATCAGCCCGCAGACGATTACCAGTTCCACCATTCTTCGCTATGTCCGCGCCCGGGTCAACAGCAACGGCACCCGGATCGAGCGGCTGTACCGGCTGGCGGACGGCAAGGCGGAGGCGCTGGAGTTCATCGCCCGGAAGGGCGATCCCTATATCGGGATTCCGCTGAAGAAGCTGTCCATGCGCCAGGGCGCGCTGGTATCCGTCATCTATCATCAGGGAAAGATCATCGTTCCCTTCGGCAATGACCATATCGAAGAAGGGGATCACGTGGTGATCATTTCCCGGCATTCCGGAATATCGGACCTGAACGAGGTGCTGACCCGATGAACAGAAGACTGATCATCCGCGTGCTCGGCGCCATGATTCTGGTGGAAGCCGGGGCCATGATTCCCTCCCTGATCATCTCCCTGATCTATCACGACGGGGATGCGAATGCCCTGGGCATGAGCGCTCTGGCGACGGCGGTCGTTGGTGCGATGATGGTGGTCATTCCGGGACGGAAGGATAACGATCACCTGCGGCTGAAGGAAGGTTTCATCATCACCGCCGTCGGCTGGATCATGCTGAGCCTTCTCGGCGCCATGCCGTTCATGCTTTCCGGCTTCCTTCCCCGCTTTGAGGACGCGTTCTTTGAATCCGTGTCCGGCTTTACGACCACGGGCGCATCGGTGCTGACCCGCTTTGAAAACTTCCCGCACGGGATCATGTTCTGGCGTGCAGCAACCCACTGGGTCGGCGGCATGGGCGTGCTGGTGCTGACGCTGGCGCTGCTTCCGAAGCTGACGGGGCGTTCCTCCCACCTGGTCAAGGCGGAGAGCCCCGGCCCTTCCCTGAGCAAGCTGGTTCCGCAGACCGGAAAGACCGCGAAAATCCTTTATTCAATCTACTTTGTCCTGACCGGGGCGGAGTTCATCGCGCTGATCATCTGCGGCCTGTCCCCGTATGACGCGGCCGTGCATGCCATGGCCACCGCCGGAACCGGCGGATTCAGCTGCTACGGGAAGAGCGTCGGTGCCTTCAACAGCGTACCGGTCGAAATGGTGATTTCATTCTTCATGTTCCTGTTCGGAACCAACTTTGCCCTGTTCTATAAATTCATCATTGGCGAGAAGTTCCGCGCCTTTTATAAGGATGAGGAATTCCGCTGGTATTTCTTCATTGCCGTCGCGTCCATTCTGCTGCTGACCGCATTCAACCGTTCCCATTACGGGGATGTGCTGACATCACTGCGCTACAGTATTTTCCAGACCGCTTCCGTCATGTCCACCACCGGATTTGTGACGGCGGATTACAACCAGTGGCCGGTCATGTCCCATATGCTGATCATCGTGATCATGTTCATCGGCTCCTGCGCCGGATCCACGGCCGGCGGCATGAAGGTGATCCGGGTCAATATGCTGGCCAAGATCAGCCGGCGGAATATTCTGGCCACCGGGAATCCGAAGAAGATGGACGTGATCCGGATCGACGGGAAGGCAGTGGATGAAAACACCGTTTCCCAGGTGGCCCAGTTCGGCCTGATGTATGTTTCCCTGGTGCTGCTGGGCGGCTTCGTCCTTTCCCTGGAAGGCAGGTTTGACGCCATCTCCAATCTGACCGCGTCGCTGACCTGCATCAGCAACGTGGGACCGGGCCTGGGAGCCGTCGGGCCGGCGGAGAATTTTGCGGCCTACGGGATCTTCGGAAAGATGGTATGCTCCCTGCTGATGCTCTTTGGCCGGCTGGAGCTTCTGCCGATGTTTATTCTGTTTACGAGATCCGCCTGGAAAAAGTACTGATGGATTATTTCAGGGTCCGCGGGTGCGGCCGGGGCTTTTGGATCGTCCCGCGTATCCGCGCATGATATTCGGTTTTGAGGGGTGAAGCGCTTGTCGGAATCAGCCAGATCCGTTGCAAAAGGGGTTTCGATTCTGGGCATTGTCGGCATTATCTGCAAGGTGGTCGGCGTGCTGTTCTCGATTCCGCTGAATATGATCAGCACGGATGCCGCAGCGGATTTCTATCTGGTCTATCCCACCTATACGCTGCTTCTGACGATTTCCAGCGCCGGGCTGCCGGTGGCGGTATCCCGGATGGTGGCCGGCTTCCTGGCCCGGAAGGATCCGCGGAACGCGAAGCAGACATTCCGCACCGCCCTGATCACCCTGATGGCCATCGGCGGGATTTTATCCGTTCTGATGGCGCTTTTTAATGGCGCGCTGGTTTCCATGGTCAACGTGGAAGACACGTCCCTGGGCTTTTATGTCATTGCGCCATGCGTGATGATCGTCTGCGTGCTCAGTGCGTTCCGCGGCTTTGTTCAGGGGCAGCAGAACATGTTTCCTACGGCGATTTCCCAGCTGATTGAACAGATCGGCAAGGTGACCGTTTCCCTGCCGCTGTGCTATATCGGCGTGCATGTGTATCACAGCGTGGCGCTGGGTGCCGCCGGCGCGCTGCTGGGCATCACCGTTGAGGAGACCGCTGCGACAATCTACATGATGATCTACTGCCGGCGGAATAAAAAGGATTTCGACAGGATTCCGCAGGCAGAATCGGAAACCGCCAGATCCGGCCGGAACCTGCTGCGGGAGCTGGTCATCATTTCCATTCCGATCACGATCAGTGCCTGCATCATTCCCCTTTCCCAGTTCATTGACTCGGCGATGATGATCCGGCGGATGATGGCCGCCGGGCTCGCCGTGGATCAGGCCAAGAGCGCTTACGGCCTGTTTACGAGCGTTGTGATCCGGCTGATCAATATTCCGACTGCGTTGGCGCTGGCGATCTCCATGAGCCTGGTACCGGCCATTTCCGCCCGTTATTCCGTCCGGGATATGACCGGCGTCCGCCGGGAGGGAAACAACGGCATTCGCTATGCCTTCCTGATTGGCTTCCCCTGCTCCGTCGGCATGAGCCTTCTGTCCCGCGAGATCGTGTATTTCGTATACGGCCATGTATTCTCTGCGGATCAGATCCGCCTGGCCTCCGAGCTGCTGACCTTCTCGGCGCTGACGGTCGTGCTGTTTACCGCGGTCCAGGCCAGCACCAGTATTCTGCAGGGACTCCGGCGCCAGAACATCCCCATGTTTACGATGATCGCCGGGGTGGCGGTGAAGATCCTTCTGAATTATATCCTGATCGGTACGCCCGGGATTGATATCCATGGCGGTCCCATCGCGTCGATTGCGTGCTATTCCGTCGCGTTGATCGGCAATCTGTACTTCGTTTGCCGGCATGCGGAAATGAAATTCAACTGGATGGACTGGATCGTCCGCCCCGGCGCAGCGGCGCTGATCATGGGGCTGGGCGTATGGGGCCTCCGCAGCCTGATGCCCTTCGGGCGCGTGACGACCATTCTGGAGATCATCGTCGGCGTCGGCCTGTTCGGCGCGGCAGCATGGTTGACCAGGGCTGTGCAGAAGGAAGACCTGAATGCCATTTTAAGGAGAAGAAAGCATTGAAAAAGGAAATCCGTGTCGTCTCCATCGGACCGGGGGATCCGGACCTGCTGACAGGAACGACGCTGAAGGAGCTGTCCTGCGCGGATCCGCTGATCCTCCGGACGGATCACCACCCGATCACCGCGTGGCTCGGGAAAAACGGGATCCCCTTTCAGTCGTTGGACGCATTGTACGAACAGACGGATGATTTTGACGCGCTTTATGACCGGATGGCGGAAGCCGTAACCGAAAAAGCGACGGGAAATCATCCCGTCTATGCCGTTCCGGACTGCGCGACCGACCGGTCGGTGGACCGGCTGATCCTGAGGGGCGCAGAAGGCGGCATGTCGATCACGTGCGTTCCCGGCTTCTCCTATGCGGATTATTTTCTGGCCCGGTGCCGGAGCGCCTATTCGGCGGGCAGTATCCGCATCTGCTCCGCATGGGACTTTTTGTCCGGTGCATATGATCCGGCGGATCATCAGCTGATCACGGAGATCGATACCGGGATCCTGGCCGGGGATCTGAAAACAGCCCTGGGCGATGTGCTGGACGATGAAACGGAAATCAGCTGGATGGAAGCAGACGGCGGGGAAAAGCGGATTCCGCTGTACATGCTCGACCGGCAGAAGGCATACAGCCATCTGTGCGCCGCTTTCATTCCCGCTTCGGATTTTGCGAAGCGTACGCGGTATACGCTCCGGGACCTGCTGGCGATCATGGACAGGCTTCGCGCGCCGGACGGCTGTCCGTGGGACCGGATTCAGACCCATGAAACCCTGCGCCCCTATATGGTGGAAGAAGCCTGGGAATGCGTTGCCGCCATCGACGAGAAGGATACGGACCATCTGGCGGATGAACTGGGAGACCTGCTTTTCCAGATCGTGTTCCATGCGTCCATCGGCAAGGCCTTCGATGAGTTCACCATGACGGATGTGATCACGAACATCTGCCGCAAGATGCTCAAGCGTCATCCGCATGTTTTCGGTACGGCGCACATGGAAACCTCCACCGAGGTGGCGGACAGCTGGGAGACCATCAAGCGCAGGGAAACCGGAAGCCGGACGGTGGGCGAAAGCCTGGCAGATGTGTCCCCGGCACTCCCTGCCCTCAAGTATGCCATCAAGATGAACAAAAAGGTTCAGCAGCTGCCCGTCTGGCGAAGGAATCCGGCGGAAATCCTGCGCGACATTCAGGAGGAAGCCGGCCGGCTGCTGACCGATGACGGGCGGATGAACGAAGAGGCCATGGGGCGGATTCTGTTCCTGTGCTCTCATTTGTGCCATCGCTGTGAAGCGGACAGCGAGATCGTGCTGCACGAATTCGTGGACCGTTTCAAAAAACGATTCACCCGGATGGAAGAAGCCTTAAAAAAACAGGGAAAAACAGTAGAAAGCTTGACTTTCCCTGAACTATGTGTATACTTAAGTCGTGTTGAAGATGGAAATTGAATAATCGTGTGTCTGTCTTTGACGCGCAATTTTATAAAGATCCGCAATCCCGCGGATCCACAATGTAAGGAGGAGTTACCCATGAACAAGAGTGAACTGGTTTCCGCACTGGCCAAGAAGATTGACATTTCCAAGAAGGATGCTGAGAGTGCAGTCAGCGCTTTCGTCGATGTCATTTCTGAAACCATGGCCAAGGGTGAGAAGATTCAGGTGATCGGCTTCGGCACGTTCGAAGTGAAAGAGCGTCCCGAACGCATTGCCCGGAATCCCCGCACCGGTGAGGAAATCAAGATTGCTGCTTCCAAGGCCCCTGTGTTCAAGGCAGGCAAGGCGCTGAAGGATACAGTGAACACCAAGGCCAAGAAAAAGGGCAAGAAATAAGATCATCGCCGGCCCGCGGGATCG
The DNA here is from genome assembly GCA_946629635.1 of uncultured Clostridia bacterium. GTDB lineage: Bacteria > Bacillota > Clostridia > Christensenellales > Aristaeellaceae > Aristaeella. Next base: position 20,450 of record CAMOYA010000006.1, read on the forward strand.
AACCTGCGGGCCGTTTTTTTGTGAGGTGACGCATATGCGGCTGGACAAATATCTGAAGGTATCCCGGATCATCAAACGGCGGACCGTTGCCAACGAAGCCTGTTCCGGCGGGCGGGTGACACTGAATGAAAAGGTCGCCAAGCCCGGGACGGAAGTCAAGGTGGGCGACCGGATCGCGATCCGCTTCGGCGAGCACATCGGGTGCTATGAGGTGCTTTCCATTGCGGAAACGGTCCGGAAGGATGCGGCTTCTGCCATGTATCGGATTATCAGCGAAGACAGCGAAATGATGACGGAGCGGAATCAGGAATGAAGATTGTGACGGTGATTGCGGCCGGCGGGACCGGGACGCGAATGAACGCGGGCATCAACAAGCTGCTGATCCCGATTCGCGGGAAGACTGTCATCCGCCGAAGCATCGAAGCCTTCCGGGGGCTGACGGATGAAATGATGATCGCGGCCTGCCCGGCGGATCTGGAAGAGATTCGGCAGGAGGCAGAAAGGGCGGAGGCGGACTTCCCCATCGCCGTCGTTCCCGGAGGGCAGACGCGGCAGGAATCGATTCTCCTGGCGCTGAAGTCCGCAGCCTTTGGGGAGGACGATCTGGTCCTCGTTCACGACGGGGCCCGCTGCTTCGTGGAGGCGGATGTGATCCGGCGGGTGATCGATGCCTGCCTGGAAAAGGGTTCCGGCGTCCCCGGCATTCCGGTGACCAGCACGATCAAGATGACGGACGCGTCACTGCGGGTGACCCGGACGCTTCCGCGGGATCAGCTGATGGAGATCCAGACGCCGCAGGGCTTTCCGGCGCTGGCGCTGCTGAAGGCTTCCATGGAGGCGGCGGAAAAGGGATACGCGGTGACTGATGACGCTTCCGTGATGGAAAAATGCGGATACCCGGTTCAGATCGTGGAGGGCTCGGCGCGAAACATCAAGCTGACGCGGCCCGAGGATCTCGGACATGTGAAGGGAGAAATGACGATGCCATCATTCAGGGTTGGAACCGGATACGATGTGCATGTGCTGACGGAGGGACGGAAGCTGATTCTCTGCGGGGTGGACATTCCGTGGGAAAAGGGGCTGCTCGGCCACAGCGATGCAGACGTGGCCCTGCACGCGCTGATGGACGCAATGCTCGGCGCCGCCGCCCTGGGAGATATCGGGAAGCATTTTCCGGATACGGACGAGCGGTACAGGGGAATCTCCTCCATCCTGCTGCTGCAGAAAACGGCGGAGCTGCTGCGGGAACATGGCTGGGAGGTTTCCAACGCGGATGTGACGATCGTGGCGCAGAAGCCGAAGCTCCTGCCGCATATCCCACAGATGCGCAAAAATACAGCCGATGCCATCGGATGTGACATCGGCCGGATCAGTATCAAGGCAACCACAACGGAGCACCTGGGGTTTGAAGGCCGGGGTGAAGGCATCTCGGCGCAGGCTGTGTGCATGATCAGCAGGGATGATTAATTGCTCTCCGTACTCCGGATGGCTTTCGTGGCGGCGTTCATCAGGAACTCCGCTATTTTCATTCCCAGCGCGCCTTCATCCATTTCCGCCACGTTCACCGGATTGACCGGATCAAAGGGCAGGAACGGCCAGGTGGAGGATGTGCGGATCTTCCCTTCCGCGGTCCATTTCAGATCTGGCCGCTGATAGTCCACCGTCAGCTCGAGGGTGGTCGGCGCATTGGAACCCGCCTTGCCGGAATAATGAACCACGGCATCGATATGCCGGTCGGCATATTCCGGAATCGCGCTTTCCGGAATTCCCTCCGGGAGAGCGGTGACGTCGCGGGTGATTTCCGCGGTATAGCGCTGGATTTCATGGGAGCGCTGGGCTTCCTCGTCGTAGCTGGATTCGCTTTCCTTCGAGATGTCAAAACGCACCGCGCGGTTCTGTTCCTGCTTCTCTTTTTCGGAATAGATCTGCCCAGCCCACAGGGTGGAGCTGAACTGCTCCTGGCTGAAGGTCTCCTCCATGGAGCCCGGCAGGGTCAGGAAACAGGTCATCTCTTCGCTCCGGAGAATGACGGAGATCAGGCCCTGACTTTCCGAGAAGGTGCAGGAGGTACAGCGGGTAAAGGCGGGATCCAGCGGCAGGGTCAGCGTGGTGGAGAGCGTCTCCCCCAGCGCGGAAGCGACTTTCTCGAACCGGACGCCGCCCTCAAAGCGCATCTGCTCAAGCGCTTCCAGATAATAGGCGGACAGGTTGCCGTTCAGATACAGATTCCGCTCCTCATCCGACATGGCGGGGGCGATGAGCGTCAGCACTTCCGGATCGGAAGCGAAGGACTGGATCAGCTGGACAATGTAGGCGCGCACCTTGTCTTCCGGGATGATATAGGTCAGCTTCATCTGAACCGCATTGGATTCGTCCCGCGTGATCACCGGGTCGGATGCAAACTCAGACAGCCATATTTCCGCCTGCCGCTCGAACCGCCCGAAGGCCTGTTTCCAGCTGTCCGGATTTGACCGTGCCCGTTCAAAGAGCGAAACCATCATTCCGGAAATGGAGGGGTTGTCCCCCTGCACAGGCAGCTTTCCGCTGATCAGCGTGGCTGCCCCGGGCAGCTCCATCACCGTATCCGGCAGAAAATCGCTCCGCAGGAAAACGGAACCGTCCTTCCCGAGCAGCTCCGTCCGGTTGACCTGCTGATCCTCCTGGGGAGACTGAAAGATCTGCAGATGCCACTGATCATCCTGCGCGTTTCGCAGAATGCTGAATTCCGCATTGGCCAGCGCGGCCAGCAGGGGGCTTTCCGCCGCGGTGGCATCGGAGTGAATCACGAAGGAACCCCGGATGCCGTTTCCGTCATTCTGCATCTGCCGGTCCATCCGGACCGCCAGCGTGACCTCCGCGGCCTGGGCTGCGGACAGGAATGAAATGGCCATCATCAGGGTCATTACCAGCATCAGCGCTCTTTTCATGGTTGCACCGTCTCCTCGTTTTCTATGCTGTCCGAATGGATCAGCTGGTTCCAGAAATCATCCGGAAGTTCCTTCAGCAGATAATCGAGATCCTCCGGAGGAATGGCGGAAAGTCCGTGCAGGAGTGCACCGGACAGCCGCGCAACGATCTCATCGGATGAAGCTTCCGCAGGCGTCCTCTCTTCGCCCGCCTGCTGCTCTGCGTCCGGCAGAACAGTAAAGGCGACGGACAGAAGATCCTTTTTTATTGTACCCAAATTCCGTTCGATTTCAAGGGTACCCTCCTCACCCTTTGCCCCGGAGAAAAGCTGCAGGCGGATTTTCGTATACTGACTGACGCCGCCGGAGGTGACCCGCTGCTGTATTTTCCCGGAAAGGTCCTCCTTGCCGGAAGTGAAATCCATGGACAGCTGCGTGCGGGTATGCGCTCCGTCGCTCAGGTCATCCAGCGTCATCTCGCAGGTATACTTTTCACCGCCGTCCTCATCCAGCGTCCACTCCCGCTCCAGTGTGATGTTGTTCCTTCCCCCGCCGTTTCGGATCGGCGTTTTCAGCTGAAGCACATCCCTGAAGCCGTCATCCCTGCGCAGGCAGCGCCAGTTCAGGGAAACGGTGCGAAGCGCCGATTCGCCCACCGAGGCCAGCCCGTCCCAGGTGGCTTTCATCAGATCGCCTTCGTCGTTCTTCAGCAGGGTGATCTTCTGGCGCCCGGAAAACTGCATGGCAGAGAGGAACGGCGCTGCCAGCGGGCATTCCGGGGAATTCAGCCAGTCCTTCATGGCGTCGGAGGAAAGTGTCTCCTCCGTCAGCGTCACACGGCTCTGCCGGGTGGCTTTTCCATATCCGCGATACGCCGTATTGGCTTTGGAGAAGGTGGTCTGATCCGGGAAGGCGGTATCCATGCGGCTGAGCATCGGATACAGCTCCTCGAGCATCCGGAAGATCCGGCCGTAACGGTCGACCGCATCCGGATCCGTCAGCGAGGTCAGCAGGCCATCTTCCGCATCCGCCGGATTCTTTTCAAGGTACATGCGCCCATCCTCACCGAAGGACCAGATCCGTTCCCTTTCACCGGATGCACCCGTACGGGTCCGGAAGGAAGCGACGGTTTTTCCGTCCACTTCCAGCGCAGCGCCGGGAGAATCCGCATCCAGCTTCAGGCGCAGGGCCAGATGGCGAAGAAGACAGCCCAGCGCATCGATCCGCTGCTCTTCGAACTGGGAAAGGCGTTCTGCCCGGACCGTCAGACGGATCTCCTTCGCTGAAAAGGAATCGCTCAGGAGCGACCGCCGGAGCTGATCGACACTGACGGCCGAAGCACAGCAAGGCGTGATAAGACACAATACCGCCAGAAAGCAGATCGCTTTCCGGAGAAACCGCATGGCTGATTCCCCCCGTTCCTTATTCGCTCAGCGCGCCGAAGAATTCATCCAGGATATCCATCGCCTGAGACGGATCCGCGCATCGGTTGATCCGGACCCGCGTGGCACTGGCACCGCGAAGCCCGTGGATATACCATCCGATATGCTTCCGCATTTCCCGGACGGCAATATGCTCGGGCCGCGTTTCAAGCATCCTCCGGTAATGAAGGCGGATGCCCTCCCGCCGCTCGGACAGGGAAACCGGCGTTTCCGTCTCCCCGTTCAGCCGCTGGCGGATGGCACGGAAAATCCACGGATTTCCCAGCACGCCGCGGCCGATCATCACGCCGTCCACCCCGGATTCACGGATGCGACGGACAGCATCCTCCCCGGAAAAGATATCGCCGTTGCCGATCACCGGAATCCGCACGCGCTGCTTCACGCGGGCGATCATCTCCCAGTCGGCCTCGCCGCTGTACTGCTGCTCCTTCGTCCGCCCGTGAACGGCGATGGAGGCGATTCCGGCATCCTCGGCCATGCGGGCCATTTCGATCACATTGATATGATCCCGGTCCCATCCCAGGCGCATCTTGATACTGACGGGGAGCGCCACCGCCCTCACCGTTTTTTTCATCATCTCACAGGCGATCTCCGGCGTCCGCATCAGACCGGCGCCTTCACCGGAGGAAGCCACCTTCCGGGCCGGACAGCCCATGTTCAGATCGATCCCGTCATATATGCCGAGCGATTCAATCCGTCGGGCGGCTTCCGCCACCGTATCGGGATCGCGGCCGAAGAGCTGGAGCACCAGGTGAGGCTCCTGCGGATCCCGGATCATCAGCTGACGGACAGCCGCCTGATTCGGCGCGCAGAGATATCCCATGGCGCTGATCATTTCCGTAAATGTTTTTTCGCAGCCCAGGCCGGAACAGATGGAGCGGAACACATGATCCGTCACCCCGCAGAGCGGTGCCAGAACGACCTCAGCCATGGGCTCTTTCCCGCGGGAAGACGGCGATGCGAGCCCGGATCCCGGCATAGGGCTGCAGCGGTGCCATCATGGTTTCACCTTCCCCGGAGGGCAATACCGGAATGTCTGCCGGAACGCCCATGGCCGAGGGCCAGCGGGAAATCCGGCGAACGGGGACAAATGCCTGACCGCCCCGGATTTCCGGACTGCCGCATACGGCATACCGGTATTCCGAATCCCGGACGGCCAGCGCCATCAGCCGGTTCCGCATAAAGAAGCAGACGCCCTGATGATTCGTCTCCTTCTGCTGAATGGTATCCCCCTGATAGAACATCAGCGTATCCAGATTCCGCCAGGTCCGGCTGACCCGGATCAGGATCCCCGCCTTGTCCTGCATTTCGTCCGCATACAGAACCCGGTCTGTTTTTTCGCCGCTCTGCAGCACGATATCGGCGGTTTCCGTCGCGGCGCAGAACAGGGAAAGATTCATGGTCAGATCACCCTTGCACCGCAGATGCACGGAATCCTTCTCCGCCAGGAAGATGGCATTCTGGCCGCCTGTATGAATCATATACCGTCCCGGCAGCAGGAAATTGATTCTGACGCCGTCCGGCGCGGCGGTAATCGCATGCTTCCAGACACAGGCCGCCGCCCGGGCCAGCCGCGCGAGCACCTGGCTGTTTCGCTCCGCTCCGGCCTCCGGATCCATGCATTTCCGGTTTCCGCTGTCATCCAGCGCATTGACGAAGCAGAACCGATCCACATTCTCCAGGCGCTCCAGGCAGTCCGCCAATGCATTGAAAATCAGCACGGTCAGCTCGTTCATCGCCCAGGGATGGCCGGCCAGATCAGCCTGGGCCGCCATTGCCTCCGTCCAGGCTGCAACAGCGGCCGGATGGATTCCAGCATCGGCGCCCCGGCCTGCAAGCAGCATGGAAGCGGTCGTTCCGCCGCATACGGCGCCGTGATACTTCTTCAGGAATTCCCAGCCCTTCTGGCCGGCATTCAGCTCCGGACCGCTGCCGCTGTAGGCGGCGGAGGCGGCGCAGTAGCGCATCCCGTCGGCCAGGATTTCCGCATGGTTGATCAGATACTGGGTTTTGAAGTAATCCGCGTCCGTGACGGGATCAGCGCTGAAAAGCGCCTTCAGCTCCGCTTCCATGTCCAGCTGCTTGAGTGGGGAACGCTGGCTGAAGTTGTTCAGCACCGAGGTCCAGTCCATGGCCGCGGCGCGCAGGCGAGCACAGAGGCGGAGCACGGCCTTGAGCCCGGTGATCCGGTAAAACCGGACCAGAAACTCCATCAGGTCCGCCGGCTGCACCCGGATCCAGCGGTCATGGATATGCGCATCCCATTCCGCCTCCAGCATCCGGCACCAGTCCGCCAGCTGGCGGAGAATATTCTTGTCCGTATTGTATTCATATACGGCAAGAGCAGCGCGCGCTGTCCGGATCTGATCCGGAAAGGATACGGCCGACTCGTTGCCGGAGACGATTCCGGCCATGGCCGAGAGAATGCGTCCTGCGACAGGCTCCTCCATCGGCTTTTCCCGCACGAGGCAGGCCAGAGAAAACGCGCCTTCCCAACCGACCGGATCCTCCGGACGGTCATTGAGCCGGTTATACAGCTGAATCAGCTCGTTCCGGTCCGAACGGACCAGACCGTTGCTGAGGGGACTCTGAATGCAATCCAGTAAAGGCAGACGGCTGAAAACCGCTTTCTGAGGCATGAAATAATCCTCCCGGTACAAAAAATCTCATCTTAATTATACAGGATTATCCGGCGGAAAACAATATGAGTGCAGCACATCCAGCCCTTTTTGCGCCGCCTGGCGAAGCGGTTCGCTGTCAGATTCTGCCATTTCCTGCAGCCGGGGAATCAGATCCCTTCGGCGGGTGGAAGCGGCAATCACGCAGGACTGAATCTGAAGCCTCGTTTTCCGCGCATAATTGCTGCCGATGGCGTCCGCCAGCGCATCCGTGTTCTCCCCGTCCGTCAGCTGCTCCAGCGGAACGGTTTCACTCGTCTGATGCGGATCCGGCGCAGGATTCATCGGGCATACGCGCTCGCAGACATCGCATCCGATCAGGCGGTTCCCGTTGGAGGCGAAGACGAAATCCGGCGGACACTGACCATTGAGCATCCACCAGCGAAGACATCTCTCCCGGACAAAGGAAAGCTCCCCTTCCGCAGCTTCCCGGATGGCGCCGCCGGGGCAGGCTTCGACGCATCGCCTGCATTCGCCGCAGGATACGGGATGCGGCAGGGCGGACAGGTGATCCGTTACGGGAATTGCCTCCTCGCTGACCATGATCTGGACATGAAACCGGCTGCCGATTTCAGGCAGATACGAGAGTGTGTTCCTGCCCTGGCGCAGAAACGGCAGACGGTTCAGAACCGGCTTGATGCGAATCTGGGTGTCCTGCCGGATCCGGAACCCTGCAGCCTGCTGCTTTCGCACATACTGCCGGATGATTCGGAAGGCCCGCTGGGAGACGGGATAATAGGGATGAATCACGGCCTCCGGCTTATCAGGGTCCTCCGGTGCGGACTCATAGGGAATGAAGCACAGGATCAGCCGCTTTTCCGCAATGCCGCATTCGCCTCCGTCCAGCACCGAGACGCGACAGAAGCCGAGCGATTTGAGCTCTTCCGCCAGATTCTTCATGCTTCCACCTCAAAAAAGGCAGCTCCGCCGAACGGAACTGCCGGGATAGGACAAAACAGGATTATTTGGTGCCGAAGAGCCGGTCTCCCGCGTCTCCCAGGCCGGGTACGATGTATCCGTGCTCGTTGAGATGGTCATCCAGCGCGGCGACATAGATGTCGACATCGGGATGGTCCTTCTGAATCCGGGCGATGCCTTCCGGCGCAGCGATCAGGTTGACCAGCCGGATATGATGGCATCCGCGCTGCTTGATGAAATTGATGGCGGCGCTGGCGCTGCCACCGGTGGCCAGCATCGGATCCAGGATCAGCAGCTCCCGGTTCTCGCTGTCATCGGGAAGCTTGCAGTAGTATTCCACGGGCTCGAGCGTCTTCGGATCGCGATACAGGCCGATGTGCCCGACACGGGCGGCGGGAATCAGGCTGGTCACCCCGTCCACCATGCCCAGACCGGCGCGGAGAATCGGCACGATTCCCAGCTTCTTACCGGAAAGAACGCGGCATTTGCAGGTTGTGATCGGCGTTTCCACCTCAATCTCTTTCGTTTCCAGATCGCGCGTGACTTCGTATACCATCAGCATGGCGATTTCGGAGAGAAGCTCACGGAATTCCTTCGCCCCGGTATTTTTGTCCCGCATATGGCTCAGTTTATGCTGAATCAGGGGATGATCAAAAACAACCACTTTGCTCATCTTTGTTTCCTCCGGTATTTTTTTGCGGACACCCTGTCCACCTCTGCATATTGTACCAGAATCTTCCTTCCTGCGCAATGCACAGTTTTGACAGCGCAGGGAAACCATTTTTGCCTCCGGAAGGGATTCTGCTGTTTTCTTTGCGCCTGGTTTCGGGTATAATCGGAGAAGATCAACCAAGAAGGAGCGCATGACGGATGTCTATTCCCTATTCAAGGTTTATATTTCAGCCGATTCCGTGGTACAGCTTTCTGATCGTTTCCGGCGCGCTGATCGCGATCATTCTCGCCTCCCGGGAGGAGAAGCGCGCCGGTCTGAAGAAGGATACGGTGCTGGATCTGGCGCTGTGGCTGCTTCCCTGCGGCATCATCGGCGCAAGGATCTATTATGTCGTTTTCTCGTGGGACAGCTTCCGGAACGATTTCTGGTCCGTCTTTCGCGTGTGGGAGGGCGGGATCGCCATCTACGGCGCGATCATCGCCGGGTTCCTCGTCATCGCCGTTTTCTCGCGCCGCCGGAAGATTTCGCTGTGGGCGCTCTGCGACATCATCGCGCCGGGGCTGGTACTGGCGCAGGCCATCGGCCGCTGGGGCAATTATTTCAACATGGAGGCCTATGGAGCGGAAATCACGGATCCGGCGCTGCAGTTCTTTCCCCTGGGCGTTCAGATCGCATCCGGCTCCGGCTATGTCTGGCATATGGCCACATTCTTCTATGAATCGCTGTGGGATTTTCTCGTGTTCCTGTTTCTGATGGCCGCCCGGCGGAAATGGCTGCGCCGGGAGGGGGACGTGTTCTGCTTCTATGCGTTCCTGTATGGCTGCGGGAGGCTTGTGGTCGAGGATTTGCGGATGGATTCCCTGTATGCCGCCTCCTCCGTCCGCGTCAGCCAGCTGCTGAGCGTCGTGATCTGCGTGGTGCTGCTCATCCGGTATCTGCGGTTTGCCTATGCGGATCCCCGCCCCTATCTGATCATCGGCGTGTGCCTGTGCTGCGGTGCGCTGCTGTTTGCGCTGCCCGTGCTGGCTTACTGCCTGAACCTGGTCATACATCCAGCCGAAATGCCGCTGGGCGGACGGCTGCTGCTGCTCGGACTCTACGCCGTGTTCAACATCGCCACGCTGTTCATTCTCTACGGCCCGTCCGGGAAGGAGGAGGTGCGCTATGCCATCCACGCCGCTTAAAAACCTGGCCTATCGTGCCATGCTGCCCTTCCGGGCGCCTTCCCCCGGACGAAAACCGGTGACGGAGGTTATCGGACAGCCGCTCAGCTCTCCGCGGGAGCTTGAGGGAATCATCCGCCGTCATCACGTGCTCGGCGGATCGGTTCTTCTGTCCGACGGGGCGCGGGAATCCCGGATCCTGACCGCCGCGCTTTCCGCTCAGACACCTCCGCAGCCGGATACGTACTATCGGGTCGCCTCGATCACCAAGATGGCCACTGCCATGGTCGCGTTGATTCTGCAGGATCGCGGAAAGCTGGACCTTCAGGCCCCGGTTTCGGCGTATCTCCCGGATGGGAGCGGGATTCCCGAACTGGAAGGGGTTACCTGCGAGCATCTGCTGTCGCACCGCTCCGGCCTTTCGGATCCGCCCGGTCTGGAGACCATGCTCGAAAAGGGAACAGCGCTGCAGGAAGCCCTGAAGGGCACCCGGTTGGACGAGGCGGGGAATACCTTTCGCTATTCCAATCTCGGGTTTGGAATCATAGGATGCGTGTTTGAGGCTGTCACCGGCCTTCCGGTCGGAAAAGTGTTTGAAGATTTTCTGTTCCGCCCGCTCGGCATGAACGCGACGATCGAGGGAGGAACGCTTCCGGCGGAGCGCATCATGCCGGTCGTCCGGATTCTTCCCTTCCGGCCGGATCAGGCTCTGCGGGTGACCCGGCTGGGAAGCGTTCCCCTCCGCGCGCCGGATCCGGAAAGGCATTTCGGCCATACTGCCGGCAGCATGTATACGGACATCGGATCCCTGAAAAAAATGATCATATGCCTCCGGGATCACGGAATGCCGCTGCGGCAAGGGGTAACCCGCGGGATGGAACAGGCGAGATCCGCGTACGGGAAGCTCTCTCCCACCCTGCATTACGGGCTGGGCCTGCTGATCATCCGGGATCCGCGGATTTCCGCAGGGCGGATCCTCGGTCACCAGGGCTACGCATACGGCTGCGCCGACGGGGCTTTCTGGGAGGAGGATACCGGCAGAATCATGATCATTCTCAACGGCGGATGCAGCGAGGCCCGGCACGGACGGCTGGGCATCTGCAACGAAGACATGATAAAATGGGCATTTCGGAAGGAGATGAACGCATGGCGAGGGTGAGTTCCGTCACTGAAGTGCGCTATCGCGTGTGCGTGGAGCTGGACAGCGGACAGCGGTATTATCTGAAGCGATCGGATCTTTCCGGTTATCCGCTCGAGGTGAACGCGGAAGTGGACGAGGATGCCTTTCATCGCTACGTTCTTGCCCGGCAGTATCCGGAGGGGCTGGAAAAGGCTGTCGCCATGCTGGCCGTCCGCGCCTGCAGCCGGGAGGAGATCCGCCGGAAGCTGACGGGGCGCGGGATCTGTGAGGAAGCGGCGGATCTGGTGGTCTATAAGCTCGAGAAGGAAGGCCTGCTGAATGACCGGGAATTTACCGAGCAGTGGGTGCGATACCGGTCCGGCAGCAAATACGGCGGAAAACGGATCTACCGGGAGCTGCGGATGAAGGGGATCGATGAGGAAACCGCAGCGGAGGCGGTGGAAGGCCTGGACGAAGAGGAAACGCTGGAAAACGCCGTTTCACTCGCCCGGAAGGTCATCGGCCGGAGGAAGCCCGGAGAAGATCTGTGGAAGGTAAAGCAGAAGGCAATGCAGAGCCTTGTCCGACGCGGATATGACTGGGATACGGCCCGGAAAGCCTGTGACAAGGTGACGGAGAAATAAAAAAATGGAGCTGCCCGAAGGCAGCTCCGAATTTTTTTCCGGATATTACTTCTTGTCCGCGATGGCGGCCTGCGCGGCAGCCAGACGGGCGATCGGTACACGGAAGGGAGAGCAGCTCACATAGTCCAGACCGATCTTGTGGCAGAACTCGACGGAGCTCGGATCGCCGCCGTGCTCGCCGCAGATGCCGACATGCAGGTGCTCGTTGACCGAACGGCCCATCTTGATAGCCATTTCCATCAGGCGGCCCACACCGGTCTGATCCAGCTTGGCAAAGGGATCGTTTTCGAAGATCTTGGTATCATAATATGCGCCGAGGAACTTGCCCGCGTCGTCACGGCTGAAGCCGAAGGTCATCTGGGTCAGGTCGTTGGTGCCGAAGCAGAAGAAGTCCGCTTCCTTGGCGATCTCGTCCGCCGTCAGCGCAGCGCGCGGGATCTCGATCATGGTACCGACTTCATACTCCAGCTTCACGTCGCTGGCGGCGATTTCGGCATCAGCGGTCTCCACAACCACCTTCTTGACAAACTTGAGTTCCTTGACTTCGCAGACCAGCGGGATCATGATTTCAGGCTTCACTTCCCAGTCGGGATGCGCCTTCTTGGTGTTGATCGCCGCGCGGATGACCGCCTTGGTCTGCATCTTTGCGATTTCCGGATAGGTGACGGCCAGACGGCAGCCACGGTGACCCATCATCGGGTTGAACTCATGCAGGGAGGCGATCAGATTCTTGATGGTCTCGACGCTCTTGTTCTGGGCCATCGCCAGCAGGGCAATTTCTTCCTCGGTGGTGGGCACGAACTCATGCAGCGGCGGATCCAGGAAGCGGATGCAGACGGGATGGCCTTCGAGCGCTTCGTAGAGCTTCTCAAAGTCACCCTGCTGATAGGGCAGAATCTTGTCCAGAGCGGCTTCGCGCTCTTCCACGGTGTCGGAGCAGATCATCTCACGGAAAGCAGCGATTCTTTCCGGCTCGAAGAACATATGCTCGGTCCGGCACAGGCCGATGCCTTCGGCACCCAGCTCGCGGGCCTTCTTCGCGTCGGCGGGCGTGTCCGCATTGGTACGCACGCGCAGGCGGCGATACTTGTCGGCCCAGGCCATGATGCGGCCGAACTCGCCGGCGATCGTGGCATCCACGGTGGGAATCAGGCCATCATAGATCTTACCGGTCGTACCGTCGATGGAGATGCAGTCGCCCTCCGTGAAGGTCTTGCCGGCCAGGGTGAACTTCTTGTTTTCCTCGTCCATGGCGATTTCGCCGCAGCCGGAAACGCAGCACTTGCCCATGCCGCGGGCCACAACCGCCGCATGGCTGGTCATGCCGCCGCGAACGGTCAGGATACCCTGGGCGCTCTTCATGCCGGTGATGTCTTCCGGAGAGGTCTCCAGACGAACCAGAACGACCTTTTCGCCGCGGGCCGCCCAGGATTCCGCATCCTCAGCGGTGAAGACGATCTTGCCGCAGGCAGCTCCGGGAGAAGCGCCCAGGCCCTTGCCGATGGGCTCCGCCTTCTTCAGGGCGGCGGCATCAAACTGCGGATGCAGGAGGGTGTCCAGGTTCCGGGGGTCGATCATGGCGACCGCTTCCTCTTCGGTGCGCATGCCTTCATCCACCAGGTCACAGGCGATCTTCAGCGCGGCCTGCGCAGTGCGCTTGCCGTTGCGGCACTGCAGCATGTAGAGCTTGCCGTTTTCCACGGTGAACTCCATATCCTGCATATCGCGATAGTGCTTCTCCAGAATGTCGCAGACCTTGACGAAGTCCGCATAGGCTTCGGGGAACTGCTCGGCCATCTGGGTGATGGGCATGGGCGTACGCACGCCGGCCACCACGTCTTCGCCCTGGGCGTTGACGAGGAATTCACCCATGAGTTTGTTCTCGCCGGTGGCGGGATCACGGGTGAAGGCAACGCCGGTACCGGAATTGTTGTTCAGGTTGCCGAACACCATGGGCATCACGTTGACCGCGGTGCCCCAGCTGTAGGGAATATCATTGTCGCGGCGATACACGTTGGCGCGCGGATTGTCCCAGGAACGGAAAACGGCCTTGATGGCGCCCATCAGCTGTTCCTTGGGGTCGGAGGGGAAATCGGAACCGATCTTGGACTTGTACTCCGCCTTGAACGCGGCAGCCAGTTCCTTCAGGTCTTCAGCGGTCAGCTCCACGTCGTAGGTGACGCCCTTCCTGGCCTTCATCTCGTCGATCAGCTGCTCGAAATATTTCTTGCCGACTTCCATGACGACGTCGGAATACATCTGGATGAAGCGGCGATAGCTGTCGTACACGAAACGGGCGAACTTGGGATCATCGTTGCCGGCGATCATGGCGGCGACGACTTCGTCATTCAGACCCAGGTTCAGGATGGTGTCCATCATACCGGGCATGGAAGCACGGGCGCCGGAACGGACGGAAACCAGCAGCGGATTCTTCAGATCGCCGAACTTTTTGCCGTTGATCTCTTCCATCTTGCCGATGTATTCCATGATCTGGGCCTGGATTTCATCGTTGATCTGCCGACCGTCTTCATAATACTGGGTGCAGGCTTCGGTCGAAATGGTGAATCCCTGGGGAACGGGAAGACCGATATTGGTCATTTCCGCCAGGTTGGCGCCCTTGCCGCCCAGCAGCTCACGCATGTTGGCGTTTCCTTCGCTGAAGAGGTACAGGTACTTTTTAGACATGAATGATTCTCCTCCTCGTTTTTCTTCGCGTGCCGCGGAGACCCTCCGCAAAAATCTTCACGCAGTTTCCAGTGAACAATTCATTATATAATTGTTCCATGCGGTTTGCAAGTTATTTTTCCGCTTTTGTTCTCGTTCTGTATTTTTATGCCTGCGTGCCGGATTTCAGCCGGGCGGCTTCCTGCAAAAGCCTCCGGGCATAGGCGCGGGTTTCCTCCGTAATGCCGCCGGCACCGCTGATGATCCGGGCGATTTCATCCACGCGTCCGTCCGGGTCCTTTTCCTCGACGCTCGTCAGCGTCCGCTCCCCTTCCACGCGTTTTTTGACCAGATACTGATAATCGCCGGCGGCGGCCAGCTGCGGCAGATGGCTGACGCAGATGACCTGGTGATGGCGGGAAATCGTGATCATCTTTTCCGCCACGACCTGGGCCATCCTGCCGCTGATTCCCGTATCGATCTCGTCAAAGATCATGGAATCGACGCCCGTGTGACCGGCTTCCAGCGTCTTCATGGCCAGCATCAGGCGCGACAGTTCGCCGCCGGAGGCGATCTTCGCCATCGGCATCAGCGGCTCGCCGACATTCGGACTGATCATGAATTCCAGCTGATCATCCCCCAGCGGAGACGGCATCTTCGGCTTTCCGTCCTCCGGGGATGAAAACTGAACGCGGAAGACTGTATGACCCATTCCGAGATCCTTCAGCTCGCGCATCATGCTCTCCTCGAACCGGGTGGCCAGCCTTTTGCGGGACTCCGTCAGGGCGCGGGCAGCGGCGCGGTATTCCGCCAGGCGCTTTTTATGCTCTTGCCCCATCTCGCGGATCCTTTCATCCAGACCGGTCAGCTCCGCGTATTCCTCCTCCAGCGCGCTCTCCGCCGCCAGCACGTCGCTGACGGTGGAGCCGTAGCGCTTCTCCAGGCGGCGGATCAGATCCAGACGGGTCTGGGCACGCTCCAGCCGGACGGGATCGTCGTCGTTCTTCTCGATCAGCTGATTGATCCGGTATGCAATATCCTCCAGCTCATAATAGGCGGAGTCACAGCGGGCGGAAAGCTCCTCCGCATCCGTTTCAAGCGCGGACGCGTTTTTCAGCGATTCCGCCGCAGTCTTCACGGACGCCATGGACCCGCTCTCCCCGTCTCCGGAGATCAGCGCGCGGTATGCGCTCCGCAGGCTCCCGGCGATTTTACCGGCAGCCTCCAGGCGCCTGCATTCCGCCAGCAGCGTTTCCTCTTCCCCGTCCTGCAGCGCGGCCTCTCTCAGCTCCTCCAGTTCCCTTTCAATCCTCGGCAGGCGGGCTTCCTTCTCGTTGTTCTTCCGGACCAGTTTTGCATAGGCCCGGTGATTCTCCATAAAGACCGCGCAGGCCTTCTCCGTGTCCCGCATCGCCGCGCGGTGGGCCGGGTCTCCCATCTGGTCCAGATAGGCCATGTGCGACTGGGGATCCGCCAGCACCTGATGCTCGCTCTGTCCGTGCATGTTCATCAGGAGCGGCGAAAGCTCCTTCAGGAAGGAGACGGGCATCATCACTCCGCAGATCCGGCAGAGGTTCTTCCCGGATCGGGTCATCTCCCGGTATACGGTCACTGTTCTTCCGTCAAAGTCGATGCTTTCCCGCTCCAGAATTGCCGAAATCCCTTTCTGATCCGGTACATCAAAGACAGCTTCAACGGAAGCCTTTTCCTCGCCGGAGCGGATCATCCCCCTGTCTGCTCTGGCGCCGAGAATCAGCGTGACCGCGTCGACCACGATGCTTTTTCCCGCGCCCGTTTCACCGGTCAGCACCTGCAGTCCCGGATGAAAATCAATCGTCAGATGGTCAATCAGCGCAATATTCCGGATGGAAAGCGACTGAATCATATGTCATACCCCTTTGTGAGATCGTCCAGGAAATCAAATCAGTCCGGCACCGTCATCCGCCGGATGCGGTCGGCCACGGTCTGCGCTTCCCGCTCGTTCCGGGCGACGATAAAGATCGTATTGTCCCCGGCAATGGTGCCCAGCACCTCCGGCCATTCCAGCGTGTCGATCGCCTCACCCGCCACATTCGCCGAGCCGCTCAGGGTTTTGACGACGACCATGTTCATCGCGGAATCCACTTCGGTAATGGAATCGTGCATGATGCGGATCAGCCGGTCACTGGCCGCGGATTCCCGCCGGACCGGTCGGGCATACTTGTAGCCGCCGCGTTCGCTGTTGACCTTGATCAGCCGCAATTCACGGATATCGCGGGAAACCGTCGCCTGGGTGACCTGATACCCGAGCTTGCGCAGCTCCGCCGCCAGCTCCTCCTGGGTTTCGATCTCCCGGCTGTTGATAATCCGGATGATGGCATCCTGCCTGGTGGATTTCATCGGAAATTCACTTCCTTCCGCAGTCCGTGTGTATCAATCGTGCCTCGAGCCCCATTCCGTCAGTTTCTGGTTCAGCAGGCTGAAAAAATGATAGGGCCGGATCCGAAGCAGGCGGATCTTCTCGTCCGCGCCGGTCACACGGATCTCATCGCCGGCTTCCAGCGTACCCATGTTCAGCCCGTCAATCTGCAGCTCCGCGGTCTGCCGCCGGTCCGGCTGAAGCCGGAACGAAATCCGGGAGGAGCCGGAGACGATACACGGGCACTGGGCCAGGCTGTGGGCACAGACCGGTGTCAGCGTGATGCAGTTCATGCCCGGCTCGACGATGGGGCCGCCAGCGGAAAGCGAATAACCGGTCGACCCTGTCGGCGTTGCGGCGATCATGCCGTCAGCCGTAAAAACACCGTACTGCTCGCCGTTGACCGTGCATTCAACCCGGATCAGGCGGGCATAGCCGCCCCGGGTGATCACCACGTCGTTGAGCGCCAGATGCTCCCGGCCATGCCGCACATCCTCCGCGCGGAGAAGGCTCCGCTCCTCGATATATGTTCTGCCGTTCAGGATGGCCTCCAGCGCGCTGTCCAGCTGCTCCGGTTCCTCCTCAGTCAGAAATCCGACCGTTCCGAAATTGATTCCCATGAGCGGAACATGCAGCGCCATCGCATAGCGGGCACCGATCAGAAAGGTTCCGTCCCCACCGAAGGACAGGATCAGATCCGTGCTGAAATCGCCTTCCGTGCGGGCATTGAGCTCCGCGCAGCGGATGCCGCGCGCGGCAAACCAGTCCGCCGCATGAAGCGCGAACGCGCGTGCCTCGCTGCGGTCCGGATGGATCACCAGAGCGATATTCTGAAACAATCCGCATCCCTTCCTTTTTACGTCAGACTCCTGTGCGCACGGTCCACCGTATCGGCGATCATGTCCGCCGTGATGCCGGCGGCGTTTTCCTCCCGCTTCCGGATTTCGGTCAGGAACTCAATGTTGCCTTCCGGCCCGGTGATCGGTGAAAAGTCAACGGCGCAAATCTGCCAGCCGATGGAATCGATGAAGGCGTTCGTCTTCTCCAGCACCTCCCGGTGGGTCTGGGAACTGCGGACGACGCCTTTTTTTCCCACCTTGTCCCGGCCGGCTTCAAACTGCGGCTTGATCAGGGAATAGATGATCCCCTGATCGCCGAGAATCCGGATCAGCGCCGGAATGATCAGCTGCACGGAGATGAAGCTGACGTCCATGACTGCAATCTGCGGCCGCATCGCAAAGCTGTCCGCCGTCAGATACCGCGCATTGGTCCGCTCCATCACGGTGACCCGGGGATCATTGCGCAGCTTCCAGTCCAGCTGGCCGTACCCGACGTCGATCGCATAGACATGGCGCGCGCCGCTGCGCAGGCATACGTCCGTAAATCCGCCGGTGCTCGCCCCCACGTCCATGATGACCCGGTCGTTCAGATCCGCGTGAAAGACGGAAACGGCCTTTTCAAGCTTCAGCGCTCCGCGGCTGACATACGGCATCCGGGGCGCACGGAGGATCAGATTGTCCTCCGGCGCGACCTGCTCCGAAGATTTCAGGATCTTTCTTTCACCGATATATGCCTGGCCCGCCATGATGGCCGCCTGCGCCTTCTCCCGGCTTTCGGCCAGCCCCCGGGCGACCAGGGCGACATCCGCCCGCTGCTTATCCGTCAATGGTTGCCTCCGCTGATTTTCTTCATGATTCTGTCCGCCATCTGCTCCGCCGTCAGGCCCGCGTCGCGCATCAGCAGCTCATGGGCGCCGTGCTGCAGGTACGTATCCGGAACGCCGATGCAGTCCGCCGGCGGCGTCAGTCCCAGGCGGATCATCTCCTCCGACACAAAGGCGCCGAAGCCGCCTGCGGCCATATGCTCCTCCAGGGTGAATACCGGCACATGCGCCGGTATTCCGGCCAGGTATTCCGCATCCAGCGGCTTGAGCGTCGGGCAAAGGGTCACCGCAGCCTCCACTCCGAGCATCTCCAGCCGCTCCGCGGTTTCCATCGCCCGGCGGACCATCGCGCCGGCGGCGAGCAGGACCGCATCGCGGCCCTTTCGGATTTCCCGCCATTTTCCGGCGATGAAGTGCGCGCCGCCCTCATGACACTCGCGGATCTCCGTACCGGACTTGGCATACCGGATGGCACAGGGGCCGTCCTGCTCAAGCGTCCAGCGCATCATCTCCTGCAGCTCCAGCGAATCGCAGGGAGAAAGGACCGTCATTCCCGGAACGGGAAGCAGCTCGCACAGGTCAAAAAGCCCGTGATGCGTTTTCCCGTCCTCCCCGCCGATGCCGCTGCGGTCCAGCAGAAAAACGACGGGAAGATGCTGCATGCACACGTCGTTGAGCATCTGGTCATAGCATCTCTGAAAGAAACTGGAATAGACCGCCAGATATGGACGCATCCCGCCCGCCGCGAGCCCGGCCGCCATCGTGGCCGCATGCTCCTCGGCAATCCCGACGTCCAGCATCCGGTCCGGATGCCTTTCCGCAAAGTGGTCCAGGCCGGTCCCCAGCGGCATCGCCGCGGTAATGGCCACGATCCGGTCATCGCGGTCCGCCAGGTCGGCCAGCGTATCCGCCATCACATGGCCGGAAGAGGGCGACTTCGGAAGCTCCAGCCGGTCACCGGTCTCGGCGATAAAGGGAGGCGTGCCGTGGAACTTTTCCGGGCGTTCTTCGGCCTGATCGTATCCGTTCCCTTTCCGGGTCAGCACGTGAATGACGCAGGGGTTCTTGCACATCTTCGCGTTTTCCAGCGTGCTTTCCAGCATTTTCATGTCATGGCCGTCAATCGGCCCGAAATACTCGAAGCCGAGGGTTTCGAAAAAGCCGATGTCCTTATCCCGGAGCAGGATGGATTTGAGCAGCTTCTTGGTGCCGTGAATTCCCCGGTACAGCGGCTTGCCGATCACCGGGACATCCGACAGATGCCGCACCCGGGATTTCGCGCTGTGCCATCCTGCGCTGGAGCGAAGGCTCGTCAGATAATCGGACAGGGCGCCCACATTCGGGGCGATGCTCATCTCGTTGTCATTGAGCACGACGATCAGGCGGGTATGGCTGTTTCCGGCATCATTGAGCGCCTCATAGCACATGCCCCCGGTCAGCGCGCCGTCGCCGACCACCGCAATCACGTGATGCTCCCGATGCTGAAAATCCCTGGCGCGGGCCAGCCCCAGCGCCGCGGAAATCGCGGTGGAAGCGTGGCCTGTTTCAAAGCAGTCGTACTCGCTTTCATCCCGCCGGGGAAAACCGGAAAGACCGCCGTACTCCCGCAGGGTGGAAAAGCGGTCCAGCCTTCCGGTGAGCATCTTGTGGACATAGGACTGATGGCCGACATCGAAGACGATCTGATCTTCCGGACAGTTGAAAACGCGGTGAAGGGCCAGCGTCAGCTCCACGATGCCCAGGTTGGACGCCAGGTGTCCGCCTCTCTCCGCCACGGTTTCAATCAGCCTGCGGCGGATTTCTTCCGCCAGGACATTTAATTCATTTTGATTCAGACGGGACAGATCCGAGGGGGAGTGAATCTTTTCCAGCATCCTCTTCTGCCTCATTTCTTCTTGTCTGATGATTCCTTATCCGAGCTTCGTGCCCTTTGCGCCCTTCGCGCCCTTGCTGCCCTTGGCACCCTTGCAGCCGGAGAAGGCGCCGGAAAGGATGTCGGATGTGTAGGCATAGTTTGCGCTGTTCCGGTCGGCGTGCGCTTTCTCCGCACAGGCGATCATCCGGTCGATCAGATCTGAATAGCTGATGCCGTCGTATTCCCAGAGATAGAACGCAAGGCTGCCGGGAATCGTGTTGATCTCAGTGATATAAAGCGCCTCTCCGATGCGGTCAAACATATAGTCGATCCGGACGACGCCCTTGCAGTCCATCAGCCGGAAGATTTTCCGGCTCATTTCCTGGATTCTCTCCTTCATTTCCGCATCGATCGGCGCGGGCAGCACACGGTGGAGGCTCGCCATGCCCTTGCTGCCGCCGGAAGCGAGATACTTTTCCCGGAAATCCAGGAATTCCGTGCTGTTGAGAGGCATCTCGATGGATGAAGCCGTCACCTCATCATCGTAGCCGAGCACCGAGCAGTTCAGCTCAACCGGATGGTCCAGCCCCTTCTCAATCAGCACCCGCCGGTCATACTCGAAGGCAAGCTCCAGGCTGTCCTTCAGCGATTCCATATCGTCCGCCCGGCTGACACCGATGCTCGAACCCAGGTTGGCCGGTTTGACGAAGACCGGATAGCCGAGGGCGGCGCCGATCTGTGCGGCCGCTGCCTCCGGATTCCGCTCAAACTCGCGGCGGGTCAGCGCTTCTCCCGGCAGCACCGGCAGACCGGCACCGCGGAAAAACTGCTTCATCATGATCTTGTCCATGCCCAGGGCGCTGCCGGCGACGCCGGTGGAGGTATACGGGATATTGGCCAGCTCCATCAGGCCCTGAATCGTCCCGTCCTCGCCGTTCAGCCCGTGCATCACGATGATATACACATCGATCCGGGCGGCGATTTCCAGCTTTTCCCGGGCCATGAGACCCTTGCCCTTATCCAGATGCAGCAGCGCACCGGAGCCGCTCGTCAGATCCGGGAACACGCGGACGATCCCCGGAGCGGAAGGATTGAACGGCTGATAGGTCCGGATATCCTTCAGCTTTTCACCGGTATACCAGTTTCCGTGCTCATCGATATAGACGGGGATCACGTCGTATTTTTCCACGTCCGCGTGGCGCATCAGCTGCACCGCGCTGATGATGGCCACTTCCCTTTCGCAGCTGCGGCTGCCAAAGACCACACCGATCTGTTTCTTCATTTACCCATGCCTCCGAAAGTCATTCCGTATAATTGTCCGGGAGATCGTTTTCAAACAGCACCGTATCGCCCGGCCGGACGACAGAACGCATGTATTCCGTCGCCTCATCCAGCGAGGATACGACATGAATCTGATCCTCCGGGAAGCCCTGATCCTTCAGCCCCAGGGCAATCGCTTCGCTTCGTTTTTTACCGACCAGCACCGCCACATCGCAGCCGTCCGCCATCAGACGTCCGAAGCGACGGTTCATATCATATTCTTCCCCGCCAAGCTCCACCATGCCGGGCGTGATCACCATCCGTTTCCCGGGGAAGGTTTTCAGAACCTGGAACGCCTGTTCGGCTCCCCGGATGTTGCTGTTGAACGCGTCATCGATGATGGTGATGCCGCCGGCGCTGGGAATCAGCTGGAGCCGGTGCTCCACCGGCGTCAGCTTCGCGATGCCGCGGGCGATCATCTCCCCGCTCAGCCCCAGCTCCAGCGCCATCGATGCGCACAGAAGGATATTCCGGATGTTCAGTTCGCCCAGCAGGGCCGTATGACATGGAATGCGCATGTCCCGGGTGCACAGCATAAAGCGGCTTCCTTCAGGCGATGCGGAGATATCTTCCGCCCACACGTCGTCCCTTTCCGGATCCAGGCCGGAGAGAAAGCGCTTTTTCGCGGTCCGGTCATACAGTTCGCGGCAGATGCCGCCATCGTCCGCAAAAAAGCAGGCCCCGTCCGGCGGAATCGCATCCATCAGCTCATACTTGGTTTTTTTCACCCTGTCCAGGGTTTTGAATGTATCCAGATGCTGCGGCCCCACGGATGTCAGCATCCCGTAACGGGGATGGACGAGGCGGCACATCTCCCGGATGTCCCCCACGTGGCGCGCACCCATTTCGGCGACGAAAACGCGGTGACCGGGCTCGAGGGATGAGCGGATCACCCGGGTGACTCCCATCGGCGTATTGAAGCTGGAAGGGGTGACCAGCGTATGATATTTTTCCTCCAGAATGGTTCCCAGAATAAACTTGACGCTGGTTTTTCCCCAGCTGCCGGTAATACCGATCCGGATCAGATCCCTGCGCTCCCGGAGAATCCGCTGCGCGTCCCGGAAATACATTTCGCTGATCATCTTTTCAATCGGCCAGGCAATCAGCCCTCCCAGCGCCACCCATAGCGGCAGCAGAGCGGGAAACAGAAAGAACAGCCAGAAGAAGGGGCTGGATGTCCTTCCGCCGCCCCGGTTCCCCAGCAGCTCAAGGAGCACAAGAATCCCGATGAAAACGACAAAGGAAACGGCATACAGCCGGCGGATGCGGGGCGTATAAACGAGGGGCTTCTTGGCATGGCGCACGGTAAAGAGGCGGCGGATCAGAAACCCGGCTCCGATCAGAACCGCCGAAACGCACAGGTGCAGCAGCCAGTCATTGTTCTCCGGAATCACCAGCGCAAAGACGATGGTGGCAATGACCCAGACGGCGTTGAGAATCACGCCGGGCAGAAAGGAGCGCGCCGCGTTGCGCCGCACGGTTCTGAAATAGCCCGGATGCTGGTAGCTTTCCAGTTGAAAATAATGAATCAGTACCCTTCCCGCCAGGAGGCAGGAAAGCGCGACAGCGGCGATCAGGATGATGGACCAGATGGTCAAAAGCTTACGCCTCCTTCAGAAAATGGGACACGATGGTATTGAACCGGCGGATCTGCTCCAGATAGGCAAAGTGACTGCCCCCCTCGAGGATGACCAGCCCGCAGTCCGGAATGCGCTTTTCGATCTCCCGCGCCATCCAAATCGGGGTTTCCGTATCCTGGTCGCCCCAGATGAGCAGCGTACTCTGACGGATCCGCTCATACCGATCCTTCAGATCCAGATTGATGACCTTCACAAACGTCTGGCGCATCTGCGCATCCAGCGCGTTGTAATCGGGACTCCCGTACTTCTGCCGCAGCTTTTCTTCCATGGTGTCCGCCGCGCCGCGGAGGAACGGAATCTTCCGGATTCTGCGAGCCATCTCCCGCCCGCGGCGGAACTGTGCGCTGCGCCGGCGGCTTTCCTCCGTGGGCTCCTTCCGGATGCCGGCTGCACCGGTGAAGACGATGCGGGTGAATAAATCCGGATATTCCGATGCCAGAAAGGCGGCCACGCGGCATCCGAAGCTGTGCGCCACGACGGCGCACGGCAGAAAGCCTTCCGCTTCCAGAAAATGCTTCAGATTCATCGCAAACTCCGGCACGCCCCACGGCTCCGGCGGCCTGGAGCTCTCCCCATGCGCCGGAAAATCGATCATCATGACGCGGTGATCCTCCCGGAGCGATTCAGCCACCGGCCGCAGATGCGTGATGCTGCATCCCCATCCGTGCAGAAGAAGCACCCGGCTGCCGGTCTCGCCCGCCGTTTCATAGTGAATCACGACCCCATCCGTCTCTCTCGTCATCATGGACTCCCGTCATGGCTGAACGCGCCAGATATACCGGCACTTTTCAGCGCTGATATCAAATTTCGCCCGGATATCCTCCGGGACCGAGGTGATGCCCTCATACAGGCATTCCAGGTGTTCGCAGGTTCGCCGGCTGGCCGGATTATCCGGATCGCAGGTGATGACGCAGGAGCTTTTCCCGCTCATCAGGACTTCCTGCCGGATCAGCCGGCAGGCCATTTCCGCATAGTGATGCCCGCGGTACGGCGGATCGATATGATACCCGATATGCCCGAAATAGTAAACCGGGCGGCTCTCCCCATCCCGGTAGCTGAGCTGCCCGATCTCCTTCCGGCTGTTGTGCAGCGTGATTCGCCAGATCTGCTCATGACCGAAGTGAAGCGCCGGATTGGGCGGAGAAATATGCAGCGGAATCAGATCGATCACGCCATTGGTATACTCGGCCCTGAATCTGTGAAACAACAATGCTGATTACACTTCCTGTATCCGAACCTGATCGAGCAGGCGTTCAAAATCCTCCCGCCGGATCAGCTGTGTTCCTTCCGTCATTACGCTGGCCGCACCGGCGGCCATGCCGTAGCGGAAAGCGCGGGACATGTCCTTTTCCTTCTCGTATCCCATGAGGATGCCGCCGATCATCGCATCGCCCGCACCGACGGTGGATTTCGTTTCCACCCGGACTGCCGGGGAGAACAGTGTCCTGTCCTCCGAGACGTACATGGCACCCATCTCACCCATGGACACGATCGCGTGCTTCACGCCGAGGCGGATGAACAAAAGTGCGGCGTCCCGGATCGTCCGCATCGTGCGCAGCTCGATGCCCAGCGTCGCCTGCAGCTCGTGCAGGTTCGGCTTGATCAGGAAGGGCGCAGCCCCCTTGACTGCCAGCTCCAGCTCCTTCCCCTCGTTGTCCAGAACGCATTTCTTCCCCTTGAGCACGTTCAGCAGCTCGCGATACGTGCCCTCGGGGCATCCCGGAGGAAGGCTCCCCGTCAGCACGACCATGTCACTGTTCTCCGTTTCCCGTCTGGCCAGGTCAAAAAAGGCGCTCAGCACCTTGTCATCCACATCGGCCCCGGGCTCGTTCAGCTCGGTGACGCCCTTCCCGTCCATGCTGACAATCTTCATATTGGTGCGCACACGGCCGGGAACCGTCAGGAAGGAATGTTTCAGGTTTTCCCGGTCCATCCGGGCCGAAAGCTCGTTGGCGCCGTTTTCGCCCATGATGCCGATGCACTGTACCTCAAGGCCGAGGCGGCCGGCCACGACGGCCACGTTGATTCCCTTACCGCCCATATCATCCCGCGCGGCACGGATCCGGTTCACCTTTCCCGGCTGGAGTGAATCCACCTCCACCGTCCGGTCAAAACAGGGGTTGAGACAAATCGTCGTAATCATCCTGCTGTCCTCTCCTGGAATTTCTTTCTGATTATAGCATTCCTGCCTTTTCTTCGCAACATTATCGTTGCGCCTTCGCCACCGGATATGGTATATTATGGAACGTTCAAGGAGGGAGAAGGGTAATGATATCAACGGATATTCTGGTCATCGGCGCCGGTGTGACGGGAACGGCCGTCGCCCGGGAGCTGAGCCGTTATTGCGCGGATGTGCGCGTGGCCGAGATGGGGTGTGACGTAGCGGAAGGCGCGACCAAGGCGAACAGCGGCATCGTCCATGCCGGATACGATGCGGTTCCCGGTACGCTCAAGGCACGTTACAACGTTCGCGGAGCGGAGATGTACCCGGAACTGTGCCGGGAGCTTGGCGTTCCCTACCGCCGTGCCGGCGCTCTGGTGATCGGCTTTGACGAAGCGGACCGGAAAACGCTCGGAGAGCTGATGCAGCGCGGCATCACCAACGGCGTGAAAGGACTCCGGATGCTGGACCGGTCGGAAGCCCTTGCGCTCGAGCCCAGCCTGAACCCGGCGGTCACATGCGCGCTCGATGTGCCGACCAGCGGCATCGTCAGCCCCTATGAAATGGCGTTTGCCCTGGCGGATGACGCTGCGCTCAACGGCGTACATTTCGATTTTGACGCGAAGGTCTGCCGGCTTTCCCGCGCAGAGGACGGCCTCTGGCATGTGCTCTCAGATCGGGAGGAATACGTCTGCCGCGCGATTGTGAACTGTGCCGGTTCCTTCGGTGCAGAACTGCATAACATGATCTGCGATGAGAAGCTTCAGATGATTCACCGCCGCGGGCAGTATTACCTGCTCGACCGGGCAAATCCGCAGCCGTTCAGCCGGACGATCTTCCAGTGCCCCTCCGTCATGGGCAAGGGCGTGCTTGTTTCGCCCACGGTGCACGGCAATCTGCTGCTGGGTCCCACGGCGGAGGATATCGATGATCCGCTGGACACGGCAACCACCGCGGATGGTCTGGCCAACATTCTGGAGAAAGCGACCCGCACCTGGCCGAAGCTTTCCACGCGGACGAATATCACCAATTTCAGCGGCATCCGGGCGCACCTGCCCGGGGATGATTTTATCGTCGGTCCTGTTGCGGGCGCTGCGGGCGCGTTTGAAGCCATCGGCATCGAAAGCCCCGGTCTCTCCTCTGCGCCGGCCCTAGCCGAAGATCTTGTCCGGAAGATCGCCGAGGCCATGCACCTTCAGAAGAAAAAAGAGGTCGTTCCATGCCCGCATCGGCCGAAGCCGTTCAATGAAATGTCCGACGGGGAGCGTGAGGCGGCCGTGCGGGAGGATCCCATGAACGGGACGGTGATCTGCCGGTGCGAAGTCGTGACGGAGGCGGAAATCCGCCGGGCGATCCGCAGGCCGGTCGGCGCGCGGACGGTGGACGGCGTCAAGCGCAGAACGCGGGCAGGCATGGGCCGCTGCCAGGGTGGTTTCTGCATGCCGCGGGTTGCCGCGATCATTGCGGAGGAAACGGGCTGCAGTCTGGCGGAAGTGACCAAGAATGGCGGAGCCAGTCGGCTGCTGTCCGGTACCGTGGCGAATTATCTGAAGGAGGGCGAGTAAGATGGCGGATATGCAGGTGGATATTCTGATCATCGGCGCGGGTCCTGCCGGCCTGGCCGCTGCCATCGCCGCCCGGGAAGACGGGATTGAATCGATCCTGGTGCTGGAGCGGGAAAAAGAACCGGGCGGTATCCTGCGCCAGTGCATTCATAACGGATTCGGTCTGCATCGCTTTGAGGAGGAGCTGACCGGTCCGGAATACGCCCTTCGGGACATTTGCCGGGCCAGGGAGCTTGATATCGAAATCCAGTGCGGCACAACGGTCCTTTCCGTTTCTCCGGACCGGGTCGTTACCTGCGTTTCGCCGGAGACCGGCTTCCGCCGGATTCAGGCGAAGGCCGTGATTCTGGCCATGGGCTGCCGCGAACGTCCCCGCGGAGCGCTGTGCACCCCCGGAACCCGGTGTGCCGGCATCTATTCCGCCGGAACCGCCCAGCGCTTCGTCAATCTGGAAGGATTCATGCCCGGCAGGCGGGTTGTCATCCTGGGCTCCGGAGATATCGGCCTGATCATGGCACGGCGGATGACACTGCAGGGAGCGAAGGTTCTTGCCTGCGTGGAAATCATGCCCTACTCTTCCGGCCTGAACCGGAACATCGTTCAGTGCCTGCAGGATTATGACATTCCGCTGTACCTGAGCCATACCGTGACCGACATCCGCGGAAAGGAACGCCTCGAAGGTGTCACCGTCAGCCGCGTGGATGACAGGCGCAACCCCGTTCCCGGAACCGAAATCGATTTTGAATGTGACACGCTGCTGCTCTCCTGCGGGTTGATTCCGGAAAACGAACTCAGCCTCGGTGCGGGGGTTCAGCTGTCCCCGGCCACCAGCGGCGCAATTGTAAACGATTCCTTTGAAACCTCTGTTCCCGGCATCTTTGCCTGCGGGAATGTGCTGCATGTGCACGATCTGGTGGATCATGTTTCGAACGAAAGCTTCCGGGCCGGCCATGCGGCCGCTGCATTTGTGCGAAGCGTCCCCGGGGAGGCATCATTCATCTCCGTCGAGGACGGGGACGGCGTGCGCGGAACCGTCCCCCAGAAGATCCGCAGAAACGCGGATGCGAACGTATCCCTCATGTTCCGCCCCGCAGCGGTATACCGCAACAGCACGGCCGTCGTGTCGTGCGGCGACAGGGTGATTATGAAAAAAAAGGCCATGATCTATACGCCCGGTGAAATGGCTGTGCTCGAGCTGAAAAAAGAACAGATTCAGTCGATGGAGGGCGATTCCATCACGGTTCGGATTGAGAGGAGCTGATACGAAATGGAGCAAGTGATCACATGCATCAATTGCCCGGTCGGCTGCCGGATGACGGTTCATTTGTCCGATGCGGGAGAATTTCTATCCGTGACCGGAAACACCTGTCCCCGGGGAGCCAGGTACGCGCGTCAGGAATGCACGATGCCGGAGAGAATGATCACCGCCGTGATCCCTGTGGAAGGATCTGCCTGCCCGCTGTCCGTCAAGACAGCGACGCCGGTCCCCAAGAAGATGATCCGGGACGTGATGGCGGCGCTGAGCAGCGTCCGCGTTTCCCTGCCGGTTTCTGCCGGAGACGTGATTCTGCACGATGTACTGGGAACCGGATCGGACATCATCGCCACCCGCAACCTGCCATGATCTGAAAAGTAAGTGAACAATTTGCCAAAAAACTTGTTTCAGGCATACTGTTTTGATATAATCAATCTCAGATCGATTTTCGAAAGGAGCTTTCATCCATGATTGAAAAACTGCTGGGGATCACATCCGCTGCGGCTGAGGCCGCCACTGCCGCCGCCAACACCGCTGCCGCCGCCGGAGCTACCGCGGATCCCAATGCTGCTGTTCAGGAAGTGAACCCCGTTATCTCTCTGCTGTTCACCTTCGCTCCCCTGGTGCTGATCTTCGTGATCTTCTATTTCATGATGATCCGTCCGCAGCGGAAGAAGGACAAGCAGGTCAAGGAAATGCTGAACAATCTGAAGGCCGGCGACCGCGTCTGCACCATCGGCGGCATCTACGGAACCATTACCGGCCTGAAGGATGATACCGTTACCCTGGCTGTCGGCCGGGAGAACACGACCATGGTGATCGCCCGCTGGGGAATCCGTTCCGTGGAGGAAGTCACCATCGAGAATGATGCGCAGGATCTGAACTGATCTTGACAGCCGTGAATCACCGGCCTCAGCCGGGATATGCAGGGCATGGATTTGGACAACCCGCCGGCAACCATCTGGCCGACAGAGGACTATTTTGTCACGGATGAAGGAACGGGCAAATATATCTGCTCTGTATGCGGATATGTTTACGATCCCGCAGAGCACGACGGAGTGGCGTTTGAATCGCTGCCGGATGACTGGAAATGCCCGCGCTGCAGGCAGCCCAAAGAAAAGTTCAGTCAGGCATAAAGCGGAAGCAGCATCCTGCCTGTCATCAGATCAGCAGCATATTGACCTGCTTCCGGATCCAAACACGGATCAACCCGAAAAAGTCTTGAGAAATCAAGGCTTTTTCTTTTCCCCCGGCGAGGGTGCATTTTTCGAAAGCGCTTCAGATCATCACGGATACCGATCCGTGAACCGCTCCTGTATCA
>CAMOYA010000007.1 GCA_946629635.1 uncultured Clostridia bacterium
TGACCCATCCGGGCGTAACGGTGGATGGCATCATGACAAAGCTGGGGCTGCTTGGAAAGCTGTAAACGGATGAAACCCAATACCGGGCTGGAAGGCCGTTGATGAGTGACCTTCTGGATGCTTGCCTATAGGCGGCACTTCGCCTGCTTTGTGTCCGGAAAAGAAAAACAGAAAAGATATCTTTTTCCATGAAAGAGGTTCATCGGTTCCAAAGGGGAAGACAGATGAAAGAGAATATATTTTTTTCAAATATACATTGACAGACGAGGTATATTTGGTGTATAAATATACCCGGAGGTGATGAAATGACGATTTCATCGGATCTGCTGCGGGGGTATACGGATGCGATCATTCTTCGTCAGCTGTCGGAGAAGGACGGATACGGATACCAGATCAGCAAGGAAGTGGCCCTGCGCAGCGGAGGGCTGCTCGAAATGAAGGAAGCGACGCTGTATACCGCTTTCCGGCGAATGGAGAACGCCGGATATATCCGGTCCTACTGGGGCGATGAAAACGTTGGCGCACGCCGCCGGTATTACACCCTGACGGACGAGGGACGGGAAAAGCTGAAGGAAGAGGTTCAGGCCTGGAAGGAGACCAGAACCGTAATCAATCATCTGCTGGAGGAGGAAGAAGGGCAATGAACGCATCCATTCGGGGAATCATCGACATGCTGTTCAAGGATACGCTGGAGACCGGCGAGGTCCGGGCGCTGCATGAGGAAATGGTCAACAACTGCGAGGAGCATTACGCGGATCTGCTGAGCCAGGGGCTGAGCGAAACGGAAGCACTGGACGCCATCGTCGAAAGCCTGAAGGGCATGAAGGAAGTCATCGACGAGTATCCGAAGAAGCCGGGCGCCGGGGAGAAAAAGCAGGAGCCGGAAATCGTTCGGGAGGAAGCGCCGGAGGAGCCGGTGCAGGAGGATGCGCCGGATGAACGGGACCGCGTATTCAGCCCACAGATCCTTCGCTGCATCCGGACGGAGCTGCGGAATCTGGATCTGATCGTTCGTCCTTCGGGGGACGGCAGAATTCACGTGATATGCGCCAATCCCGAACAGATCACCGTGACGGAGGAGCCGGATCGGCTGAGCATCCGCTATTCGGACCATGTCCGGTCCCATATTACCTCGAGTGAAATCAGGGACGCCCATGGGGAGTTCTCCCTGAAGGGAATTCTGAACTTCGTCGGGAAAACGCTGAGCAGTGTGGCGACGAGCGCGATTGAAATCGGAGAGGATGTATTCCTGGAGATTCCGGAAAGATTTCCGGAGCTGTCCCTGAATTCCATGAGCGGCGATATCCGGGTGGAAAAGTGCCTGGCGGATGTGATGCTGATCAAATCCACGAGCGGGGACATCGATGTGAACGCGACGGGCCTGGGAACCGCCAACGAGATCAGCGCCGGCTCCATGAGCGGAGATATTACGATCCGGGCCAATGCCGGGAAGCTCGGGATGAGCAGTATGAGCGGCGATGTGAAGGCGGTCGGAGAATACAGAAGCGTCGGCATCAAGTCCACCAGCGGCGACGCGGAGGTGTTCGGCTGCGCGATTGAAACATGGGCGCATTCCGTCAGCGGAGACGTGACCGTGAAACTGGAAAATATTGACGCCGAGTCGATTGAAACAAAAACCACCAGCGGCGACGCGGAAATCGAGCTGCCCCGGGCGACGCCCTCGGTGCACGCCCGGATGTCCACCGTTTCCGGCGATACGCGGTGCGCATTCCCGGATGCCGGGGCCGGCGCGGCGCTGCAGATCACCGCATCCTCCGTCAGCGGAGACGTGAGGATTCGGTAAACATCAGTCCGTTTTCCGGAGCAGGGGACAGGAGCAGACCGAAGTCCCCTGCTTTTTCTTTTTCTGCTCTTGCAAACTGAGTTAAAAAATGGTAATATCATTATGTTGTATTAATACATAATAATACAACAAGGAGCGATGATGATTCCATGAAAAAACTGCAGGCAGAGAGTTCCAGTCCGCTGTATCACCAGCTGATGCAGCGGATTTCCGACGATATCGAGAATGGCACCTACCCGGTGGGCAGCCGGATCCCGCCGGAAAATGAGCTGGGGGAGATCTATCAGGTGAGCCGGGTGACCGTGCGCCGCGCGCTGGCGGAGCTGACGGCGGAGGGGCTGCTGGAGCGGAAACAGGGCAAGGGCACCTTTGTATGTACGCCCCGGATCCGTCAGGATCTGAAAAGTATTCACAGCTTTCATGATTCCTGCAAGCAGAACGGGCTGGCTGCCGGGACGCGGGTGATTCAGATCCGGGAAATTGAGGCAGACGCCCAGGACCGGGCGGAGCTGAAGCTTCGCGAGGGGGACAAGGTGGTGGAGACGCTGCGGGTCCGCCTGGCGGACGGGGAACCGGTCGTGCTGGAGAGAAATCATTTTTCCATGGCCTATGCCTATCTGGAAAACGAAAACCTTGCCGGAAGCCTATACCAGGTGCTCCGGGAATACGGGATTGAGGCGAGGCAGGCGACCCATGATCTTTCCCTGGCCTTTGCCACGGAAGCCCAGGCAAGGCTCCTGGAAATTGAAACCGGCAGTCCGCTGATGCGGCTGCACGAGGTGGTATACGATCAGAAGGGAAGGCCTTTGCACAACAGCCTGCAGCTGATCCGCGGGGATCGGTTCGTTTTCCGGATCTGACCCGTTCTGTTGCATTTTGAATTCAACCGGCTGTATAATACAGAGGTCAACTACACCATAACGATCAAGGAGAGCGCCGATGGCCCGATTCAAACACACGGATTCCGACATGACTCAGGGAAGCATCGGGCGTCATCTGATTGAATTTGCCGTTCCCATGGCCATCGGCCTTTTGTTCCAGCAGCTTTACAACACGGTGGACACGCTGGTGGTCGGCAACTTTGTATCCAAGGAGGCGCAGGCAGCGGTCGGCTCCACGGGGTCCATCATCAATACGGTGGTGGGCTTCTGCGCCGGGCTGGCGACCGGCGCGTCCGTCATCATTTCCCAGCGGTATGGGGCGCACGATGAGGAAGGGCTCCGCCGGTCTGTTCATACAACGATCGCCGTGACGTTCATCCTCAGCGCGATCGCCACGGTGGTGGGCCTGCTGATCATCGATCCGATGCTCGCCTTCATGCAGACGCCCGCGGATGTATGGGAGGAAGCCCGGCAGTATCTGACGATCTATTTTTCCGGCATCAGCGGCATCCTTTTCTACAACATGGGAAGCGGCATTCTTCGCGCGGTCGGGGATTCCAGGCGGCCGCTGGTTTTCCTGATCCTTTCCGCGCTGCTCAACACCGTGCTGGATCTGTTCTTCGTGCTGGTGCTGCATATGAAGGTGGACGGCGTGGCCTGGGCGACCGTGCTGGCTCAGATCATTTCCGCCGCCGCGATTCTGATTTCACTGACCCGGGAGCACGGCTCCTACGGCATCCGGTGGAAGGAACTGAGGATTGACCGGAAGAGCCTTGCCGGCATCCTGAAGATCGGCATGCCCTCCAGCATTCAGTCCGCGATCACGGCTTTCTCCAATGTCTTTGTGCAGTCCTACATCAATGCCTTCGGCTCCGCCTGCATGGCCGGGTATTCCGTGTACAGCAAGCTGGACGCCTTCGTGCTGATTCCGGTTCAGGCGCTGGCGATGTCCTCGACCACGATGGTGGGACAGAACTGGGGCGCAGGGCTGCGCGGGCGGGCGAGGGACAGCGTCAGCACCGCGATCCGGCTGAGCCTGATCACGACCGCGGCGCTGGGCGTCGGCGCGTTCCTGGCGGCGAAGCAGCTGATCGGCCTCTTCTCGCCGGATCCGGAGGTGGTTTCCTACGGCGTCCGGTTTATCCAGATTGTGACGCCGTTCTACCTGGCGATCTGCTTCAATCAGATCTATGCCGGAGCGCTTCGCGGCATCGGAGATGCCACGGCGCCGACGGTGATCATGCTGTGCTCCTTTGTGGTATTCCGGCAGATTTATCTGTATATTACCAAAGTGATGAATATCGGCTTTATCGCCGTGGCGCTGGCCTATCCGATGGGCTGGATCCTCTGCTCGGTGCTGCTGGCGATCCGATACCGGCGGAGCAAACTGTTCCGGACGGATGAAAAGGCGAACGCCCCTGCATAAATCAGGGGCGCTTTTTCAATAGGAACGGATCCGCAGGCGGGCCGTCAGGTCTTCGGGCGTCAGAATCAGGGGCTCCTGATCCTCCGCCCGACGGACGGTTTTCGGGAGGCGGACGATGACCGTTTCCCGGCCGTGGAGATCAAACCAGTTGTCGCTGAAGACGCAGTCCGCGCCGTCCAGAGACAGGCAGACGGACTTGGCAAAGCAGTCCGCGGAAAGGGTCAGGGACAGCGAATCCGCTTCCTCCCGCACGGTGAAATCAATCAGCGGCCGCATGAATTCGAAGGCCTTCGGACGGACGAACAGCGTGGTTCCCCGGCTGATGATTTCTCCATTCTTTTCCAGCGTGTATTCCAGATAGGTGCTCCGCTTCCTCTCCCGGGTGCTCAGATCATCTGAGAGATCCAGCGTCAGGCAGCTGACGGCGCTCAGTGCGGGAACCTCCGCCGCGGATTCCCATTCCCGCAGCACTTCCGCCCGGCTGTTCCGCAGGCGGCAGGAGATCCGGAGGGTTTCCCCGGTGCGGGTATCATTGGTGACCCACAGCGCCGGATGGAGCGGATCCGTGTCATCGCAGGATAGCAGCAGCGGCGCGTAGAACCGGCGGGCTGCATAGTGCAGCCCCTTCCAGCGGCCGAAATAGTCGATGCTGCTCCAGGAAATGACCGGGTTGGAATCATTTACCTGCCAGTAAACCGATCCCATGCAGCGGCCGCGTGCCCGGCGCATATGCTCCACATTGGAACGGATACAGTCCGCCTGCACCAGCTGGGAACAGTAGATCAGCCGTTCAAAATCACAGGGATAATTGACCATCTGGGCCAGATAATACATGATCTTTTCGTTGCCCTGGGTGCACTTCTGATGCGCTTCCATGACATTGCCGCACAGGTCCGGGTTCTTTTCATCCGTGAAGGCCCGGATGGTTTTGAGATCCGGAATGCTTTCGAAGCCGTATTCGGAGCAGAATCGGTAGTAGAGCTTCCGGAAGGCTTCAATGGGCTTGAAGTTATGCCAGACAGCCCAGTAATGCATATCGCCGGCACGGTTGGAGGACGCGTCGCGGAAGCCGCCGCCGGAGGAGGGAGAGGACGGCCAGTAAAAGGTTTCCGGATCCAGCTCCCGCAGAATGCCGGGAATCATGTCCTCGAAGAGGCGGAGATAATCCGCCTTCGCCTGCGGATCCTCCGGCAGTCCCCAGCCCTCCCAGGCCGATTCGATCTCATTGTTTCCGCACCAAAGCCCCAGGGAAGGATGATTGCGCAGACGGATCACGTTGTCCCGGATCTCGGCGCGGACGGTCCGCTCAAAATCGTCCTCCAGCAGATAGGCGGAGCAGGCGAACATGAAATCCTGCCAGACGATCATGCCGTTTTCATCGCACCAGTCATAGAAGGATTCATCCGGATAAAACCCGCCGCCCCAGACGCGGATCAGGTTATAATTGGCGCTTTTGCAGTCCTCCAGCAGCCTCCGGGTGCGCTCCGGCGTGATCCGGGGAAGCAGCTGGTCTTCGGGGATATAGTTGGCGCCCATGGCAAAAACGCGGACGCCGTTATTGATGAAGCAGAATTCCTCGCCCCACTGATCCTTCTCCCGGGAAACGGTCAGCGTACGCAGGCCGATCCGGCGCTCATGCACATCCACGCTGACGCCGTCCACGAGAAGAACCACCCGGCAGCGGTACAGCGGCTGTGCGCCGAGGCCGCGAACCCACCACAGCATGGGATCGGCGATCCGGATTTCCGCACGTCCGCCTTCCAGCGGCGCCGTGAAAACCTTTCCGTCCGGGGCGGTCACGGTCAGCACCGCCTGCGCCTGCCCGGAGAAAAGCTCCAGCGCGGCGGAGCAGGTAAGAACAACGGAGCCGTCCTCATGGCGCTGCGAATAGTATACATCCCGGATTCTTCCGCCGCTGCAGGCATGCAGGGAGACGCTCCGCCACAGTCCCATATCCGGCAGGACGGGACCCCAGTCCCATCCGAACATGCAATGCGCCTTGCGCAGATACGGATAACCGGGCATGGTGGATTCAACGCCCCAGAGGGGGCGCTTTTCATATTTTTCCCGGACGAAGCGGCTGGGAGAGAGGATATTGACCCGGAGCGCGCATTCCTCCCGGCGGAGACCGTCGGGCAGGGGAAACTCCCAGATCCGGTGCATGTTGTCGGTTTTGCCGAGCAGGACGCCGTTGAGCCAGATCTCCGCCAGGGTGTCAACGCCCTCCAGGCGGAGATACAGCCGCTCGGCCTTCCGCATGTCTTCCGGGATGGTGAAATGCGTTTCAAAGGCGGCGTCCTGGTCGCTGATCGGGGTGGAGATCCATTCGTTCTCTCCCCAGTACGGATCGGGGATCCGGCCGGCGGCAGTCAGCGTTTCATAGACGGAGCAGGGGACGGAGCAGGGAAGCGCCTCCCCGCCGAAGGTCATGGTCCAGTTTTCATTCAGCAGAATCGTCTTCATGGCCGCTCCTTTATTTATCGGGCCGCGATGACAGCGGTCCAGGGCTTCGGGGAATTGGTGACAACGGAAGGCTCACCGCCGGATACGGATACTTCGCAGACGGCGTCGATCGTGCCGTCCGGAGCGGGAATCTCCACGGTGACCTTCTCGCCTTCCCGCAGACCGTAGCAGCGGAGCTCCACGTTCTGCGCATAATCGTAGTCCGGCTTTGCATCGCAGGCGCCCATGGGCAGCACGCTTCCGCCGCGGACCATCAGCGGCAGGCTCAGGAAGCCGTGCTTTTCGGTTCTCCAGCCGCCTCCCTGCACGGTTTCCCCGGAGATCAGGCTGGTCCACCGGCCGGCGGGCAGGTAATAGGTCACCTGCCCGTCCTTCCGGAACACGGGCGCAACCAGCAGCCGGTCTCCCAGCATATACTGCCGGTCCAGATATTCACAGGCGGGATCATCGGGGAATTCCATCATCATGGGCCGCATCATCGGAATGCCCTTCTCATGCGCTTCCATGGCCAGACGATACAGATAGGGCATCAGTCGGCACTTGAGCTTCGTGAAGAAGCGGACGACATCCACGCTCTCCTCATCGAACAGCCACGGAACCCGATAGCTGGAGGAACCGTGCAGCCGGCTGTGGCTCGAAAGCAGACCGAAGGCCGCCCAGCGCTTGTATACATCCGCCGGTGCAGTCTGCTCGAAGCCGGATATATCATGGCTCCAGTAGCCGAAGCCGCTGTGGCTCATGCTCAGCCCCGCGCGCAGGGTTTCCGCCATGGATACATAGGAAGCGCTGTTGTCGCCTCCCCAGTGCACCGGGAACTGCTGCCCGCCGGCGGTGGCGCTGCGCGCGAACAGGATGGCCTCCTGCTCGCCCTTCTCCCTTTTCAGCAGGTCAAACACCATCTGATTATACAGGAATGCGTAGTAGTTATGCATCCGGAGGGGATCCGAACCGTCGGACCAGACGATATCATGAACGGGGATCCGCTCGCCGAAATCGGTCTTCAGACAGTCGATTCCCTGATCGAGCAGCACCTTCAGCCGATCACAGTACCAGTCCCGCGCGGCAGGATTCGTGACGTCCAGAATGGCCATGCCCGCCTGCCACATATCCGTCTGCCAGACGCTGCCGTCCGTTTTCCGGACGAGATATCCCATCCTCCGGCCTTCCTCGAACAGCGGGGAGGCCTGCGCGATATAGGGATTGATCCAGCAGCACAGCTTGAGCCCGCGCGCATGATAGCGCCGGAGCATGCCGGCGGGATCCGGGAAGACATCCGGGTCCCAGGTGAAATCACACCAGTTGTAGGCCTTCATCCAGTAGCAGTCGAAATGGAACACCCGCAGGGGAATGTCCCGTTCCGCCATCCCGTCGATGAAGGAGGTGACGGTCTTTTCATCATAATCCGTGGTAAAGGAGGTGGAGAGCCACAGGCCGAAGCTCCAGGCCGGGAGGAGGGCAGGACGTCCGGTCAGCGCCGTATAGAGGCTGACCGTCTCCTTCGGGGTGCTCCCGTAAATCAGGTCGTAGCACAGCGTTTCCCCGGGAACGGAGAACTGAACGCGCTCCACCTTCTCCGTCGCGATTTCAAACGAAACATCCGCAGCGTCCTCCACGAAGACGCCATAGCCCCGGTTTGTCATGTAAAAGGGCACGTTCTTATAGGCATATTCGCTGGCGGTGCCGCCGTCGGCATTCCACATGGTCACGGTCTGACCGTTCTTCACATAGGGGGTGAAACGCTCGCCCAGGCCATAGACCGTTTCGCCTACGGCCAGGTCCAGAGAATCGATCATGAAGCTTTCCCCGCGCCGCTCCAGCGACGTCGGGCCATCCTCCTCCTTCAGGGCACGGGCGATGCCCCGGTAGCCGGTGGAGGTGAGGATTTCCCCCTGCTTTCCCAGGAAATCCACCTGCCAGACGCCTTCCTTCCGGACGGCCCGGACGGTCAGATCGCCGCTGCGCAGCGTGGCTTCATCCTCATGAATCGCGATATCGGGAACAAAATCCTCTTCATGGGTTTCGAAATGGGGACCACAGTCCACCGCGCCGGCGAAATGCGTGATCCGCACCCGGACAATGTTCCGCCGGGGAGCGGAGAAGACCACCTGCAGCGCTGCGCTGTTCAGCACGTCCCCCCGGCCGCGGACCGGACGGCAGGCGGCCAGGAGGCGCAGCTCCCGATCCGTTTTTTCGGCCCGAACGCACTGGGCAGCGTAATCAATCCTGTATTCCGGCTTCGTCATCCAGTAACCGTTGGTGAACTTCATATCGATTCTCTCCTCTCAAGATGAGATCGGGACAGTCCATACGATTGTATCATTTCGCCGCCGGGACTACCATCCCGGAGCGGTTTACTGATCCACAATGCTGCGGCGGCGCATCCATCCGCCCTTTTTGTAGTAGACGACCAGCACAATGCTGGTGATGGTCCAGGAAACGACATAGGACAGACACAGGGAGAAAAGCGTTCCGAAATGCGCGAAGACCGTGACGATCCAGACGATCCGGAAGAGGCAGATGCCGATGCCGATGATGGCGACGGGGCGCACCGCGTCCCCCACGCCCCGGAGCACCGCGGAGAGCACCTCCACCAGCACCCAGGTGAAATAATAGGGCACGAAATAGGACATGATCAGATAGGTGGTATCCACCACCGCCGTATCCGTCGTCAGCAGGCGGAGCATCGGGATGCCCGTCAGCATCAGGAGGGCACTGATGCCCACCGTGACGGCGAAGGCCATGATCAGCCCCTGCTTTACACACTGCCGGACGCGATCCGTCAGACCGGCGCCGTGATTCTGGGCGATAAAGCTGGTGATGGCGGCGCCCATGGCATTGCTGACCGCCCAGTAAAACCCGTCCGTCTTTCCGCTCATCGCCCAGGAGGCCACCACGACGGTTCCCAGGGAATTGACGGCCACCTGGATGATCGTATTGGACACGCTGTACATCATGTTCTGCACGCCGGAGGGAACGCCGAGCCGGAGCATGTTGCGCAGATAGACCCGCTTGATCCGCAGATTGCCGAATTCAAGACGGTATTCCTGGCCGCGCCGGCTCAGGCGCCATGTCAGCAGCACCGCATTGACCAGCTGAGAAACGACGGTGGCAATGGCGACGCCCGCAACGCCCAAGCCGAAGACAATCACGAACAGGGCATCCAGAATGACATTGGTGACGCAGCCGACCACCATGTACAGAAAGGGATGGAACGAGTCCCCCACGGCGCGGAGAATGCTCGATTCCATGTTCAGAAGCATGATGAAGGGGACGCCGAGAAAATAGATCCGGAGATAGAGCACGGCGCCTTCCATCGTTTCGGGCGGCGTATTGAGCATTTCCAGCAGTGCGGGGGATGCAATGAGGCCGACCGCCATCAGCACGATGCCAAAGAGCGTCATGGCCGTGACCGCGCTGCCGATGGCCAGATTCAGATCATCCCGTCGGCCGGCGCCATAGATCTGGCCGATGACAACCGCGGCGCCGACGGTCATGGCGACAAAAAAGCCCACCAGCACGTTGATGATCTGGGCGGAGCTGCCACCGACGGCGGCCAGCGCGTTCGTGCCCACAAAACGGCCGACGATCAGACCGTCGACCGCGTTATACAGCTGCTGCAGGATGGTTCCTGCGGCGATGGGCACGAAGAAGATGATCAGTTTTTTCCATACGGTGCCCGTTGTGAGATCATTTTTGCCTGTTGCTTTACTCATGCTGCTCAAACCAGCGTCCGGAAAAATCCGCGACGGCCTCCGCCAGTGTTTTGATGTTCCAGTTGGATGCGTTCACCGTCAGGTCGAAGGAGCTGCCATCCCAGGCGGCCTTCCCGGTCAGCACCTCCCGGGTATGCCGGCGGCTCCGGTCAATCCGACGGATATTGCGGAGAATCTCCTTTTCCGAGAGCTGCTCCGCCTCCGGCCGGCGGCTTTCGTACCGGACACAGCGCGCCAGACGCGACTGAATGTCCGCACAGACGAATACCCGGAAGGGATTCGCATCATGCAGAATCACATCCGCGTCCCGCCCGACGATGATGCAGTCATTTCCGGCCTCGGCGATCTCCTCCAGAATTTCGCGCTGACGAAGCAGCAGCTCCGTTCCGGCGCTGTTTCCCCGGGAGAGCGCCTGCTGAAAGGAGTGTCGGTACGTCAGCTGATAATGGCCCCAGCCATGGGTGCTCAGCACCTGGCGCACATAGTCCGGGTGCAGCCCGTTTTCATCGGCAAGCGCCCGGATGATTTCCCGGTCGTAATAATCCCAGCCCAGCAGATCCGCCAGCCGCTTGCCGAGCTCCCGGCCGCCGCTTCCGAACTGCCTGCTGACCGTAATGATCCGCATGCAAGATCCCTCCCCGTGAATCCTCCGTATTATAGCAGAAGACAAAATGAATGAAAAGAACATTCAGCGGGCGGCTTGCGCGGGACGGAAGAAACGAATATAATGGAAAAAAAGGCTCGCGAGGCTCAGGAGGAAGGGGCGGAAGGAACCGTGAAAAAGCCGCTTTATGTCAATACCTGCGTATTCGGGACGGAAAAAATGGACCGCGTGCAGCACTATGCGGAAGCCTTTGGAGATCAGATCGGCTTTGAGGTGCTTCCGATGTTCGATCTGCCCGTCTTTGAGGGAAAGCTGGAGAAATGCATGCCGCTGCTGGGAAAAAAGAGGATCAGCTTTCACGAGCCCGTTTTCGAGGCGGAGCATACCGCGCTCCGGGGAACGCCGGAATACGACCTGACGATGTGGCATATCCGGAAAACCCTTGATTTTGCCAGGCGGCTCCATAGCAGCCATCTGACCTACCATCTGAACAACTGCGCAGTTCCTTCGGAGAACAAGGAGCGGATGCTGCAGGTGTCGCTGGAAAACCTGGATGAGATCAGAGCGCTCTTTGAGCCGATCGGCTGCAAAGTGTTTGTTGAGAATACCGGAACCATCGTCCAGGGCAACATGCTGCTGGATCAGGATGAATTCACGCAGCTGTGCCGGAAGGAACAGTTCGACGTGCTGATCGACATCGGCCATGCCAACGCCAACGGGTGGGATCTGGAGCGCCTGATCGACGACCTGGCGGATCAGATCCGGGCCTATCATCTGCATAACAACGACGGATGCCATGACCAGCACCGGCGGCTGCATGACGGAACGATCGATTTTGACAGGATATATCGCAAAATGGCAGAGCGGACGCCGGAGGCGGAAATGGTGATTGAATACGTCCGGCCGGACATGGAAGGGGAAGGCCTGGACGTGGACATCCGCGAGATGCTCAGCAAAATGGAATGAATCATCAAAAAACCGGGCAGCGGCCATATTGCACCGCTGCCCGGTTTTTTGAACCTCAATCCAGTACTCCGTCAAAGACGAAGGTGGCCGGACCTTCCTGATAAAGGGGAGAGCTGGCGCCGCCGTCCCATTCGATGGTCAGCGGACCGCCGTTGAGCTGAAGGACTGCTTTCTTTCCGACCAGACCGTTGACCTGCGCCGCGACAAAGGCAGCGCATGCGCCGGTACCGCAGGCCATGGTCTCTCCGCTGCCCCGCTCCCACACACGCATCCGGATTTCCTCCGGGGAACGCACCGTGGCGAATTCCACATTGGTCCGGTTCGGAAACATCGGATGGTTTTCAATGATTCGCCCGATGCCATGAACATCAAAATGATCCGCATCGTCCACAAAGATGACCGCGTGGGGATTCCCCATGCTGACAAGCGTCATATGATACGTTACGCCGCCAATCTCAATCTTTCTGCCGATCTCCTGCACCTCGGGGATGCCCATGTCCACCCGGATGGAGTCCGCCTTTCCGTCCTTCGGAGTGATCCGAAGGGTCTTGATCCCCGCTCCGGTCTTCAGGGTGATCTCCGTATGATCGGTCAGCCCGCGGTCGAAAACATATTTGCCGATACAGCGGGATGCGTTTCCGCACATTTCCGCTTCGCTGCCGTCTGCATTGTACATGCGCATCTCAAAATCCGCAGCGTCACAGGGGCAGATCAGCACCAGCCCGTCGCTGCCGACGCCGGTGTGCCGGTCACTGATCCGGACGGAGAGGGCAGACGGATGATCCACCGTCTCCTCGAAACAGTTCACATACACGTAGTCATTGCCCAGACCATGCATCTTGGTAAATCTCACGAAGATTACCCTCCTGAATTGCAGCCCGATTTTAAACCACGGAGCTTTCGGCAGCCAGGGCGGTCCCGGCCATGCCGTCATGCGCCTGCGTCTCGGGGCTTTCAGCCGTCTGAGGATCCCGGCGGATGAAACGGTTCAGCTCCTGAAGACGGCTGATCCTGCCCTGGATGCGTTTCCCGGTCAATGTCTTGCTGCGATACCGGTCAAACAGGGCACGGACGCCCATGGTGACCGGTATGGCTGCCCAGAAGCCGGTCAGCCCCGTGACCGCCGCGCCTACGCCCATGGCGGCTCCGCTTTTGACCATCCGATATGCGCCATCCTTCAGTCCGGTCATTCCGGGCTTTCTGCCAAGAAGCACTTTGGTGCCTTCGCTGGCGGAAATGATGATGAAGGGAAGCACGCCGGTCACGCTCTGGCTCAGCTCGGTCAGAATGCCGGTTTCCTCCAGCAGGCCGGTATCGACGGCGATCTCATCCGCATAGGTCAGCCCCATGGCAATCGTGTCCACCACGGTATCATGCTGCCGCTTTCTGTACTCCCGGACGAGCTCTTCATATGTCTTCATGTCCATTTCACCTCCCCAGGGTATCCGCTAAAAGAACTTGTTGATGATCGTTACGATCACCCAGGCGCCGGCCGCAATGGCGACCAGCACGGTCAGATCCTTTATTATATTTCCGCGTTTTTTCTCTTTTTCCTTTTCCCGGACCTGAGCCTTGCCGGCCTGCCGCTCCAGCACGGCCA
Organism: uncultured Clostridia bacterium; assembly: GCA_946629635.1. Classification (GTDB taxonomy): domain Bacteria; phylum Bacillota; class Clostridia; order Christensenellales; family Aristaeellaceae; genus Aristaeella. Next base: position 13,458 of record CAMOYA010000007.1, read on the forward strand.
GCCGCTGACGCATTTCCGTCAGATCCCGGTCCCGGGCAGAGCGCTCCTCGTCCAGGGACGTTTCCATCAGCTCCAGGGAGCTTTCCAGGCGCTGGACGCGCTGATCCTGCTCGGTGACCATTCGCTCCACATCCCGATGGAGCCTGTTCTGGTCCTCACAGAGGCCCTCCGCAACGAGCGTCATCTCAGCGGTAAAGTTTTCCATCAGCTGGGCCGTATTTTCGCCCTTGACCATTTTCAGCGCGCTGCCGAGGATACCCAGCGGCTTTTCCGTGGTTTTCTTCTCCGTTAGCATCGTATCTGACATTTTGATTTATCTCCTTTTTCGGTCAGTCCCTGACCGGTTTACTGAATGGCGATCATATCCAGAATCCCATAATCCTCCAGATCGTCCATGACACTCTGGCATCCGGATGCCGGGAGCTCGTTCAGGAAATCGAGCAGCCCCATGAAGAGGGGACGGTCCACCGTGTTCACAAACTCCGCCAGGGTCCGGTCATTGACGGAAAAGATATTGGTATACTGAATCAGTTCCTCCGCATGATAATCCGGGACGGAAACGGGAGCAACAGGCACAACGGAGCCATAGCAGGAAAGGAATTCCTCCGGGCTGTTTTCCTTCCGGATCGGGGAGGAAAAACCGAGGCTGAACGATCCGTTCGCGGTGCACTGGCTTTCGACAGAAAAAACAAAGTTGGGAAGCAGGGCGCCGGATACCGCCGCGCTGGCAGAAAAGGAAGCGTCAGCAGGCCAGGTCCGGGGCAGACCGGAAGCCTCCAGTGAAAACTGAAGGAGGGATTTCGGATAGGGTGACTCCGAGGAAGAAGCTTCGTCCAGATCGTAGGAACCCTGCAGGGAACAGGAAATACCGCTGTCACTGACCGATTTTGAAAAGGATAAAAAAGGCACAAATCCGCTGATCGTCGTCGGCAATGTCCAGACCTCAGAGAAGGCATCACCGGTATCCGTGCGGGAATACAGCGTCTGGCCTGACCGGTTCTGCCACACGGTCGTATCCTGACTGACCCGGACCGTCAGGTTTCCTTTCCGGGCGACGACATCCGTCAGATAAGCGGGAAGAAACGCAAATTCGGATGAAACAACGGAGTGGGTATCCTTCTCCGCCGCGACCGCCGTATACCAGTAATAGAGGCGGGAATCATCCTTGATAATGCTTTCCCAGTCCGCGGAAAGGGCTTTGATCTTGCTGTAGGCGATCGTCCGCGTTTTTTCACCGGCGCCGATGCGGTTCCACCAGGCTTCCGCCAGGCGGGAGAAGGCGTTTTCGGTGACGTAGGGATGGAGCAGCGCAGGGTACTGAAGCGGGACATGCAGCGTGTTCCAGGCTTTGAGGGCAAACTCCATGAGCGAGTAATTCTGGAACCAGATGATCTCATCTCCCAGCAGGGGGGATGAAAGGCACAGATAATCCGGCAGGCCGAAGAAGCGGAATGAAATGGCAGCGGAAGGGTTGCCGGTGGGAATCAGCTCCCCGGTCAGATCCAGCGATCCGGAGGCATTGTTCCAGATGATGTTTCCCTTCAGCTCCAGCATGTTCAGCAGATCCGCATACCCCTGCATATGGTTGCGGAGGCGCGGAGAAAAGACATCCGCGTTCAGGCGAACGTGAAAATCGAAATCATAGCTGACAACATCCGAAGGCGCCTCGCCGCAGGCGGGGACACAGGAGCAGATCAGCAGATGCAGAGCGAAAAAAAGCACCAGAAAACGCTTCATGAAGCGAAACCCCGTTTCATCGTCGGATTCGCGGCCCGGAAGGGCCGCGGGCTTTCCCGGAAAACATCATACTCCCATATTATATCGGAAAAGGAAGACACCCGCAAGCCGCCGCCTTCAGGCGTCCTCATCGTCCTCGGTGATGAGCCAGGTGGCGGGATCCAGATCCCGTTTCCGATCCACCTGCTGATCCAGAAGGGACTGGGTCGCGATGTCCGCAATGCCGGAGGCGCGCAGATCGTTCTGCTGCTGGAACAGACGCACCGCTTCCAGTGTTCCGTTGCCAAATGTGCCGTTCACGTACTCCGGAGAGAGGTACCCGAGATACACCAGCTTGTCCTGCAGCTGGCGGACCTTCTCCCCACGGTTGCCGAAATGCATCGTGATATCGATCACATCATGCACCGCGCCGTATCCCAGGATCCGGGAATAATTGAGCTCATATACGTCCCGCGCCACGGCGGAGGGCTTGTTTCCCTCGATCACATGGATCAGGATCTCTCCGGTTTCGGTATCCCGCGTGCAGTATTCCACGAGGGCCACATGATCCGTATCATTGTCGCTCGTCCAGGTGAAAAACACCCAGTCTCCCGGCTGCGGCACATAATCCCCGGAGCGGAGGAACGACGTTTCCCCCTTCAGCCATTCATATCCCCATTCATCCACGGGACCCTTCCGGATCACATAGCGGCCGGCGGCAATGTACCACTCCCTGCCGGTGTTGGAGGCGGAATAGAGGGGATAGACACGATTCAGCAGCTGGGTGCCGAAGCGCTGATCCACCTGGTCCACGCACCAGCACTGGAACTCCGCGCACCACTGGCAGTATGGATCGCCCGCCCATTCGCCGTACTTGGTCCGCCCGTGATCCTCCTCCTGATATCCGACCTCGGCGGACGCGACCGAGAGCAGCAGGGAAACATAATCGGGCACCGGATAGGCCGGCGGAATGATTTCCTGATCCGCACGCGCGGAGATGAAAGGGAAGCAGCAGGGAAAAAGGGTCAGCAGGCACAGCAGAAACGCCCCGATGGACCTGCGGGATCCCGAAATCATGGACACACACCTCCCTCTGCAAAACCGGCGTCCGGGCCGGAACGCGCCTTCAGGCGCAGGGCCGCAGGACGATTATAGCAGGATGTCATTTCAGCATACTATTATACGGATAACGGAGGGCCAGCGCAAGCGGGAGACCCTGGGTACGCGGAGACAACATAAAAGAGCAGACGCGGCGAACGCATCTGCTCTGAAAAGGACCGGAAAAATTACTTGATTTCGACGGTCGCGCCAACAGCCTTGAACTGCTCGGCGATCTTTTCGGCTTCTTCCTTGGAGACGGCTTCCTTGATGGTCTTGGGAGCGGATTCAACGATATCCTTCGCTTCCTTCAGGCCCAGGCCGGAAACGACTTCACGGACAACCTTGATGACCTTGATCTTTTCGGAACCGGCGTCCTTCAGAACAACGTCAAACTCGGTCTTTTCTTCTTCAGCGGCAGCAGGAGCGGCAGCAGCACCACCGGCCACGGCGATCGCGCCGGTTACGCCGAACTTTTCCTTCATCGCGTCAACAAGTTCTTTCACCTGAAGCAGAGTCATCGACTCAATGGCTTCGAGAATTTCCTGATTGGTCATGATTGATTTCCTCCATTAATTATTCATTCAGGCGGCTTTCAGGCCGCGGGGCTCAGGCGGCGGATTCCTTCTTCTCGGCGATCTCGTCGAGCACGGAAACCAACGCGGAGACAGGGGATACCAGGCAGCCGACCATCGTGGCCAGCAGCTCTTCGCGGCTCGGCGTCGCGGCCAGATCCTTGATGACCTTGACATCGATCGGATCCGCACCCATCAGGCCGCCCTTGATCTCCAGAGAGGTCAGCTTGTTCTTCTCAATGAACGTGGATACGATCTTGGGACCGGCGGTCACGTCCTTCTCGCTGAAAACGAATGCATTGGGGCCCTCCAGGAGAGAATCCATCCCTTCGATGTTCAGCTCAGCCAGGGCGCGCGCGAAAAGGCGATTCTTCAGAACGCAGTAATGCACGTCATTCTCCCGGCACTGCTTCCGCAGTTCGGTGACCTGCTCCACGGTCAGACCGTTGTAGGAAACGATCATCGTGGACTCGGCATTCTTCAGCTTCTCAACGATTTCCGCCACAACCTGCTTTTTCTGCTCAATAATTGCAGCGCTGCTCATGCTTGTGTTGCACCTCCTGCCCGGTTCAGAATAAAGAAACCCTTGCGTGCAGGCGCAAGGGAAAACAACTGATCCACTTACACCTCGGCAGGCGGGCAACCCCTTTAAACCGCGGACGCGGTACCGGCTGTCTTCGGCACGGCTTCTTCGAAACCGGAAGATAATATATCATCCGCGTCCTTGAAAGTCAATCTTTTTTTTTAATTCAAAGCATGCGCCGCGGGAAAGATATTTAAGGAAGAGAAAATGAGATAAAAAAGAAAGAACAAAATGACAAAAATTCACAAAAAGATTAAAAAATATGTTGACATTGTAACAAAATTGTAATAGGATGACTTTGAATCTTCAGAGGGAAGGAGATCGTTTGGCATGAAAAAAAGGCTGGCCGCCATGCTGATGACGGTTCTCCTTTGCCTGATGCCGATCCTGAGTGCCAGCGCGAAGACTGGCACCGTGACCGCGAACAGCCTGAACATGCGCAAGTCGGCCAACACCGAAAGCTCCGTGGTCAAGGTGCTGCGGGAAGGCGCGAAGGTGACCATCAAGGACACGCAGGGCAGCTGGTACAAGGTCAGCGCCGGTGGAAGCACCGGCTATGTGGCCAAGAAATATATCTCCGTGTCCGACTCCTCCTCGTCCTCTTCCTCCAAGTCCTCCTCCGGCAGTTCCTCGAAATCCTCCGGAAGCTCAAACGGCACCTGCGCACCGGGGGATAAGGGAGACGCGGTCAAGAAGGTACAGAAGCGCCTGAAGGCTCTCGGTTATTATACCAGTTCCATCGACGGGGACTACGGCAACGGGACGAAAAAGGCCGTCGCTGCGTTCCAGAAAAGGAACGGTCTGTCCGCAGACGGCGTGGTGGGGCCCAAGACGCTGTCGAAGCTGAACAGCTCCAGCGCCAAGAAGGCGAGCGCTTCCGACTCTGATTCATCCGGCAGCGGAACGGAACGGCTGAACTGGTTCAAGGGCGGGAAAAACATCATTCCCAAGGGCGCGACCTTCCAGGTGAAGGACTGCAAAACGGGAAAAGTATTCACCGTCAAGCGCTGGAGCGGATACAATCACATTGACGCGGAGCCGAAGACCGCCGCCGATACAAAGGTTCTGAAATCCATCTACGGACACTGGAGCTGGAAGCGCCGCCCGGTGCTGGTCAAATACGACGGTCACGTTTACGCGGCGTCCATGAACGGCATGCCGCACGGGACGTCCACGATCAGCAACAATAATTTTGACGGACATTTCTGCATTCATTTTTATGGAAGCAAGACGCACGGCAGCGGCAAGGTGGATGAAGCCCATCAGAACTGCGTTGCCCAGGCGATGAAATACAGCTGGTAAACAGAACCCCGGAGGTCGGGGATGAAGAGCCGGATGAAAATTCCGGTTTTTTCTTTTATTTAACACTGAATCATGCTATAATCCTAAAATATGGTCCGGAGGGGCGGCTGCGTCAGCCGACTCGGAAAGAACGGTCCGGACGGAGAGGAAGTTGTTTTTATGCTGACACAGGCACCCCGGGGAACCAGGGATGTTCTGCCGACGGAGAGTTACCGGTGGCAGTATCTGGAAAAGAAGATGCGCGAGGCTGCGGCGCTGGCAGGCTATCGGGAGGCCAGAACCCCGGTTTTTGAACATACGGAACTGTTTCTGCGCGGCGTCGGGGATACGACGGATATCGTACAGAAGGAAATGTATACCTTCAAGGACAAGGGAGACCGCTCCATTACGCTCAAGCCGGAAGGGACGGCGGGAGCCGTGCGCCTGTTTCTGGAGAGCAACCTGTACGCGGGAGCGCTGCCGTGCAAGCTGTACTACCTCAATGCGCCGATCTTCCGGTATGAGAATCCGCAGAGCGGCCGCCTGCGCGAGCATCATCAGTTCGGCCTGGAGTGCTTCGGCGCTTCCGGAGCGACGGCGGATGCCGAACTGATCATTCTGGCCTATCATCTGCTGGAAAGCCTGGGAATCCGGAATCTGAAGGTGAAAATCAACAGTATCGGATGTCCGAACTGCCGCCCGGTATATCATCGCACGCTGAAGGATTATCTGGCTGACCGGTTTGACGGGCTTTGCGATACCTGCAAGGAGCGGTTTGACAGGAACCCGCTGCGCGTGCTGGACTGCAAGGAAAAGAAGTGCCGGGAGCTGACCAAGGACGCGCCGAGCATGCTGGATCTTCTGTGCGACGAATGCAGGGATCATTTTGCCGCCCTGCAGGAATGCCTGAAGAGCTCCGGAATCCCCTTTGAGGTGGACAGCCGGATCGTCCGCGGGCTGGACTATTATACCAAGACAGTATTTGAGCTGATTACCGCGACGAAGGACGGGGAACTGACCGTTTGCGGCGGCGGACGGTACGATCATCTGATCGAGCAGGTCGGCGGGCCGGATCTCCCCGCGGTCGGGTTCGGCATGGGGCTGGAACGCGTGCTGATGCTGCTGGACAGCGAAGGTGTGACAATTCCCGAGCCACCGCAGTACGATATTTTCGTTACCTATATGGGAACGCACAGAATGGCGGCCTTTGATGCTGTGCAGCGGCTGCGCGCGGAAGGGCTGAAAGCTGACATGGATCACTGCGGACGCAGCCTGAAGGCGCAGTTCAAATATGCCAACAAGACCGGAGCCCGATACACGGGTGTGATCGGCGACGAGGAAGCGGAAACCGGTTCCATCAAGATCAAGGACATGGAGACCGGGGCGGAAACGACGGTGCCGACTTCGGAAGCGGCCGAAATGATCAGAAAAGCTGTCTGGGGAGGGAATTAAACCATGCAGAACAGGACGCATACATGCAACGAGCTGCGGCTGAGCGATGCCGGGAAACAGGTCCGGCTGAGCGGATGGGTGGAAAATGTAAGGGAAGTGGGCGGAAATCTTGCTTTCATCGTGCTTCGCGACTTCTATGGAACCACGCAGCTGGTTGCGGAAGATGAAAAGATTCTGAACATGTTTCTGGGGATGAACAAGGAGACGGTGGTCAGCGTGACCGGCACCGTCCGGGAGCGGGACAACAAGAATCCCAGGATGGATACCGGCGATATTGAAGTGGTGCCGGACAGCGTAGAGATCCTGGGCAAATGCCGGTACAACGCGCTGCCGTTCCAGATTAACCGGAGCCGGGAAGCGGATGAGAGCATCCGGCTGAAGTATCGCTATCTGGATCTGCGGAACCCGGATGTCAAAAAGAACATCATCATGCGGTGCAACGTGGTTTCGGCGCTCCGCCAGGCCATGACCGCACACGGCTTCCTGGAGATTACGACGCCGATTCTGACCGCTTCCTCCCCGGAGGGCGCGAGAGACTATCTCGTTCCGGCCCGGAAGCATCCCGGCATGTTCTACGCGCTGCCCCAGGCGCCACAGCAGTTCAAACAGCTTTTGATGACCAGCGGATTTGACCGTTACTTCCAGATTGCGCCATGCTTCCGGGACGAGGATGCCCGCGGCGACCGGAGCCCCGGCGAGTTTTACCAGCTGGACATGGAAATGGCTTTTGCAAGCCAGGAGGATGTTTTCAGCGTGCTGGAGGATGTGCTGCCTCCGATCTTTGCCAAATACGGAAAATACAGCATCGCTTCCTCCGCGCCTTTCCGCCGGATTCCCTATCTGGAAGCGATGGAAAAATACGGCTCGGACAAGCCGGACCTGCGGATCGACCTGACGGTTCAGGATGTGACGAAGCTGATGGAAGGCTGCGGCTTTGGCCCGTTTGAAAACAATCCGGTGAAGGCGGTTCCGGTGACCGGATTCACGGCCACCCGCAAGCAGATTGACAAGCTGTGCGCCGACGTGGAAGTGGTCAGCGGCAGCAAACCATACTGGTTCCGTCTGGATGAAAACGGAGAGATCGTCGGCGGCATCGCCAAGTTCCTGCAGGAGCGGAAGGACGAAGTGATCCGGGAACTGCAGCTGGAGCCGAACACCTTCGTCGCGCTTTCCAGCGGCAAGCTTGCCGATGCCCGGAAAACGGCAGGCGTGCTGATCAAAAAGCTGGGCGAGATGTGTCCGAACCATATGGACGCAGAACGGTATGAATTCTGCTGGATCGTCGACTTCCCGATGTATGAGATCGGCGAGGAAAGCGGAGAGCTGGAATTCTGCCACAATCCCTTCAGCATGCCCAACGGCGGACTGGATATTCTGATGAAGGCCGCTTCAGGAGAAGTGGATCCCCTGAGCATTACGGCATACCAGTATGATCTGGTCTGCAACGGTGTGGAACTGAGCAGCGGCGCGGTTCGGAACCATGATCCGGAGATCATGATCAAGGCGTTTGAAATGGTCGGACTGGGAGAGGACGATGTCAAGGCCAAGTTCCCGGCCATGTACAATGCCTTCTGCTACGGGGCTCCGCCACATGCCGGCATCGCGCCGGGAGTGGACCGGATGGTCATGCTTCTGGCAGGTGAGGATTCCATCCGTGAGGTGATTCCGTTCCCGATGAACAAAAACGCGCAGGACCTGATGATGGGAGCGCCGGGAACCGTGGAACAGAAGCAGCTGGATGAGCTCCATATCGCCATCGTTCAGGATGGAAAGGACGCCTGATTCCGGGCGATTGTAAAAACAATCATTATCTGATATAATCAGCAGGATAGATCTCCAGACAGGAGGAGGAATTACAGATGGCTGCGAGAAAGGATCCGATCAGCGAGCTGCCCCTGACCGCGGATCAGGACACGACGCAATCAGCGACGATTACATATGCCAGTGACGTGGTGGCGATCATTGCCGGACTGGCGACCGTTGAGGTGGAAGGAATTGCCGGCATGTGCAGCGTCAGCGGAAGCGTGCTGAGCAAGAACCGGAATGTGACCAAGGGCGTTCGCGTGGAAATGGGGACGGAGGAGGTCGCTGTGGATCTGTATGTGGCGGTGGACTACGGGACGCCGATCCACCGGGCGGCGATGGACGCGCAGGAATCCGTTCGCAAGGCGATCGAAAGCATGACCGGGCTGCATGTGGTCCGTGTGGACGTACATGTTCAGAGCATGAGCTTTGAGAAGGAAAACAAGGCGCTTGCCGCCGGCGCGGAGAGTGCTGCGCTGGAAGCCGGCCGGCCGGAGCTGGAACAGGACGACGCCGGAAGGAAGGCCTCTGCAAGGAAAGAAACGCCTACGACTTCCGCGGCCGGAATGACGACTGCCGAAAAGGAAGCGGAAGGGGACATGGAAAGCGGAACGATCCCGGAGAATGAGGGAGAAGAGGACGGCCGGAAGGCCGGAGGCAGGGATCGCGGCGGCAGAATCAGGGCCAAGAAAGACATGAAGCCTGAAGCGGATGACGGTCCGCAGGAAGGCGTGCAGAGCGCTGACTCCGTGACTGAATAAACCGGGTTCATATGACAGGGGAAAGCTTTCCTCTGTCTTTCTGAGTTTATTGCAGTGACTGGATGCGAACGGAGGGAAAGGTGTGAAAATCAGGGTTTTGGACCGGATTCTGGTGGCTGTGGCGGGTATGATCCTGCTGGCGGTCTGTTCGGGTCTGGTTGCACAGGCATTTTTCGGCGTTGATCTGTTGGGTCGCGTTTCGAATCTGCTTGAAAGAGAATCCATGCCGATTCGGATCGCTGCCGGAGCTGCGGCGGCGTTTCTGCTGATTCTGGGTGTCTACTGCGTCCTGGTGCTCTTCCGGCATCGGAAACGGAAGGACGGCTTTGTACTTCAGAAAATGGAAAACGGCGATCTGGCCATCAGCCTGAAAACGCTGGAAACCATGGTTGATAAATGCGTTCGTCAGCATTCGGAAATTCAGACGGAGAGCATTCAGCTGGACAATCAGCGGGATGGGCTCCTGGTTCGGATCCGGGGGACCGTTGCCGGCGGAATCAGCATTCCGCTGACGGTGGATACGCTTCAGAAACAGGTCAAACAGTATGTGACCGCCTGCAGCGGCGTTGATGTGAAGGGCATCCGGGTCCAGATTGAGTCCTCCGGAGAAGATGCGCCGGATGCTCCGTTTGCGATTGCTCCGCCGGAACTGAAACCGCTGCTGAACAGCACCGCTGAAACCGAAGCGGATCCCAGCCCGGCGGAAACGGTGAGCGCGCCGGTTTCGCCTCCCGTCCCGGAGACGGAAGACCCCGCAGCGGAAGCAGTGCCCGAAACGCCGGATATGATGGCGGCGGAGGCTGCCATGGCTGCAGCGGAGACGCTCAGAAAGGAGTATGGGGAAACGGACGATGATGACCGGCCGATTCACCAGCGCCTTTTCAGCTCTCGGGAAGAACCGTGTGTGATGCCGATGCCGCCGCTGACCTCAGAGGAGGCGGACGGGGAAGAAGCCGGAAGAAACGCAACGAATTCTTCAGACGATGTATCTGAACCGGATTCCGGTTCGAAAGATGATGAGGAGGAACAGAAAAATGAACAATAAGCTGAAAATGGGTACCCCCGGGATGGGCATTCTGTGCGGATGCCTTCTGATGCTTGCAGGTGCGCTGATCATGTGGATCGGTTTCTGGAGAACGCTGGTGCTGATCGTGCTTTTCGGCATCGGGTACTTCCTGGGCGCCGTCAGCAACAAGGGCGAAGTGATCCGGGATACAGCGGACCGGATCGTTCCGAAGAAGGACACGAAGCCGATTGATTTTGTCAGCGAAGTCCGGAAGGATCAGGAGATCAGCGCATCCGGCGCAGCGCAGGATTTTGCCGCGGAACAGCCGGATGAGGCTCCGGAAAACGAGACGGAAGAATGATCCCTGAATAGCGCCTTCGCTGCCGCGCAGGACAACGGGGAAAGAAGAGGAGAAACAGATTTATGTCGCGCAAGACTGCACGGATCGCCGCGATGCAGATGATCTTCGAGAAGGTCTCCGGAGGTCAGGGCGGAGAAGAAACGCTCAAAATGGTATACGATGAGCTGCGGGAGAACGGAATCTCCGGGGAACGTCCTGTCGGGACGGATGAGCCGGACGAAGCGGACCGGGCTTATATTGCTGAAGCGTTTGACGGCGTGACCGATCATCTGGACGAGATTGATGCGCTGATCGGCAAAACGGCGAAGGGGTGGACCCTGGAGCGGATGTCGCTGGTGGATCTGACCATCCTCAGGCTGGCTGTCTGGGAGATTCTGTACGATGACCGCATCCCCGGCAGCGTATCGGTGGCGGAAGCCATGGAGCTGACGGAAACCTACTCCGATCCGGATGACAAAAGCTTTGTCAACGGGATCCTGGGAACGATACTGCGGGAAACAGAGGCGGCAAAATGACCGAAGCGGTTCTCGGCCTGGATACCAGCAACTACAGGACATCCGTTGCACTGGTTACGCTCGGGGGGGAGATTCTGATGAACTTTCGCAGGCTCCTTCCTGTTGGATCCGGGGAAAGAGGCCTGCGGCAGAGCGAAGCCGTTTTTGCCCATCTGAAACAGCTGCATGAAGCAGGCGAGGAGCTCCGGCAGGTACGGAGCTCCCATGATGTATCAGTCAGGGCAGTTGCGGTCAGTGACCGTCCCAGGGACGGGGCGGAGTCCTATATGCCGGTTTTCAGGGCCGGAGAAACCGCGGCCGTTCTTGCGTCTGCTTCCCTGGGCGTTCCGCTGATCCGGACGACGCATCAGCGCGGTCATCTGATGGCTGCGCTGGACGGAACGGTGATGGAAAATGATTCGGATATCCTGGCCATTCATCTGAGCGGCGGGACAACGGAGCTGCTGCACTGGTATGATGACCGCCTGGATCTGATCGGCGGAAGCCTGGACCTGCATGCGGGTCAGGTGGTGGACCGGGTCGGCGTTGCCATGGGGCTCGGTTTTCCGGCAGGGCCCGAGCTGGAAGCGCTTGCAGCGGAAGGAAACAGCGAAGGAAAGCTGGGGGCCAGCATGGAAGATGGTGATCTGCGCTGTCACTTCAGCGGAGCGGAAGCACAGGCGGATCGCTGGATCCGGGCCGGACAGATGCGACGGGAGGACATTGCCCGGGAAGTCTACGACCTGCTGGCAAGGACCGTGATCCGAATGCTGACTGCCGGAGCGGCAAAAACCGGGGCGGAACGCGCCCTGGTCACCGGCGGCGTTGCTGCCAGCCGACTGCTTCGGGACATGCTGGAGACGCGGAGAAAAAAGATGCGCGGGGCACCGGCGCTTGTTTTCGGTAAGCCGGAAATGAGCGGAGACAACGCCGTCGGCGTGGCGCGGATCGGTGTGAAAGCAATCAGAAGCGGAGGAATGTAACGATGCCGGCGAAGATCCTGGACGGGAAGGTGATGAGTGCCGCCATCAGGGAGCAGGTAGCCTGCAGGGTGGCTGCGCTGAAGGATCGCGGCCTGACCCCCGGGCTGGCGGTGATCCTGGTCGGAAACGATCCGGCCAGCGAGATTTATGTGCGCAACAAGCGGAACGGCTGTGAGGAAACCGGCATATACAGCCGGACGATCCGGATGGCGGAAACGATCCGGCAGGAGGAACTGGAAGCACAGATAGAGGAACTGAACCGGGACGATGCGATTCATGGCATCCTTGTCCAGCTCCCGCTGCCTGCCCAGCTGGATGAGCAGGCGGCGCTGGCGAAAATTCTGCCGGAGAAGGATGTCGACGGATTCCATCTGATCAACGCCGGCCTGCTCATGACCGGCGGAAAAGGAGTCACTGCCTGTACCCCCAAAGGCGCACTCCATATGATTCGGAGCACAGGAACCGATCTGAATGGGAAGGAAGCCGTCGTCATCGGGCGCAGCAACATCGTCGGAAAGCCGATGGCGATGCTGCTTCTGCATGAAAACTGCACGGTAACCATCTGCCACAGCCGGACAAAGGATCTGAAAACGCATACGAGGCGGGCGGATATCCTGGTCAGCGCTGTCGGCAGAGCGGGATTTGTGACGGCGGACATGGTGAAGGAAGGCGCGATTGTCATCGATGTGGGGATCAACCGGGTCGACGGCAAGGTATGCGGAGATGTGGACTTCGAAGGCGTGAAGGAAGTGGCCGGATGGATCACCCCGGTGCCGGGCGGCGTCGGAAAGATGACGATTGCCATGCTGCTGGTAAACACGGTTGAGGCAGCGGAAAGGAAGCTGGCGGGTGACTGAGCGGACAGGAATGACCGTTTCCCGGCTGAACCTGCTCGTGGCGGAAGCCATCCGGAAAGAACCGCGGATCCGCGATGTGATGGTAACGGGTGAGGTCAGCGGATTCCGCCATCATCTTGCATCGGGACACTGGTACTTCAGCCTGAAGGATGAGGAAAGCGCCATCAGCTGTGTCATGTTCCGGACGAATACGCTTCGCGCTGCCCTGCGGCCGCGTGACGGGCAAAACGTTACGGTTACCGGATATGTGGACGTTTATCCGAAGAATGGAAGCTATCAGCTCTACGTGACGGGAATGCGGGACGCCGGAAGGGGCGATATGTACGTCCGCCTGGAGGAACTGAAACGGAAGCTGCTGGCGGAAGGTCTGTTCGATCCCTCCCGGAAGCGGACGCTGCCGATGCTGCCCCGCAAGGTGGCAGTGGTCACGTCGCCAAGCGGCGCGGCGCTGCACGATATTCTGAATGTATCGGGTATGCGCTGTCCCTCTGTGCCGATCGTCCTGATTCCCGTAACCGTCCAGGGGGACACGGCGGCGGCGGAAATTGCCGCGGGGATCCGAACGGCAAACGGGATGACCGATGTGGATGTGATCATCGTCGGCCGGGGCGGAGGCTCTGCGGAGGATCTCTGGTGCTTCAATGACGAACGGGTTGCGCGGGCAGTCGCAGAAAGCCGGATTCCGGTGGTTTCCGGAGTGGGACACGAAATTGACACGACGCTGTGCGATCTGGCTGCGGATGTGAGAGCATCCACGCCGAGCAATGCGGCAGAGATCGTCTTTCCGGCACGGAAGGAGCTGACGGACCGGACGGCACTGATGCGCCAGGGATTATACCGGGCGCAGCGGGATGTGCTTGAACGGATGGCTCAGAAAATCCGGGACTGTTCCGCCGCGCTCAGCCTGGTTTCCCCGGAGCGGAGAATCGCACAACTGATCGCGGGATGTCAGCTGATGCGGGAGAGAATGAACCATGCGATCCGTCTCCGGATGGAAGGCGGGGAAGGCGCTGTTCGGGAATCCCGGACGCATCTGGACTATGCGATGGATCGGAGAATGGAAGCGGCGAGGAGCGGGATGGAGCGGCTCCGGGTCAGACTGGAGACGCTCAATCCGATGAGCGTGCTGGACCGGGGGTACGCAGTGGTGTATGGACCGGAGCATCTGGTCACCCGGGCAGAGGAGGCCCGACGGAGCAGTGCGCTGACCGTTCGGTTTGCCGACGGTCGCGTGGACGTCACGGTAAAACCGTAGAATCGATTCCCGGGAATCCGAGGCGGAGCCCGGAGTTTGCAGAAACGGAGAAAGCGTCTGGAAGATGGACAATCAGGAAGAAATGCGGTTTGAAGACCGGCTGGAAGCGGTGCAGAACATGATCGGAAGGATCGAAGGCGGCCAGCTGTCGCTGGAGGATTCCGTGAAACAGTATGAGGAAGGAATGAAGATTCTGGCAGAGCTGGATCGGAAGCTGGGAGAGATGAACAGGCGCCTGACGGTTCTGCGGGACGGGAAGGAAACCGAACTGGAAGCCTGAACAATACAAGCAGAGGTCGGATCAACGGGATGAGAACTTACGAGGAATACCGGGCGATGGTGGAAAAAGAGCTGATTCCGGTGCTTTCCACCTGCGGAAGGATCCCGGACAGGCTGCGGGAAGCCATGGAATACAGCCTGAAGGCCGGCGGGAAAAGACTGCGGCCGGTGCTGCTGCTGGCTGCCTGCGAGGCTGCCGGGGGACGGGCGGAAGAGGCGATGCCCTTTGCCTGCGCACTGGAAATGATCCATACCTACAGCCTGATCCATGATGATCTTCCTGCCATGGACAATGACGATCTTCGCCGGGGCAAGCCCACCAGCCACAAGGTGTTCGGCGAGGCAATGGCCATTCTGGCGGGGGACGGGCTGCTGAATGCGGCGACAGAGGTGATGGCCTCCGCTGCCCTGAAAATGGGAGACATGCGGGGGATCCGTGCGCTGGAGACCGTGATGCGCCATGCCGGAGTGACGGGGATGATTGCCGGTCAGACCATGGACGTAACCATGGAGGGCGAAACGCCCCGGGAGGATCTGGTCTCCTATATTCATGCTCACAAGACCGCGGATCTTCTGGAAGCGCCGATGGAAGCCGGGCTGATCCTGGGCGGTGCCGGGAAAGACGCCGTGGACGCAGGAAGACGGTACGGATATCATCTCGGACTGGCTTTCCAGATGACCGATGATCTGCTGGACGTCACCGGCAGCGCGGAAATGATGGGGAAAAACCCGGGAATGGATCAGAACAAGATGACCTGGGTCGCGCTGAAGGGGACGGATGCAACGGAACGGGACGCCATTGAACAGGTAAAATGTGCAAAACAGGCACTGACAGAGCTGCCGTGGAACATAGGTTTTTTCTCCGATCTGGCGGACAGCATCGTGGATCGGAAGCAATAAAGGGACGGGGGAATGAGCAATATGGCAATGGATCATTTTATGGAAGAGGTTGTCGTCAAGCATCGGAACGGACTGAACCGGGCGCTGTATTATCTGAGTTGGATAATTATCGTGGCCGGCGGAGCGATGGCCATGCTGTCCTTCAATGTGGTGACCCGGTCTCTGATGGCCGGAGGAGGATTTGACTGGTTCAGCCTGATCCTGTTCCTTGTCAGCGCAGGAATGGCTGTGTATACATTCCTGTTCCATGACCGGATTCTGACGGAATATGAATACACATTCACAAACGGCGCGCTGGACTTTGCGGAAGTGTACAACAATAAAAAACGCAAGAGTCTGGGCAGCCTGAATGTCCGCAATGTGGAAAGCTTCGGCAAGGTGGATTCGGATAAATTCCGCCGCTATGTCAGCATGCCGGGCATCAAGCGGATGAACTGGTTCCTGAACCGGGAGGCGGAACTGTATTATTTCTATTTCACGAAGGATTCAGACAAGAAGATGATCATCCTGGAGCCGAGCGAGGATCTGGTCAGCTATATCAGGGAGTATCTGCCGAGAGGAGTTTATTCGGAGTGAACGTTTATCTGGATAACAGCGCGACGACAAAGCCCTGTCCGGCGGTCATCCGGATGGCCGGAGAGCTGATGGAAGGCGGATGGTATAACCCATCCGCTTTATATCGGCCGGCGCTGGAAGTGCAGAAAAGGATGGAGGAGGTTCGGACGCTCTGTCTGACGGCAGCAGGTGCGTCCGGCGGCCAGGTGATTTTCACTTCCGGAGGCACGGAAAGCGACAATCTGGCGCTGCTGGGCCATCTGAAGACCCGCAGAGGCGGGAAGGTTCTGATTTCATCCGTGGAGCATCCGGCGGTATCCGCCTGCACAGAGGAGATCCGCAGGATGGGATTTGCTGTCGCGGAGATCCCCGCGGGAAAAGACGGCCGGATCGATCTCCGTCAGCTCGAGCAAATGCTGGATGAAGAGACCGTGATGATCTCCGTGATGCAGGTCAATAACGAAACGGGCGGCATCGAACCGCTGGAAGGAATCGCGGCATTGCGCAACCTGAAGGCGCCGAAGGCAGCCATTCATGTGGACGGTGTCCAGGGGTTTCTGCGGGTTCCGATGCAGATGAACCGCCTGGAGATCCAGAGCTACAGCTTCAGCGGCCATAAGATTCACGGACTGAAGGGATCCGGGGGACTGATCATCCGGAAAGATCATGCGGTGAGACCGGTTCAGTACGGAGGCGGTCAGGAAAAGAACTACCGTTCCGGAACGGAAAATACACCGGGGATTCTGACGATGGGAGAGGCCATCCGGGACTGGAAACCGGAGTATTCGGATACCATCCGCAGGACAAAAATCAGACTATGGTCCGAAATTAAAAACAGAATTTCGGATGCTGTAGTCAACGGACCGGATCCCGAATCCGATCTGTCAGCGCCGCATATTCTGAATGTTGCACTGGAACCGGTCCGCAGCCAGACGATGCTTTTCGCCCTGGAGGGGGACGGCATCCTCGTTTCCGCGGGGAGTGCCTGCGCCAGCCGAAAGCAGAAGATTTCCCCTGTGCTGAAGGCCATGGGCGTTTCCGTTTCCCGGGCGGACTGCTCCATCCGCTTCAGCCTGGGAAGGTACAGCACGGAGGATGAAATGGTCTATGTGGCAGAGCGGGTTGCGGCGCAGTATGAGACGCTGAAGCGCTATGTCCGGCGCTGATGGCAGAACGATATGACGAGGAGAGTGAAAATGCAGGATCTGTTGCTGGTTCGATACGGTGAGATCTTTCTGAAGGGGCTTAACCGGCCCTATTTTATCCGCGCACTGGTGCGGAAAATCCGCTATGCCGTCCGGGGAATGGGTGCTGAGGTATGGGTGCATGACGGACGAATATTTGTTCGGGGATTCAGCGACCTGGATGAATGCATCGACCGGGTTACGCGGGTGTTTGGCGTGCACAGCGTGAGTCCGGCGCTGGAGATGGAAAAGGATGATTTCGATTCCATCTGCTGCCAGGCGATCCGGATGACGGAAGGACTGAAAGGCACATTCAAGGTGAACGCACGTCGGAGCGACAAGCGGTATCCGATGAATTCCCCGGCCATCAACGAGGAAGTCGGGTACAGAATTCTGACGGCGCATCCGGAACTGAAGGTGGACGTGCACCATCCGGAGCACCTGGTCAACATCGAGATCCGGGATAAGGCTTATCTGTATGTGAAGGTGATTCCGGCCGTGGGCGGGATGCCGGTCGGCACCAACGGAAACGCGACGCTGCTGCTTTCCGGCGGGATTGACAGCCCGGTGGCCGGATGGATGATTGCCAAGCGGGGCGTTCAGATCAGCGCCGTTCATTTCCACAGCTATCCGTATACCAGCGACCGGGCGAGGGAAAAGGTGCTGGATCTGGCGAGAAAGCTGAGCTTCAGCTGCTGCGGGATCAAGGTGCATGTCGTTCCGTTTACAGAAATTCAGACGCAGATTCATGAAAAATGCGCCGACGAGTATACGACCCTGATCATGCGCCGGTATATGATGCGGATTGCCGAGCGGATCGCGCGGCAGGAGGAGAGCGAAGCCCTGATTACCGGAGAAAGCATCGGCCAGGTGGCCAGCCAGACAATGACGGCGCTCGGAACGACGGACGCGGTGGTCGGCATGCCGGTATTCCGGCCGCTGATCGGCTTTGACAAGAGCGAGATTATCGACGTGGCCCGGAAAATCGGGACGCTGGAGATCTCCGAGCTGCCCTATGAGGACTGCTGCACGGTGTTTACGCCCCGACATCCCGCCACCCATCCGAAGCTGGAGAAGATTCTGGAAGGCGAGGCAAAGCTGGATACGGAAGCGCTGATCGCCCGGGCCCTGGAAGGTACGGAGGTCGTCCGCGTTTAATGGCTATTGTCATCGCGCTCCGGATGTGATATGATTCGTCGGGACGGGATTTGCCCATGAGGGCCGATTCTGTCCCGCCAGATCGGTCATAAGGGAGGCGCCGCGGGATGGAAAACGGGTTTATCGCGCTGATGCGCAAGCTGGCGCCTGATCTGACGGATGAGATGACCCGCCGGGCGATGATTCTGGAACGGATTTCCGTGATGCAGCCGGTTGGCAGGCGCCAGCTGGCGGCGCGGCTGAACCTGCCCGAGCGGGAGATCCGGAACACGGCGGTGCTTCTGAAGGAACTGGGCTATCTGGAACTGGACGCCAGCGGCATGAGCCTGAGTGCGAAGGCCGAGGAGATTCTGGAAAGCGCCAGGGATTTTTCCAAAGCCATGAACGGGCTGACCGAGAGCGAGCGGAAACTGAGCCGCCTGCTGGGGGCAGAACGCGTGCTGATCGCCCCGGGCGACTGCGACGCGGATCCTCAGGTGCTCAACGATGTCGGCCGGATCTGTGCCGGCGGGCTTCGGAATGTTCTGGCGAGCGGAAATACGCTGGCTGTCACCGGCGGGCGGACCGTGGCGGCAGTGGCCCGGAGCATCCAGAGTTCCGCGCCGCTCAATGTCATGGTGGTTCCTGCCCGGGGCGGGCTCGGGCGCAACGTGGAGCTGCAGGCGAATACGCTGGCGGAAGAAATCGCCGGAAGGCTGGGAGGACATTACCGGCTGATTCATCTGCCGGATCACATGGATGCCGCTGCGATGCAGGAGATGCTGAAGATGCCTGAGGTCAGCGAAGCGATGGAGCTGCTGGAGCGGGCGGACGTGATTCTTCACGGAATCGGCACCGCGCAGGAGAGCATGCGCAACCGGCAGATCGGACGGAATGCCCAGAACCGGCTGATGGCCGACGGGGCCGTCGGGGAAAGCTTCGGGGTGTTCTGCGACATTCAGGGGAATGTTCTGATGGAGTCCACCGGGGTCGGCGTGGACCTGGCACGGCTGAAGCCGACCTGCCGGATGATTGCGGCAGCGGCAGGCGCTTCCAAGGCGGAAGCGATCATTTCCATCCTCCGTCATACGCATCACCACCTGCTGGTAACGGATCAGGGGGCAGCGGAAAGAATGCTCCGGATACTGGAGCGGACGGAGCATGCCGACGGCGAATGATTGCCTATCCCGAACAGGGATTGCAATACAAAGGTCTATCACCATAATATGAAGAAGGAGCGTACATCCAAATGGCAAAGAAGACAATTGATGACATTCAGGTGCAGGGCAAGCGGGTGCTGGTCCGCTGCGATTTCAATGTTCCCATGAAGGACGGGAAGATCACCAACGACAAGCGGATCGTTGCGGCGCTGCCGACCATCAAGAAGCTGATTGCCGATGGCGGCAAGGTCATCCTGTGCAGCCACCTGGGAAAGCCGAAGAACGGTCCGGAAGAAAAGTTCAGCCTGGCGCCCGTGGCAGTTCGCCTGAGCGAACTGCTGGGGCAGAATGTTGTTTTTGCCAATGACGACAATGTTGTGGGCGAAAATGCAAAGGCTGCCGTGGCTGCGATGAAGGACGGCGACGTGGTGCTGCTGCAGAACACCCGTTTCCGCAAGGAAGAAACCAAGAACATTGAGGACTTCAGCAAGGAACTGGCTTCCCTGGCGGACTGCTATGTGGACGACGCGTTCGGCTCCTGCCATCGGGCACACTGCTCCACGGCCGGCGTGACTGCCTATACCAGCCCCAACGTTGCCGGATATCTGATCGGCAAGGAACTGAGCATCATGGGCAAGGCCCTGGAAAACGCGGATCGCCCCTTTGTGGCTGTGCTCGGCGGCGCCAAGATCGAAGACAAGCTGAACGTGATCAACAACCTGCTGGAAAAGGTCGATACGCTGATCATCGGCGGCGGCATGGCTTTCACCTTCCTGAAGGCGAAGGGATACGAAGTCGGCAAGAGCCTGCTGGATGAGAGCAAGATTGAATACTGCCAGGATATGATGAAGAAGGCGGCCGAAAAAGGCGTCAAGCTGCTGCTGCCTGTGGATACCGTCTGCGCGGCTTCCTTCCCGGATCCGATCGACGGGCCGGTGGAAACCATTGTGACGGACAGCGACAAGATCCCCGCGGACAAGGAAGGCCTGGATATCGGCCCGAAGACCCGTGAGCTGTTCGCGGAAGCCGTCAAGGGCGCGAAGACCGTTGTCTGGAACGGACCGATGGGTGTGTTCGAGAATCCGACGCTGGCCCAGGGTACCCTGGCGGTGGCGCAGGCGATGGCGGACAGCGACGCGGTCACGATCATCGGCGGCGGCGACAGCGCAGCGGCTGTGGAACAGATGGGTCTGGGCGATCGGATGACCCATATTTCCACCGGCGGCGGTGCTTCCCTGGAGTTCCTGGAAGGCAAGACCCTGCCCGGCGTTGCCTGCCTGGACGAGAAATAAGAATGATTTTGATGCGGTCTGAAGGCGAATGTCTTCAGGCCGCGACAGAAATGAACAGACCGGCCGCGACTGCGCAGCCGGATACAGGAGAGGAGACGATCGTTGATGCGGAAAGCAATTATTGCCGGCAACTGGAAGATGAACAAGACGCCGGATGAGGCAAAGGCCCTGGTGACTGAGCTCAAGCCCCTGGTCAAGGATGCAAACTGTGACGTGGTCGTTTGCGTTCCGGCGGTGAACTTTGCGGCGGTGAAGGAAGCGGCCGAAGGCAGCAACATTCATCTGGGCGCTGAAAACGTTCACTGGGCCAAGAGCGGCGCCTTCACGGGCGAGCTGAGCGCGGACATGCTGAAGGCCTGCGGCGTGGAATATGTCATTATCGGCCACAGCGAGCGGAGACAGTACTTCGGAGAGACGGACAAGACCGTGAATCTCCGGGTGCTGGCAGCGGTGGAAGCCGGTCTGAAGGTGATCATGTGCGTCGGTGAAAACAAGGAAGAGCGGGAAGCCGGCTATACGGATGCCCTGGTGGAATATCAGACGCTGATCGGCCTGAACGGTCTGACGGCAGAGCAGGTCGCCAACGTTGTGATTGCCTATGAACCCGTCTGGGCGATCGGAACCGGACTGACCGCGACCGATGAACAGGCAAACGAGACCATCGGCGTGATCCGCAAGGCGGTGGCCCGCAAATACGGCGCCGAAGCCGGGGACAGCATCCGCATCCAGTACGGCGGCAGCATGAATCCCAAGAACGTCAAGGGCCTGATGGCTCAGCCGGAAATTGACGGCGGACTGATCGGCGGCGCCAGCCTGAAAGCGCCTGATTTCAGCCAGGTCGTCAACTACGACAAATAATCAGCACGGAAGACGGATTTCATCGGAGACAGGGTGCGGACTCTGTCTCCGTTTTGTTTTTCGGCGGCGTCCGGGATGATCACGGGGATATTCAGGGCTGAAATAATCATTTTTGAACCGGTATTTAAAATTGACAAAGAAGGGAACAGTAGGGTACAATACACTTTAGTGTGTGTATCCGGTTTTACATGGAAGGGTACCGATCCGAGAGGAGAAATGGCATATGGCTTTCTGTACCGCAATCGTGGGGATCAACTGGGGCGACGAAGGCAAGGGCCGGATGGTCGACCTGCTGACGGAGAATTTTGATATCGTCGTCCGGTTTCAGGGCGGCGGCAACGCGGGGCATACCGTAATCAATAAATACGGCGAGTTTTTGCTGCACCTGCTGCCGGCGGGCATCTTCCGTCCGGGCGTGATGAACGTGCTGGGCAATGGCGTGGCGCTGGATCCCGAAAGCCTCACGAAGGAGATCCGCGACCTGGAGAGCAAAGGGGTCGAGATTTCCTCCGACAATCTGATGATCAGTGACCGGGCTTCACTGCTGCTGCCCTGGCACCGGAAGCTGGATGAGCTGGAGGAGGCGCGGCTGAAGGAAAAGAAATTCGGCAGCACGAAGCAGGGAATTGCGCCCTTCTATTCCGACAAGTATCAGAAAAAGACGGTGCTGGCCGGCGAACTGTTCTATCCGCAGAAAATGAAGGCGCATCTCCTCGATCTGATGGAGTGGAAGAACCTGATTCTGACCAAGGTCTACGATGCGGATCCGGTGACGGAGGCAGAGCTGGATCAGTGGATTGACGAGTGGTGCAAGCCGATCATGCCCTACATCGGGAACGCGCGGCGGTATCTGCGTGAAGCGCAGCGGAATGAAGAACGGATCCTGTTTGAGGCACAGCTGGGCACGCTGCGGGATCTGGACTACGGCATCTATCCGTATACCACTTCTTCCAATACGCTGGCTGCATACGCACCGATCGGCTCCGGCCTGCCCGGAGCGAAGATCGACCGCATCATCGGCGTGGTGAAGGCGTATTCCACCTGCCTGGGTGAAGGCCCGTTTGTCTGTGAGTCCCACGGGGATGAGGCGGAATGGCTGCGCAAGGCGGGCAACGAATATGATGACAAGACGGGGAAGCCCCGGCGCGTCGGGCCGATCGACCTGGTGGCCACCCGCTACGGCGTGAAGGTTCAGGCGGTGACCGAGGTCGCGCTGACGAAGCTGGACGTCCTGAGCGATCTGGATGAGATCCCGATCTGCGTCCGGTACAGGCTGAACGGACAGGAGCTGGATTACCTGCCCTTCCCGTCGGTGCTGGACGAATGCGAGCCCGTGATCGAGACGATGAAGGGCTGGAAGTGCGACATCTCCGGGATCCGTGACTGGTGGGATCTGCCGGAGGAAGCAAAGGCCTATGTCAACCGGATTGAACGGGCGGTCGGATGCGTGATCAAGTGGATTTCCGTCGGGCCGGAGCGGCACAGCATCATTCAGCGGGGTTAAAAATGGAAGCAATTCCATTTTCAAATAATCTGAATCAGCAGGAAAGGAACAGTCAATATGAAAAAGGGAAATGTACTGGTTGGACAGAGCGGCGGGCCGACCGCGGTAATCAATTCCAGCCTGGCGGGCGTGTTCAAGACCGCCATGGAGCGCGGCTACAACAAGGTGTACGGCATGCGGTACGGCATCCAGGGGTTCATGGATGAACAGTATATCGACATGAGCGACCATATCAAGAATGAGCTGGATCTGGAACTGCTCAAGCGGACGCCCTCCGCCTTCCTGGGAACCTGCCGCTACAAGCTGCCGGAAATCCATGAGAACAAGGAAGTCTACGAGCGGATCTTCGAGCTGCTGGACAAGCTGGACATCGAAGTGTTCGTCTATATCGGCGGCAACGACAGCATGGATACGATCCGCAAGCTGTTTGACTACAGCCTGCTGACCGGTGCGAAGCAGAAGTTCGTCGGCTGCCCGAAGACGATTGACAATGACCTGGCCATTACCGACCATACGCCCGGATTCGGCAGCGCTGCCAAGTATATCGCGACCTCCACGAAGGAAATCATCCGCGATGCCATGGGCTTCAGCTACAAAAAGAAGAACGTGACCATCGTTGAAATCATGGGCCGGAATGCCGGCTGGCTGACCGGTGCTGCCGGCCTGAGCCGCAGCGAGGACTGCGAAGGCCCGGATCTGATCTATCTGCCTGAAGTTCCCTTCAACATTCAGGGCTTCGTGGGCAAGGTGAAGGAGCTTCTGGAGAAGAAGGACGTCGTGGTGGCGGTCGTTTCCGAAGGCATCAAGACCGAGGAAGGCAAGTATGTATGCGAATACACCGCCGGATCCAATACGAGGGACGCCTTTGGTCACATCCAGATGACGGGAACGGCTTCCTATCTGGCCAATGTGATCCAGGGAGAACTGGGCTGCAAGACCCGCGCGGTGGAGCTGTCCACCCTGCAGCGGGCGGCGTCCCATCTGGCCAGCAAGATCGACGTGGACGAAGCGTACAACGTGGGCGGCGCGACCGTGAAGGCGGCCGATGAAGGCTCCAGCGGCGTGATGGTCGTGATCGACCGTGTTTCCGATGATCCGTATCAGAGCGCGACGGGCGTTTATGACGTGCACCGCATCGCCAATGATGAAAAGGTGGTTCCGCGCAAGTGGATCAACAAGAACGGCGACTATGTGACCGAAGAGTTCCTGGATTACGTACGTCCGCTGATTCAGGGCCATTACAGCCCCATGATGGTTGAAGGTCTGCCGCGTCATCTGAATCTGAGCATGCACAATTACGACTGGATCAGTTCCAAAAAGTAATCGTCGTCATCCCGGATGGGAGGGCCATGCGCCCTTCCATTCTTTTTTGTTGACTTTCAGGGAAAGTGATGATATAGTTTGTGCAGCTTTACCGGATGAAGGGAAACATGCGGTCAGAGATCGGCTCAAAGAGAGCGGGGGGCGCTGAAATCCCCGCAGCAGGATCTGAATCCGATACCATTCCCGGACGGGAGGGTGCGGGCGCCGCCCGGAACAGCGGCAAAAGAGTGGTTGTTCATCAACAAGCAGGGTGGAACCGCGAGTGCTGACATCAGCATCCGTCCCGGCAGGAACCGGGAACGGGTGTTTTTTTATTCCCCGCGCGCATCCGTTTTCATCCGGAAGGAATCATCATCGGAGCGGGGCTATATCAAAAGGAGGAGACGGGAACCATGAAAATCATCTACAATGACGGTCATGTGGGAGAATGTCCGGAGGAGCTGGAACTGGATACGCTGCGGCACAGCGCTGCCCATATTATGGCGCAGGCCGTCAAGCGGCTGTATCCGGATGCGCATATGGGATACGGACCGGCCACCGAAAAAGGATTCCATTATGATATCGACATGGGCGACGTAAAGCTGACGGATGAGGATCTTCCGGCGATCGAGGCGGAGATGCAGAAGATTGTCAAGGAAAACCTGCCGTTCAAGGTTTATCCGCTGCCGCGGGATGAGGCGATTCAGCTGATGAAGGACCGCGGGGAAATCTACAAGGTCGAGCATATCGGCGACCTGCCGGAGGATGCGGTGATTACCTTCTACCAGCAGGGCGAATACATCGACATGTGCGTCGGGCCGCATATCACCTATACAAAAGCGCTCAAATCCTTCAAACTGACGGGCATCAGCGGCGCGTACTGGAAGAATGACCAGAAGAACAAGATGCTGACCCGGCTCAACGGCGTGGCCTTCCGGAACGCGGAGGAACTGAAAGAATACGAAATCCAGGCGGAGGAAGCCAAGGCGAGGGATCACCGGAAGATCGGCAAGGAGATGCGCCTGTTCATGACGGACGATCTGATCGGCAAGGGACTGCCGATGTTCCTGCCCAAGGGATATGCGATCTGGATGGAGCTGGAGAACTACATCAAGGCCAAGGAACGGATGCTGGGATACCAGCACGTGATGACCCCCTGCGTCGGCACGGTGGATCTGTACAGGACGAGCGGACACTGGGATCACTACAAGGAAAACATGTTCCCGGCCATGGAGGTGGAGGGCGAAAGCTTTGTGCTCCGTCCGATGAACTGCCCGCATCACATGATGATCTACGCGAACCGGCTGCACAGCTACCGCGATCTGCCGATCCGCATCGGTGAAGTGGCTCACGATTTCCGCTTTGAGCCCAGCGGAACGCTGAAGGGCATCGAGCGCGGCAGACATTTCTGCCAGAACGATGCCCACCTCTTTGTGACGCCGGATCAGATCAAGGACGAGGTGGCCAGCGTTGTCGGACTGATCCGGGACGTTTACCATGATTTCCACATCACGGATTACCGCTGCGTGCTGAGCCTGCGGGATCCGGAGGACAAGGTGAAATATCACCAGGACGACGAGATGTGGAACAAGGCGGAAAATGCCCTCCGCGAGGTTCTGAACCAGCTGGGCATCCACTATACGGAGGAGATCGGCGAAGCCGCATTCTACGGCCCGAAGCTGGACGTGAACGTGAAGCCCGCCATCGGCGCAGAGTACACGCTGAGCACCTGCCAGCTCGACTTCTGCCTGCCTGCCAAGTTCAACCTGAAATACATCGATGCCGACGGAACGGAAAAGACGCCCGTGGTGTTGCACCGGGCAATTCTGGGTTCAATCGACCGGTTTATGGCCTACCTGATCGAGGAAACGAAGGGCGCGTTCCCGCTGTGGCTGGCACCGGTACAGGTGAAAGTGCTTCCCGTCAGCGACAAGAGCATGGAATACGCCGCGAAGATCCATCATGAGCTGATGAAACAGGGGATCCGGAGCGAGCTGGACGAACGGAACGAGAAGATCGGCTACAAGATCCGTTACGCCCGCCAGGAGGACAAGGTGCCCTATATGCTGATCCTCGGCGAGAAGGAGATCAATGAGGGGACCGTATCCGTACGCGACCGGGCAACGGATCAGACGGAAACCATGACGCTGGACGCGCTGGTTGCCAAGCTGGAAAAGGAAATCGAGGAACGCAGATAAAATCTTTAAATTTATGTTACAAAGCAGGAAAGAAGAATCTCCGGGGAGAATAAACGAATTTAGGTAAGGCCGGGATTCTTGAATCATCTGGCCTGAAAGAGTATTAAGGAGGTGCCAACATGGCAGCCATTGATCTTTCCAAATACGGAATCTGCAACGCGACTGAGATCATCCATAACCCTTCCTATGAGTTCCTCTTTGAGGAAGAGAACAAGGCCGGACTGGAAGGCTTTGAAAAGGGCCAGCTGACTGAGCTGGACGCGATGAACGTCATGACCGGTATCTATACCGGCCGGAGCCCCAAGGACAAGTACATCGTCATGGACGAGAACAGCAAGGACACCGTCTGGTGGACCACTGAGGGCTACAAGAACGACAACCATCCCCTGAGCGAGGAAAACTGGGCCAAGCTCAAGGCCAAGGCCCAGAAGGAGCTGAGCGGGAAGCGCCTGTTCGTGATGGACGCGTTCTGCGGCGCGAACAAGGACACCCGTATGGCTGTCCGCTTCATCATGGAAGTGGCCTGGCAGGCGCATTTCGTGAAGAACATGTTCATCCGCCCCTCCGAGGAAGAGCTGGCCTCCTTTGAGCCGGACTTCGTGGTCTACTGCGCCAGCAAGGCGAAGGTGGAAGAATACAAGGAGATGGGCCTGAACAGCGAGACAGCTGTCGTCTTCAACATCACCAGCCGGGAGCAGGTCATCCTGAACACCTGGTACGGCGGCGAGATGAAGAAGGGTATGTTCTCCATGATGAACTACTATCTGCCGCTCAAGGGCATCGCTTCCATGCACTGCTCCGCCAACACCGATATGGAAGGCAAGAACACCGCGATCTTCTTCGGCCTCTCCGGCACCGGCAAGACCACGCTGTCCACGGATCCCAAGCGCCTGCTGATCGGCGACGACGAGCACGGCTGGGATGACAACGGCGTATTCAACTTCGAAGGCGGCTGCTATGCGAAGGTCATCAACCTGGACAAGGATTCCGAGCCGGATATCTACAACGCGATCCGCCGGGATGCCCTGCTGGAGAACGTGACGGTCGACGCGGAAGGCAAGATTGACTTTGCCGACAAGAGCGTGACCGAGAACACCCGCGTGAGCTATCCGATCGAGCACATCGAAAAGATCGTGCTGAACGTAAACCCCGTTTCCGCCGGCCCCGATGCGAAGAATGTGATCTTCCTGAGCGCGGATGCTTTCGGCGTACTGCCGCCCGTGTCCATCCTGACTCCGGAACAGACCAAGTATTACTTCCTCAGCGGCTTCACCGCGAAGCTCGCCGGCACCGAGCGCGGCATCACCGAGCCCACCCCCACCTTCAGCGCATGCTTCGGCCAGGCTTTCCTGGAACTGCATCCCACCAAGTATGCTGAAGAGCTGGTCAAGAAGATGGAAAAGAGCGGCGCCAAGGCCTATCTGGTCAACACCGGCTGGAACGGAACGGGCAAGCGGATCTCCATCAAGGATACCCGCGGCATCATCGACGCGATCCTGGGCGGCGATATCCTGAATGCTCCGACCAAGAAGATTCCGTACTTCAATTTCGAGGTTCCCACCGAGCTCAAGGGCGTCGACAGCGGCATCCTGGATCCGCGGGACACCTACGCGGATCCCACCGAATGGGACAACAAGGCCAAGGATCTGGCCCAGCGGTTCATCAAGAACTTCGCCAAGTATGAGACCAACGAAGCCGGCAAGGCGCTGGTTCCTGCCGGTCCGCAGCTGTAATCCACAGTTTTTCAGAGGCAAATCCACCGGGATGCCGTCCTGTTGCGGGCGGCATCCCGTGTGTGGTTCATAACAAAACCTGAACGGAGCGTACATTTTCATGAAAAAAGTACAATTTACCGAAACCGTGCTGCGGGACGCCAACCAGTCCCTGATGGCCACCCGGCTGCCCTACAAGGATTTCGAGGAGATCCTGCCGACGATGGACAAGGCGGGATATTATTCCGTTGAGTGCTGGGGAGGCGCGACCTTTGACAGCTGCCTGCGGTATCTGGACGAGGATCCGTGGGAGCGGCTGCGCAACATTCGCAAAAACATGCCCAACACCCGGCTGCAGATGCTGCTGCGCGGCCAGAACCTGCTGGGCTACAAGCATTATCACGATGACGTGGTCGAGAAGTTCGTTGAGCTGAGCATCAAGAACGGAATCGACATCATCCGGATTTTCGACGCGCTGAACGATTTCCGGAACCTGGGAACCGCCCTGGATGCCGTGAAGAAATACGGCACCAAACGGACGATCGCTTCCGGCTGCATCAGCTATACCCAGAGCCCTGTGCATACCGTGGACAAGTACGTTGAGATGTGCAAGGAACTGGTGAAGATGGGCTTTGACACGCTGTGCCTGAAGGACATGGCCGGCACGATGAGCCCCTATGAAGCGGAGCACCTGATCAAGGGCATCAAGGATGCGGTCGGCAACGTGCCGGTGATTCTGCACACGCACTGCACCACTGGCATGGCCTATATGACCCTGACCAAGGCGATCGAGAGCGGCGTCGACGTGATTGACACCGCGACCAGCTGCTTCTCCAACGGTACCAGTCAGGCGGCGACCGAGACGATGTTCTATGCCATGCAGCAGTATGGCATTGAAACCGGACTGGATGAGAAGGTCATCAACAAGGTGAACGATTACTTCAAGCCCGTGAAACAGAAGTATGTCGACAGCGGGCTGATCAATCCGAAATCGATGTCCACCGACAGCCAGGCCCTGGTTTACAAGGTCCCGGGCGGCATGCTGAGCAACATGATCGCCAACCTGAAGGACATGAACGCGATGGACAAGTTCGACGAAGCGCTGCTGGAGATTCCCGCGGTCCGCAAGGATCTGGGCTATCCGCCGCTGGTGACGCCGCTGAGCCAGATGGTTGGCAACCAGGCGGTCACCAATGTGCTGGTCGGCGAACGGTACAAGAATATTTCCAATGAAGTGAAAAACTACTTCAAGGGTGAATACGGCATTGCGCCGGCTCCCGTGAATCAGGAGCTGCAGGAGAAAATCCTCGGCGCGGGCGGAAAGCCTGTCGACTGCCGAATCGAAGACAGCAAGCGCACGGGAGAAGATTTCCGGAAGGCGAAGGAAGCGCTGGGCGATCTTTGCGAGAGCGAAGAGGACGCCATGAGCTGGATCTGCTTCCCCGCGCAGGCTGAGAAGTTCCTGAAGGAACGGAAGGCGAACCGCGAAAAGGTCGTCAAGTATACCATCGAGAAGGCTTAAGGAGGGAAGCAGATGTCTATTGCCATGGCTGAAGAAGTCATCAATGAGGTTGCCGCGGAAGCAACGCAGGCGGCCGCACAGGCAACCGGCGACCGGCTGACGCTCAACATCGGGGAGAACCTTCTCGACGCTGTTCTGGGATATCTGGTGGTATTCATCGGACTGACGCTGCTGATGGCGGTGGTGATTGCCGTCGGCAAGATCATGACGGCGAAGGCGAAGAAGAGCGCTCCTGCTGCGGAATCCGCACCGGCCCCCGCACCCGCCGCTGCCGCGCAGACGGCTCCAAAGAAGCTGGCTCCCGGGAGTGCCGGCGATGTGAAGATCTATGATACTGATCCGCGGGATGCGGCCATGATCATGGCCATCGTTGCAGAAAAGCTGCAGAAACCCCTGAACGAACTCCGGTTCGTATCCATCAAGGAGGTCAAATAACCATGAAATACAAAGTCACCCTGAAGGGTAAAACATACGAGGTCGAAGTCAATCAGGGAGAAGCGATGATCCTGGACGAGTACGAAGCGTACGCGCCGGCGCCGGCCGCCGCGCCCGCTCCGGCTGCGGCTCCCGCGGCCCCCGCGGCACCCGCTGCGGCAGCACCGGCCGCCCCCGCGGCTGTTGCCGGCGAGCAGGTGGTATCCCCCATGCCCGGCACCATCGTGAAGGTCAATGTGAGCGCCGGCAAGGCGGTCAAGTCCGGCGAGGTGCTCGCGGTGCTGGAAGCCATGAAGATGGAGAACGAAATCATGGCGCCGCATGACGCGACAGTGGTCCAGGTGCTGACGGATGTCGGAACCAAGGTGGATACCGGTACGCCGATCATCGTGCTGGGATAAGGGAGGAAGACAGAGATGTTAGAATCCCTCGGAAAACTGGTTACGGAGTCCGGGTTTGCAGGCTTTTTCAGCAACCCGGACGGTTGGAGAAACCTGGTGATGATCGCCATCGCCTGCGTTCTGCTGTATCTGGGAATCAAGAAGCAGTATGAACCGCTGCTGATGGTCGGTATCGCCATGGGATGCCTGCTGGCGAATGTCAGCTCGGTGTTCATGACGACGGACGGATCCCTGCCGGATGCCCTGTACCATCAGGATCTGTGGGACCGTTTCCTGAATACCGGCGCGTTTACCGGGCCGGAATTCAAGGAGTATTTCCATAATTACGGCGCGATCCTGGCGGAAGGCGGACTGATCGATATCCTGTATATCGGCGTCAAGGCCGGCATCTATCCCTGCCTGATCTTTATTGGCATCGGTGCGATGACGGACTTCGGTCCGCTGATCTCCAACCCGAAATCCCTGCTGCTCGGCGCTGCGGCGCAGTTCGGCGTGTTCTTCGCCTTCTTTGGCGCGA
>CAMOYA010000008.1 GCA_946629635.1 uncultured Clostridia bacterium
TTTTGTATACCATCCGGGTGGACTAAGCCCGGGTGATACCGTTCTCATGCGTTAGCATCAACTAACCATAAACAATATACCATATATCAATCCGTTCGTCAATCATTAAAATGTACATGTTGTGTATTTATAATCTATTTCCGCCAGCTTACCGCCATCCATCCGGAAAATGCGGTCCGCGAACGCTGCGGCCTCGCTTTCATGAGTGACGAGGAGAACGGTTTTTCCGTCCCTATGCGCTGCATCCCGCAGAATTGACAGAACCTTTCCTGTGCTTTCAGTGTCCAGATCCCCGGTGGGTTCATCGGCCAGAATGACTTCCGCGTTCCATGTCATTGCCCGCGCGATCGCCATCCTGCGAAGCTCGCCGCCGGAAAGCTCCTTCGGATACGCATTCCGGAGGGATTGGATTTCCAGGCGTTCCATCCATTCCGCTGCAGCTTCCTCCCGGGAAGATGCGCTGTACAGAAGTCGGGGCAGAAGTATGTTTTCCCACACGGTCAGGCTT
This sequence comes from uncultured Clostridia bacterium, assembly GCA_946629635.1. Taxonomy (GTDB): domain Bacteria; phylum Bacillota; class Clostridia; order Christensenellales; family Aristaeellaceae; genus Aristaeella. The sequence continues at coordinate 509 of CAMOYA010000008.1, forward strand.
TCTATTCCGCTGCGGCTCTGGGGAATCACCGCGATATGACCGTTCCGCTCCCGAGCAAGCTCGGGATCCGTCATCGCGTACAGATCCGAACTTCCCAGAAAAACCTTTCCGGTATCCGGCACAAGCAGCCCCGCAAGCATATGCATCAGCGTCGTCTTGCCGCTGCCGCTCCGTCCGGTGAGTACGGTCAGCTGGCCGGCCTCCAGTGAAATGGAAAGGGAACTGACCGCTTCGAAATAATTGGCGGATCCTGTTTGACGAACATACTTTTTGGAAACGTTTTCCGCTCTCAGATTCATGATGCCCTCACGCTCCTTCCCGCAGGGTTGTTCCCGGATCCACCCTGCTGAGCCGAGCGGCGGCGCTCATGGCGGCCAGGCTGCTGGCTCCGACGGACAGCAGCAGTGTGGCAGCGGCCAGCAGGATCACCAATCCGGCCGGAGGAGAAAGATACGGCAGCCCCAGCATGGATTCAATCAGCGCGTTGAAGGGGAAAAGCACCGCCGCCCCGATTCCGACGCCGGCCAGTGCACCGGGCAGGCTGCAGAGAAGTGATTCCGCCAGCACCATGCGACGGAGCATTGTCCGGCTCATCCCTGCCAGCCGCAAAACGGCGAACTCCCGTCTGCGCGCACGGGTCATCAGAATGAAAACGAGAATCAGGATTGCCAGCGCCAGAAGCCATACCGCGGCCACCAGCCAGACGACCGTGCCGGCGATGCCTGAAAGCGAATCGGAAACGCCGGTGAACATCCTTTTTGTCTGTACGGCATCGACCTTTCGAATGTGCAGAGATATGTCGGCAGCGACCTTCTCCGGATCGTATCCATCAGCCACCCGGATGTACACGGCGGAGATGACATCCTCCGGATCTCCGTTGATTTTCAGGTCATGTCCAAGGGATCTTGCCGCATCCAGCAGATGACGCACGGTTTCCATGGAGCAGTAGACCGCTGTGTCCAGGCCGGTTCCGGTGGGCGCGAGACGGGCAACGACCGGGCAGTTGTTCTCATAGATGCGGATTTTTTCGCCGACACCGGCACTGACCTTACTGCCGACAGCCACCTCAAGCAGGGCCAGGTCCCCGCTGTAGCTCTCAGCAATCCATGGCCTGACGGTGAAATCCGTTTCCGGATCAAACCCGATGACCTGGACGGGAAGGGAACAGCAGGATGCGCGGAGGGAGGCCAGAAACAGCTGCGGGCTGGCAGTCAGCACACCGCTGGTTGCCTGAATCTGATCCAGTTTTTCGCGATCCATATAAAAGTATCCGGTCGTTCCCTGCAGAAGCATCTGCTCCAGATTGGTTTTGCTTTTTGCCGTGGAGGGCACGGCAATGACATCTGCTCCCATACGGTTTTCCAGGCTGTACAGGCCATTCCGGAGGCTGAGAATCAGCACGGAGCCGCTGAAGACGGAAAAAGCCAGGCAACAGACCAACAGCGCAAGAATGAAGGTTCTTGCCGGGTGATGATGCAGGCTTCGCCATGGAAGAAACAGCTTTTTCATTGATCTGTCCCCTTCCGGCCGGGAATCAGCTGCAGATACATCAGAAGCAGCGCGCAGCAGCCGGTCAGGGCTCCCAGCACCCGGGCAGCGGGCTTCGTGATCAGATGGCAGCGCATGGTTTCCATCATGCACAGGGGCGCGAGCACTCCGGGAATCAGGAACAGCCCCAGAGAAACAGCCAGCAGGAGGGCGGACAGCAGAATCTGCAGCGTTCTGCCGCGAACGAACATCGTAAGCGCCCCCACGGCCAGGCCGGCAAAGCCCAGAATCATCAGCAGCGTGCCGGCGGACGCACAGGCGGCTGCCGTACCGTCCTCATGGATGCAGGGATGAAGAAAGGTCAGACTTCCTACCGCCGCAAGGGCGGAGAAAATCATGCTCAGAACGGAAAGCGCTTTTTTCATGGTGTATTCCTCACTATTCTTCGGTTTTCAGCGCAGCGACCATATCGATCGAGCTGTTCTTCCGGGAGATCATCAGGCCGACACAGAGAGAAACGCCGAAGGTCAGCAGGATGCTGATCAGATAAGTCGCCGGGCCAAGCACCAGCTTTAGTTCATATTCAGACGCCAGCGCAGTCAGCAGATACTGAAGCACGCCGATTCCGGCAGGGAGTCCCAGCAGCACGCCCAGGAAGGTGAGCCACAGGTTCTGGGTAATCAGGAGGCGGCCGATCCTGGCATCCCTGAATCCTATCACCTTCAGCGTCGCCATTTCGCGGTAACGCTCCGTATAGCTCATCACGCCCAGATTATACAGCACAACAATTCCGAGCACGACGGCAGCGATCACCAGCAGCCAGATCATCTTGTTCATCAGGTCCATAAACGTATTGAAGGAATCCATGATCGATTTTTTGCTCTGGGTGTTCAGTACATGCGCCCCGGACGGAATATCCGGCTGATCCGTATAGATGACGCTGACGGTATAGGGGATTCCGGCACGGTCTGCGGCGGCGGAGGTCATGATGACGCTTTCCGTCATGGAGGAAAGGATTCCCGCCACACGAACGGTGTAATGCTCATCGCTGTCATAGGGCGCGAAGGAGAGGGAATCTCCTTCCTTCAGATTCCATGTCCGGGCGATCCGGGTACAGACATACGCGCCGTCATCCTTCAGGGAAACCAGATTCAGGTTGGGGTCAACAAAGCGAACCTTGTCCCGGGTGACGGAATAGATTTCCAGTCCATACCCCTTATCGCCGATCTGCACGGCCCGCTGGGCGCACCAGTCCCCATCCAGTTCGTCCGCCAGGCGGAAGGCCGCCTCGTTGGTTACGCTTCCGGTATCCAGATTGACCCGATACTGATAATGAATGGCTTTTCCATAGAAGATATCGAGAAAGGCATCCATCGTATTCTTCATGCCCAGACCGCCGACGAGGAGCACCATGCACCCGATGACGCCGAAGAGGGTCATGAAGCTTCTGGACTTGTGGCGCAGCAGATCCCGCAGATTCCATTTGGTGCTGAAGGACAGTTTCTTGAACCGCCTGCTTTCCTCCATCCGCAGATGACGAACCCGACTGGGAACATAAGGCCGGAGGGCATCCGCCGCGGTGCCGGCGAGCATCCTTCGAACGGAAAGGCAGCCGATCAGCGTCAGGAAAACATTGATCAGAATGATGACGATCCATGTAAAGGCCGGGGCGTACAGGGGCCATGCCGGAAGATCGATATAGGTGGCCATGGCACCGTCCGGGCTGAGAATGAACCGGCCCAGCCCGTAACCGATGGCGATGCCCAGAGCGGAGCCGAGCAACCCGATGATCAGCGCATAGCAGGAATAATGACGCAGGATGCGGCGATCCTTGAAGCCCAGGGCCTTGAGGGTACCGATCTGAGTCTTCTCGCTGGCGGTGATCCGGTGCATGGTGGTCACCATGGTCAGTATCGCGATGGCGAGGAAAAGCACGGGAAGGATGGAACCCATCGTCTGCCCTTCCTCGATCTCGCCCTGCGTCTCCGCCCAGGAGATGGTTTCATCCCTGGAAAGAATCAGCCGGGTCGTTCCCAGCGCCTGATCCGCTTTTTCGACAAAATCCGATTTTTCGAGGGCGGATTTTACGTTGATCTGGTGATACAGGGAGCTTCCGAGGAACAGCCGGTACATGTCCGGAATGGCAGCGTCCAGCATGGCCGGGGAAATATACGCATAGCCATAGGATGTATAATCCGGCATCATCTGGGTTTCGTCCGGCACGCAGATCAGGTATTCACTGCTTTTGATCAGTCCGCGAACGGTGCCCTTTACGCTGATCGTCTGATAGCTCAGGGTCAGCGGATCGCCGATCTTTTTCCCGTTGGCCGCTGCGTAGGAATCGGAAAGCCAGATGCCCTCCGGATCCGTTTCGTCATACGGCGCCCCGTCCATCAGAAGAATGCCGGAGACATTCATATTCGTTGAGACGGTCAGGGCGATGACATCCGTGTCTCCCTGGACAGCGGTATTGATGGAAAGATACCGGGTGGCATCATCCACTCCGGTCACAGATCTGATCCGGTCGAGATCCTCCGGAGTGAATCCCCGGTCGGAGAAGATGCGGTAGTCGGCGAATCCGGTGGCATCATAGATTTCCCGGGTGCTGACATCCAGCGAGTACCATTCGATATTGAACCCCAGAAAAACGCCGATGCCCAGGGCGATCATAATGACCATGGAGATGAACTGGGCCTTGTATTGCCATAATGTCCGGAACAGCTTTTTCAGCAGCATTACCAATCCACCTCTTCCACCGCCAGGGGATGCTCCTGCTTTTCACAGGACTGAATCCGTCCGCTTTTGACACGGATGACCATGTCCGCCATCCTGGCGATATTCTGGTTATGGGTGACGATGATGATGGTTTTGCCCATGTCCCGCGCCATGGACAGCAGAAGCCGGAGCACCAGCACGCCGGTTTCGGAGTCCAGCGCGCCGGTGGGCTCGTCGCACAGCAGAATGTGCGGATTCTTGGCCAGGGCCCGGGCGATGGATACGCGCTGCTGCTCGCCGCCGGACAGCTCCGCCGGGAATTGATGAATATGATCCTCCAGGCCGACCGCCCGAAGCATATCATGGCTGGAAAGCGGGTTCGGAGCGATCTCCTTTACCAGCGCGACATTTTCGATCACCGTCAGGGTGGGAATCAGATTGTAGCTCTGAAAGACGAAGCCGACGGAGGCGGCCCGGTATTCCGCCAGTTCATCGGCTGAAAGCGTGGAGATATCCTTGCCGTTGACCAGAATCGTTCCCTCCGTCGGACTGTCGAGACCGCCAAGCATGTTCAGCAGCGTGCTCTTGCCGGCACCGGAAGGCCCCAGAACAACAATAAACTGCCCCTCTTCAAGGGACAGATTGACGTGGTCCAGTGCCCGCTGCTCGTGCTCTCCGTTCCGGTATACCCGGGAAACATCCCTGAATTCCACAATTGCCATACGACTTTTCAACCTCACTTTTCTTCAGACTGCTGATATTGTTTTCTGTACTGGCCGGGGGACATACCGACCTCCCGGCGGAATACATGGGAGAAATGGGAAGGGGAGACAAAACCGCAGACCTCCGCAATGCCGGAGATCGGACGGCGGCTGAAGCGCAGCATTTCACACGCTTTTTCACAGCGGTAACGGTTGTGATATTCCAGCAGCGTCAGCCCTGTATACTGCTTGAAGACGCGGAGAAGGTAACTTCCGTTGACATACAGGTCGCCGGAAAGACGGGAGAGAGAAAACTTTTCCGCATAATGCCTGTCAATCCATTCGCGGGCAGAACGGGCCAGCTTCAGGCCGGCAGGTTCCCATTCCTTTTCTTCCGCCAGTTCGGGTATCAGCTTCATCCGCACACCTCCATGGAAGGTTAATGGAATAAAACATCAATATCAGACAATTATCATCAGTACATGCTGAATGATAACGACAATACGTTAGTTATATGAAACTAACGAACAGATCATAGCATGAATTCAACCTCCCGTCAAATGGATTTTTAACACGGTCAACCGGACAATTGTCCGATGGACTCCGTTATGGTATAATCAGATAAATGACAATTACGGGAGCGGTTTGGATGAAACGCAGAAAAAGTACGACAGCTGCGATATCGGTTTTCGGAGGTCTCATCGTTGCGGTGATTCTCGTATTGGGCACCATCTGGTCCGGGCAAAAGGGCCGGATGGAGACGGGGGAAGCGGTTCGCTCCGTGAGCCTGCTTTATCTGGACGAGCTGGCCGGCCGGCGGGAACAGGTTGTTTCCCAGAATCTTCAGGACAGGATCAAGGACCTGAAGACAGCACTGGATATGATGAGCGAGGAAGATCTCAGAGACAAAGCGCATCTAGAGGCCTATCAGGCAAAGATGAAGCAGCTTTTCACGCTGGAGCGGTTTGCCTTTGTCGATACGGACGGCCTGATTTATACTTCCACCGGCACGCAGACGGATATCGCCGACTATCCCTTCGATTACAGGTCTCTGGAGGGTCCGGAGATCTCTGTCAAGGATCCGCAGCGCGCGGAGAAGAAAGTGATCATTGCCGTGCCCGTCCATCTTACCCTGGAAGGCAGGGAGCTGACCGTATGCTTCATGCAGCTGGATATGGAGGAAATGCTGTTCGGCGTATCCATGCAGAGCCAGGCGGATGAAACCACCTTCTGCAATATCTACATGCGGGACGGAACAGCGCTGAGCAACACGGTGCTGGGCGGACTGGCCATGGAGGACAATCTGCTGGAGGCCATGCAGATTGCACAGTTTGACGAGGGATATTCATACGAAAAGCTGACCCGGGATTTTCAGAACGGCGAGCGCGGAGAAGTCTCCTTTGTCTATAACAAGACCCCGGAAACGCTGAGCTATGTGCCTGTTTCCGGAACGGACTGGCTGCTGACCTACCTGATCCGGGAAAGCGTGATCACCCGTCAGATCGCTTCCATCTCCAACAACGCGATCACCCGCAGCATTGTGCAGTCCGTGCTGATCATGATGGTGCTGATCGGTATCTTCTTCTATATCCGCCGGCAGAACCGGAGCACTGAGCAGCTGCGGCTGGAAAAGGAAACCGCTGACGCCGAAAGGCGCGTCAAGGAGGAGGAGCTGGAACGCCGGGTTTCGCTTCAGCAGGCGCTGAGCGACGCTCTTTCGCAGGCGGAGCAGGCCAACAAGGCGAAGACGGCTTTTCTTTCCAACATGAGTCATGAAATCCGGACCCCGATGAATGCAATCATCGGCCTGGACAGCATCGCCCTGAATGATCCGGAAGCTACGCCGAAGATCCGCGCGTATCTTCGGAAAATCGGAAATTCCGCTGAGCATCTGCTGGCGCTGATCAACGATATCCTGGATATGAGCCGGATTGAGTCCGGCCGGATGACGATCAATAACGAAGAGTTTTCCTTCCCGAAGCTGATGGAAGCCATTAACGCCATGTTCTCCACGCAGTGTCACGAAAAGGGGCTGGATTATCAGTGCCGGATTGACACGGAAGTGGACGACTATTACATCGGGGACAATATGAAGCTGCGCCAGGTGCTGATCAATATCCTTGGCAACGCGGTGAAATTCACTCCCGAAGGTGGACAAGTCCGGATGCAGGTGGCCAGAAAGGCCCGATTCGACGGACGCAGCGTCATGGAGTTTACGATTTCGGATACGGGTATCGGCATGAGCGAGGATTTCCTGCCGCGGATCTTTGATACCTTCGCGCAGGAGGATTCCTCCAGCACGAACAAATACGGCAGCTCCGGGCTGGGAATGGCCATTACCAAGAGCCTGGTGGAGATGATGAACGGCACGATTGAGGTCTCCAGCCGGAAGGGGGAGGGATCCGTCTTTACCGTCACCGTTACCCTGACGGACAGCAGCCGGAACCGTGCGGATATCGAGGAATTTGACATTGCTCCGGAGGAGATGTCGGTGCTGATTGTGGACGATGATCCGATCGCCTGCGAGCATGCGAAGCTGGTGCTGGAGAAGGCCGGAATTTCTTCTGAGATCGCCACTTCCGGTCAGGAGGCGATCCGGATGGTTCAGCTGCGCCATGCCCGGAGAAATCCGTACAATCTGATTCTGATGGACTGGAAGATGCCGGAGATGGACGGCGTGGAAACCACCAGCCGGATTCGCGAAATGATCGGCAACGATTCGGCCATCATCATTCTGACGGCTTACCGGTGGGAGGATGTGCAGGAGCAGGCCATCAAAGCCGGAGTGGATACTTTCCTGCCTAAACCTTTGTTTGCATCCGGGATCTTGGAGCAGTTCAAAAACGCACTGCTGCGCAAGGGCATCAATCCGCATCATAAGTCGGAAAAGACGGATCTTGCCGGACGCAGGGTGCTGCTGGCGGAGGATATGGAAGTCAATGCGGAAATAATCGTGATGGTGCTGGAACTGCGCCAGATTCAGGCGGAGGTGGCTCAGAACGGGCGCATTGCGGTGGAAATGTTTGAAAACCATCCGGCTGGTTATTATGACGCGATTCTGATGGATATGCGGATGCCGGAGATGGACGGCCTGGAGGCGACCCGACGGATCCGCGCCATGGACCGGGAGGACGCCGGGAAGATTCCGATCATTGCCCTGACGGCGAACGCGTTCGACGAGGATGTTCAGCGGAGTCTTCAGGCGGGGCTGAACGCACATCTGTCCAAGCCGGTACAGCCGGAAATGCTTTTTGAAACGCTGGAAAGCCTGATTCCGGATCAGGCCTGATGAAAAAGAATCAATTTTCTATTGAAAAACAGAATGGAAATCCATACAATACCGGATGTGTTGACCGAAGATAATGGATTGTTGCGAAGGAGAGTGTCGAAATGTTCAAAAAATGGATGAGCATGGTTCTGTGCCTGCTGCTGATCTTCCCGATGGTGCCCGCCGCCCAGGCGGAGGCTGAGAAGGAGAAGGTGCCGCAGGTGGGCATTGCCCTGGCGTATCCGGATGCCTTTGGCGAGACCGTTTATCCTACGTATTCCGCCGTTGAAATCATATCCAGGGATCCTTACGTTGCGGCACTGCTCATGGTTTATTTCGTGATGCCCAGAGAAGAGTTTTCCGCGCTGCAGAAAAAGGCCTCGCAGCTGTCGGAGGAAGAACATGCCTATATCAGCACGATGCAGATGATGCCGGGTTTTGCGCTGGTAACAGAATCCAGTCTTCCGGAAACGCTGGGCATGATCGGCATGGCGAACAGGGAAGCTGTGGAGCTGGGTTCCGCCGAGGGATTTCATTTTTATTACGTATCCGTTCCGGAAGATCATTTCCTGAACACGCTCAGGGAAAAGAGACCCGATCTGACGGATGCGGAAGCGGCGGACATGCGCAGCACGATTCAGGCGGATCTGGAGATGGCCCGGCGGGCCTTCCTGCAGACGCTGGAAGATGCTGATTATTTTGCTCCGACAACGGGAAATGAGCCGGTAACCGGGCGGACGGTCCGGTTCGAAACGCTGGATCTGTACGGGAAGACGGTTACGAGCGAGGAGCTGTTCGCAGCCAACCGGATCACCATGGTGAACGTCTGGGGAACCTGGTGCCCGTGGTGCATGCAGGAGATGGAAGAGCTGGTGCAGATTCACGCCTGGCTGCAGGAAAACGGTTGCGGCGTGCTCGGGCTGGACTATGAGCAAGAAACCGGAGAAGCCATCAACGAAATGGTGAGGAACACTCTCGAGCAGTTTGGCGCGGCGTATCCGAACGTGATATATCCGCTCAATGCAGCGGGGCTGGAGGTAACAGGCTATCCAACCACCTTTTTCGTGGACAGCGAGGGCCGGATGATGGCGGAGCCCGTTGTTGGCGCCAATGTGGAGGCGTATCGGCAGACGATGGAAAGACTGCTGGAAGAGATCAAGGAATGATAAAGGAAGTAAAGTAAATTGGAGCTGACACCTGTCACATTTCTGATCGTCTGTCCGCTGGTGTTTCTGGCAGGGCTGGTGGATTCCATCGGCGGCGGAGGCGGACTGATTTCGCTGCCTGCGTATCTGTTCGCGGGACTGCCGGTTCATTCGGCCATTGCGACGAACAAGCTTTCCTCCTCCATCGGGACTTCGGTTTCAGTTGCACGGTTTATTCGCCGCGGACTGGTTAACCTGAAGCTGGCGGTGCCTTCCGTGGTCGCCGCAATCGGGGGATCGGCGCTGGGGGCCAATCTGGCGCTTTCCGTCAGCGATGAGGCGATGAGGTATATTCTTTTTGCCGTGCTTCCCCTGGCCGCATTCTTCGTGCTGAACCGGAAAACGTTTCGGGACGAGGGCAAGCACGAGGTCGTTGCGGATCAGCGCACCACGATCGTCTGTCTGATTTCCGCATTCGTGATTGGTATGTATGACGGATTTTACGGCCCGGGGACAGGCACATTTCTGATTATCGCTTTCACCGTGTTCGCTCGGATGACTGTGACATCCGCCAACGCGCAGGCAAAGATCATTAATCTAACGGCCAATATATCGTCCCTGGCGGTTTATCTGGTCAACGGCCAGGTGCTGATTCCGCTGGGGCTGGCGGCGGCCGTCTGCAACATGGCCGGGAACTATGTGGGTTCCGGGCTGGCACTTCAGCAGGGCACCCGGATCGTCAGACCGGTCATCATCGGCGTGCTGATTCTGCTGATGTCCAAGATCATCTTTGGATGGTAGATGCTGATGACAGTGCATTGACCGATCCAGCGGATATATGTTAGAATCGGTAAAACCGGATTTGTTGGGAGGATCATCAAATGGACAATCAAACGGTTTACAGAAAAACACTTACGTTTTCGCTTCATCAGCTTTTGTGGGACTGCATTACGCTTCTGCTGCTGGGCGGACTGGGAATTGCCGGCTTTTTCATCGCAGACAGGACATTTGACAAGGGCCTGATCGGCCTGGCCGTCGGCCTTGTGATCGGTCTGGTGCTGGTGATCATCGTTGTACGGTACAATTCCTTCCGCTTTAAGGCGGCCCAGATCGGCATGATGACCCGGGCCGTGACGGAGGGGGATCTGCCGGATGACGTGATGGGAGAAGGCAAGGCGCTCGTCAGCAGCCGTTTTTCCACCGTGGCCGGCTATTTTGCGGCAACATCGATCATCAAGGGTATTTTCAATGAAATCGGACGCGGCATCACGAAGCTGGGCGAGTCGATCGGAGGGGAGAACGGCAACGCCGTCGGCAGCGCGATCTCCCTCGTGATTCAGACCATTGTTTCCTATCTGTGCGACTGCTGCCTGGGATGGGTGTTCTATCGAAGCCAGATCACCGCTCCGAAGGCAACGCTTGAAGGCGCGGTCATCTTCTTCAAGCATGGCAGGACATTTGCGAAGAACATGGCCCGGGTATTTGTTTTTGCTGCCGTTTCGCTGATCCTGATCGGCGGGCTTTTCGGCGGTATTGCGTTCGTGATCTTTTCCAGGTTCCCTGCCTGGTTTGATACCCTTGCCACGGAAGTGGGCGAAGCTGTTGCCAGAAGCGGAAAAGAGGTTCCGGAATGGGTGTCCGATCCGAAGATGCTGATGATCATTTCGGCGGCTCTGGTCGGCGTGATCATCTGGAGACTGCTTCATTCCACGTTTGTCCGCCCGTATGTTCTGGTGGGCGTGCTGCGCAACTATATGGCTTCCGGCGTGAATGATATTCCCGGTGAGACCGAGCTGGCGATGCTGGACGGGAAGAGCGCCAAATTCAGGAAGCTCCATACGGAAGCTGTGTAACGGAACAGGATTTCAAAAACGGCGTGATGCTTTTCACGCCGTTTTGATCAACACCATCTGATGAGGAGGAATGAACAATGAAGGATCCAAACTGCGGTTACTGTGTGGGCGGGGAGCCTCTGGCTGCCTTCGGGATTAAAATCTGCGATCTGAGCGTCAGCCAGCTGATCCTGTTTAAGGAACAGAGCCATCCGGGACGCTGCATCGTGGCATACAAAGAGCATGTCAGCGAGATCGTCAATATCTCCGATGAGGAGCGGAATGCATTTTTCGCTGACGTGAACCGGGCGGCGAAGGCCATTCATGCGGCGTTCCATCCGGACAAGGTCAATTACGGCGCATACGGAGATACGGGGTGTCATCTGCACATGCATCTTGTGCCGAAATATCGGGATGAGTTTGAATGGGGCGGGGTATTCGCCATGAATCCGCAGCAGAAATTCCTGACGGATGCCGAATATGAGGAAATGATCCGGAAGATCCGGGACAATCTGTAATCACGGATGACTCACGGACGGGGAGGTAACGATGAAGCTGATCCGACGGATCGCCGGAATCCTGCTTCTGGCGATGCTGTATGCTTTGCCGGCAACGGCTCTGGAGATATCCGCGCCTGCTTCCGTGCGCCCGTTTGACGATATTGTGATCCGGGTGCAGAGCGGGCAGGCCGGCAAACTGACCATTCAGGCCTTTCACGGCGGGATGAAAATGAAAAGCCCCGTTCCGGAAACCGAGATTCCGGCAGGTACATCTGAGTTCCCATGGGATGCCCTGAATTTCGGCGGCGAACCTGTCCCCCCGGGCCCCGTGACGCTGAAAGGCATCCTGAAGCTGGAGGACGGGAGCACGGCAGAAGCGGAGTTCACGGCCAACGCGGTGATGCCCAGGACTGCGGTCGTGGCTTGCCTGCCCTCTGCCAGGATGTTCTGCGCGGACGGAAGGCATGTACTGAAGATCGAATGCGCCCTGTCCGCTGCCGGAACCTGCCGGCTGTTCCTGGCCCCCAAGGATGATCCGGAAAACATTCTGTGGCGGACGACCATGGAATGCGACGGGCGTGAACCGGTCGCTTTCAGCTGGAACGGCCGGGTCGGCGGAAAGTGCTGTCCACCCGGGGAATATGTTTTTACAGCGACCACGTTTCCACGGGAAATGTATACCCAGACGGCAGAGGTTACCGTCGTTTCCGAAATGGAACCGCTGGAGATCGGGCTGACAGGCGGTCTGATTCCGGAAGACCTTTCGGATGATGAAGCCGTATGGAAAGCGCTGACTGCACCTGTGGTTGTCGGCAACGGACCGGAAGGAAAGGGCCTTTACATCAGCGACAAGGTGGATGGCCGGTACGTGAAGGGATGGTCCGTTTCCTGCAGGACCGTCGGGGTGGACGTGCTGGAGCTGTGCGATGACGGCTGGGTGAAGATTGGCGCATGGGTGCAGCAGGGTGGATATTACCGTGAGGGATACGTGAAAAAGGATATGCTTCAGGTGATCCGCCCCAATACTTCATACGGCGCGGTGCTGGACAAGAAGGCCCAGACCATGACCGTATATGCGGACGGTCATCCGATCGGAACCATGGCGGTATCCACCGGCTACACAGACGGAGAGAACCGCAGGGCGGACACGCACAGCGGGGTATATCTGCTGGGAACCCGGATGAAGGACTTCAGGCGCGAAGGCTTCGTCTACCGGTATCCGATCCGGATTGACGGGCCGAACCTGATTCACTCCGTCGGTTATCAGGAACATAACCGGGTGAAGGATTATTCTGAACAGATTGCGACCCTCGGCCAGAACGTAAGCCACGGATGCGTAAGGATGGATATCCGGGGTGAAATCAATGCCTGGTGGGTGTGGACGCACATGGGAAAGGACTGCAAGATCATCATTACGCCGGGAACGTGATTCCCGGCTGTTTTCAGCTTCGCCGGATGCTCATTATGCGCTTTCGGAGATTCTTGAGAGCATTTGCGTGATCCTTCAAGGGGTACTGGAAAGAATGACCCAAAGCGAGTATAATACAACGGATTAATCCAAAGGAGTGAAACCGATGACCGGTAACAGCTTCTACTTCCCATGGGAAGTATCCCTGATCGAGGGGCTTCAGAATACGTTGGGAGCCTTTGGCGGCACATTGGCGAAGATCCTTTCCACCATCGGAGGAGAGACATTTTCCATGGTGGTTCTGCTGTTCGTCCTGTTCTGCTGGAGCAAGGAGAGGGGAAAGCGTGCCAGCCTGACGATGCTGACGGCCAGCCTGTGGTTTCCGATGATCAAGAATGTGGTTCTGCGGATCCGTCCGTACATGGAGCATCAGACGATCACAGCACTGCAGCTTCCGGAACGGGATGCAGGAGCGATGGACATCGTTCAGCAGGGATATTCATTCCCCAGCGGGCACAGTGCCATGTCGGCTTCCATGTATGTCAGTATCGCGTTGGAGGTGAAAAAACGCTGGATGTGGTTTCTTGCCATTGCCATCTGTATCCTGATCGGTTTTTCCCGCTTCCTGGCCGGCGTGCACTATCCCACCGATGTGCTTGCCGGCTGGGCCGTGGGTATTCTGGCGATCGGTTTCTGCATGCTCCTGCAGAAATATGTTCAGAAGGAATGGGTACGGAACGTGATTGTTCTCTCGATCGGCCTGACAGGGCTCTTCTGGTGCAGAAGCCGTGATTATTATTCCGCTTTGGGGATTATGATCGGGTATACCATCGCTGCTCCGATCGAGGAAAAATACATTGGCTTCACGGATACCCGGAAACCGCTGTCCGCTGTTCTCCGGATTGCCGGCGTTATGTTGATCTATTTCATCCTGAACACGCTGATGAAAATGCCGTTCAGCAATGAATTCCTGGACAGCGGAACCTTCGGGGCCAACATGATCCGCACGGCCAGATACGCCATCATCATGGTGATTTCCCTGGGTATATATCCCAGAGCTTTTCCGCTGTATGACCGGATCGGAAAGAAAGATCACAATCAGAAAAGTGATCAACAGCGCTTTTCTGCATTATGACCGGATTGGACAATAAACGGATGGATCATGTGGTTTTGCCGGAGGAGGAAGGCCGGCGGGTTCGGGATATTCTGCGGCGGAGTATGGGCGTCAGCTACTCGGCGCTGAAGAGTGCCAAATGGGACGGACGGATCTTCCTGAACGGGGAGAATGTATTGACGGACACGAAGGTTCGGGAAGGGGACACGGTTTCCATCCTGTGGCCGCAACCGACACCGGTTTATCAGCCAAGGAAATATCGTATACCACTCGATATCCGATATGAGGACGGGCATCTGATCATCCTGAACAAACCGGCGCCACTGGCCAGCCAGAGCAGCCGGAACCATCCGGATGACAGCCTGGAAAATGCCGTATATACCTACCTGGGGTGTCCGGAAGGCTTTATCTACCGCCCGGTGAACCGGCTGGACAGGGGAACGAGCGGACTGATGGCCATTGCACGGACGCCGCATGCCCAGTTTCAGGCTCAGCAACAGCTGCATACGCCCCGTTTTCGCCGGCGCTACCTGGCGATGACAGACGGCATTCCGGAAAAACGCACGGGTGTGATTGACATGCCGATCGGAAAGGTGCCGGGCGCCACGGTGAAGCGGACAATCGATCCGGACGGAAAGAGAAGCGTGACCCGGTACCGCGTGCTGCAGGATGACGGGAAGCACGCACTGATGCTGCTGGAGCTGGAGACGGGCCGAACCCATCAGATCCGGGTTCATCTGAGCGCGATCGGCTGTCCGGTCCGGGGAGATTTCCTGTACGGGACGGAACAGCCGGATGCGTTTCCGGGAAGGTTTGCACTGCACAGCGCCATGCTGGAAATGGAGCATCCGATTACGGGAAAACCCCTCTGCTTTATTTCCCTTCCCGAATGGGCGGGTCCCCTCGGGACGGATGTTCTTTTCATGGACTTTGATTGACTTTAAAACGTGAAAATCGTATAGTTAATGGCATATGAAACCGGAAAGGAACCAGAGCACATGACGATTATCGAACTGCTGGAAAACAACGCCGCCAAATGGCCGGATGATACTGCGCTGATTGAGATCAACCCGGATCAGCCGGAAACCCGCCGGGTGACCTGGCATGATTTTGAACTGGTCGAACCCAGTTCGAGACCGCAGCATTTCCGCCGGGAGATTACCTGGGCGGTTTTTAATGAGAAGGCCAACCGGGTGGCCAATATGCTCCGGAGCCACAAGATCGGCAAAGGCAACAAGGTTGCCATCCTGCTGATGAACTGTATCGACTGGCTGCCGATCTATTTCGGTGTTCTGAAGACCGGCGCGGTGGTGGTTCCGATGAACTTCCGATATGCGGCGAATGAGATCGAGTACTGCCTGAAGCTTTCCGAAAGCAATATGCTGATCTTCGGACCGGAGTTTATCGGCCGGGTGGAGGAGATTGCGGATCGGATCCCCCAGGTGTCGCTGGTCTTTGAAGGCCCGGGCTGCCCCGGCTTTGCGGATGATCTGGTGGAACTGATCAATGAAAGCTCCAGCACGTTCCCGCCGTGCCAGCTGACGGAGGACGATGATGCGGCCATCTACTTCTCCTCCGGAACGACCGGATTCCCGAAGGCGATTCTCCACAAGCACCGCAGCCTGATCCATTCCGCACGGGTGGAACAGGCACACCACGGTCAGACCCGGGACGACTGTTTTCTCTGCATTCCGCCTTTTTATCACACCGGTGCGAAGATGCACTGGTTCGGCAGCCTGATCTCCGGCAGCAAGGCTGTGATTCTGAAGGGAACGAGCCCACGGACAATCCTGGAAGCCGTCAGCCATGAAAAATGCACCATTGTATGGCTGCTGGTTCCGTGGGCACAGGATATCCTGACCGCGCTGGACAGCGGAGAGCTGAAACTGGAGGATTATCAGCTGGCGCAATGGCGGCTGATGCATATCGGCGCTCAGCCGGTGCCCCAGAGCCTGGTCAAACGCTGGCTCCAGTATTTCCCCAATCACCAGTATGATACGAACTACGGCCTGAGCGAATCCATCGGTCCGGGAGCTGTGCATCTGGGAATCGAGAATGTACGCAAGGTCGGCGCCATCGGCGTCCCGGGATACGGATGGGAAGTGAAGATCATCCGGCCGGATGGCAGCGAGGTGGAACAGGGCGAGGTCGGCGAACTCTGTCTGAAGGGCCCCGGTGTGATGGTATGCTATTACAACAATCCGCAGGCAACCGCCGAAACGCTGAAGGACGGCTGGCTGCTGACCGGGGATATGGCCAAGCAGGATGAGGAAGGGTTTATCTACCTGGTCGACCGGAAGAAGGACGTGATCATCACCGGCGGAGAGAACCTGTATCCCGTCGAGATTGAGAACTTCATGGCAGCATATCCGCCCATCAAGGATGTGGCGGTCATCGGCCTGCCGGATATGCGGCTGGGCGAGATTGCTGCGGCCATCGTTGAGCTGGTGCCCGGCGCCGAATGCACGGAGGACGATATCCGGGAGTTCTGCATGGGGATGCCGCGCTACAAGCGTCCGAGAAAGATTATTCTGGCGCCTGTTCCGCGGAACGCGACCGGAAAGATCGAAAAGCCGAAGCTGCGGAAGATGTACGGCGGGGAAGGCCTCGTGGACAGCCAGAACAGGAGCTGAGGGAAGGGAAAGCTGCCTGCGGTTATTCCGGACCGTACTTACGGATATTTCACAAAAAACAGATGAAGGTAAAGGTCATGAAAAAATTACTGATCGGAAACGAAGCAGTGGCATGGGGACTGTATCACGCGGGTCTGGGACTGGTCTCCAGCTATCCGGGAACCCCATCCACGGAAATCACGGAATTCCTTGCAAAACATGACGATATTCATTCCGAATGGGCGCCGAATGAAAAAGTGGCAACAGAAGTTGCCTTTGGCGCCAGCCTGGCCGGCATGCGGTCCGCATGCGCCATGAAGCACGTTGGACTGAATGTGGCGGCCGATCCGCTGTTCACTCTGAGCTATACGGGCGTCACCGGCGGAATGGTCATCTGCGTGGCGGATGACCCTGCCATGCACTCCAGCCAGAACGAACAGGATTCCCGTCATTATGCCATTGCGGCCAAGGTGCCGATGCTGGAGCCATCCGACTCCGCCGAGGCATATGCATTTGCCAGAAGTGCCTTTGAGCTGAGTGAACAGTTTGATACGCCGGTGCTTCTGCGGATGTGCACCCGTATTGCGCACAGTCAGTGTGTCGTGGAGCTCGGGGAGCGGGAAGACGTTCCCATGAAGGAATATGTGAAGCAGCCGGCCAAGTACATCATGATGCCCGGCTATGCCAAGCAGCGTCATCCCGTTGTCGAGGAGCGGACCGAGAAGCTGAAGGCATTCGCGGAAAACTGCATGTATAACCGCACGGAGATGGCTGAAAACCGCGAAATCGGCATCATCACATCCGGATGCAGCTACCTGTATGTGAAGGAAGTCTTCGGGGACAGCGTGAGCGTGCTGAAAATCGGTATGCCCAATCCGCTGCCCGAAAAGATGATCCGGAATTTTGCGGATCAGGTGAAGAAGCTGTATGTGATTGAGGAGCTGGATCCGATCCTGGAGAACCATATCCGGGCGATGGGCATAGAAGTGACCGGAAAGAAGCTTTTCTCCGCCATCGGAGAATTCAGCCAGAAGACGATCCGGGACGCTTTCACAGCGGAAGGGGTTCAGATCCCGGATGTTCCGGAGATTCAGGGAAAGGCGCCGGCCGTTCCGGGCAGGCCGCCCATGATGTGCTCCGGATGCCCGCATCGCGGCATGTTCTATACGCTGGCAAAGAACAGGATCACGGTGCTCGGCGATATCGGATGCTACACGCTCGGCGCGGTGGCGCCGCTGAATGCGCTGGATTCCACCCTCTGTATGGGCGCGAGCGTCTCCGGGATTCACGGATTCAACGCGGCGCGTGGTGCAGAAACCGAGAAGCGTACCGTGGCCGTGATCGGGGACAGCACATTTATGCACAGCGGCATGACGGGCCTGGTGAACATTGCCTATAATGCCACCAATTCGACCGTGATCATTCTGGACAATTCCATCACCGGTATGACCGGCCATCAGCAGAATCCGACCACCGGGTACAACATCAAGGGCGATCCTGCGGCGAAGGTCAATCTGGAAGCGCTGTGCAGGGCACTGGGCATCAACCGGGTCCGGGTGGTGGATCCATACGATCTGAAAGCATGCGAGGATGCGGTGCTGGAAGAGCTGGCCGCCGAGGAACCGTCCGTGATCATTTCCCGCCGTCCCTGCGTGCTGCTCAAATATGTGAAACCCAAGGCTCCGCTGTCGGTGGATCGGGACAAATGCCGGAGCTGCCGGAAATGCATGAAGCTGGGATGCCCATCCATCAGCTTCCGGGACGGCAAGGCACATATTGACCGGACACTGTGCGTTGGCTGCGGCGTCTGCGAACAGCTGTGCGCATTCGGCGCGATCGGAGGAAATGAACAATGAAAACGACAAGCGTAATGATCGTCGGCGTGGGCGGACAGGGAAGCCTGCTCGCCTCCAGGCTGCTGGGAACACTGCTGACGGATGAAGGATTCGATGTGAAGGTCAGCGAGGTCCATGGCATGAGCCAGCGGGGCGGAAGCGTGGTGACCTATGTTCGGTATGGAGACAGGGTTTATTCCCCGATCGTGACTGAGGGAGAATGTGACTTCATCATCAGCTTTGAAAAGCTGGAAGCCGCCCGGTATGCCGGATGCCTGCGCCGGGGCGGAAAGATCATTGTCAACACGCAGGAGATCGACCCGATGCCGGTGATCACCGGCGCGGCGGAGTATCCGCGGGACGTGCTGGATGAACTGAAAAAGCAGGGATTTGATATTGATGATTTCGACGCGCTGACGCCGGCCATGGATGCCGGGAGCGCCAAAGCGGTCAATATCGTGCTGATGGGGCATTTTGCCGCCTGTACCGACATTCCGAAGGAGCGCTGGAACGCCGCCATGCAGAAGGTGATTCAGCCGAAGTTCCTGGAGATGAACCTGAAGGCATTTGATCTGGGATACGCAAAATAAAGGGAGGGCATCTGTCCTTCAACCGGCCGTGCAGGCCGGTTTTTTTGTGCCTGAAATATGAAAGCAATTATCAGTTTTATATTGACAGCCTGCTGCTTTTGCTTATAATTAGAAAATGGTTTTCATTTTTGCTGAAGGGGGTCTGAGGATGGAAACCAAGGCGGGCTACAGAACGAAAGCCAGGGAACAATTGCTGACATATATGAAATCCTCGCACGGTGAACACCATACGGCCGCTGAAATCCGGGAACACTTTGAGGCGGAAGGTGCACCGATTGGCATGGCGACCATCTATCGCCAGCTGGAACGCTTTGTGGATGAAGGGACCATTCAGAAGTATACGCTTGGCCCCGGGGAGAGCGCCTGCTACGCATATATCGAAAAAACCGAGCAGTGCGTATCGCATTTCCACTGCAGGTGCGAGGACTGCGGAAGACTGATCCATCTGGACTGCGAAGAGCTCCGGGAAATCCGGACGCATCTGGTGAGACATCACGGGTTTGAATGGAATGTCGGCAAAACCGTGTTCTACGGATTGTGCGATCAGTGCAGAAAAAGCCGGATGATCCGGGCAATGGAGGAGAAGACGGAATGATGAAAAAAATACTGGCTTTGCTGACGGCTCTGATGGTGGCAGCGCTGTGCACCGTCGCGCCGGCAATGGCCGAAGCAAAGAAGATCAGCGTCGTGACAACCATATTTCCTGTGTATGACTGGACGCGGGAGATCATCGGTGACAGCGGGAACGCAGAGCTGACGATGCTGCTCGATTCCGGTGTGGATCTTCACAGCTATCAGCCCACTGCGATGGATATCATGAAGGTCGCTACGTGCGACGTATTCATTTATGTGGGCGGAGAATCGGACGCCTGGGTAAAGGATGCGCTGTCAGAAGCTGTGAACAGGGATATGATCGTGATCAATCTGATGGAAGCCCTGGGTGAAGATGTCAAGGAAGAGGAAATCGTGGAAGGCATGGAAGAAGAGCATGATCATGGAAAAGAACATGATCATGACGATGAAAAGGAATCAGATGAGCATATCTGGCTGAGTCTGCGGAATGCAGAAAAACTGGTCCGTGTGATTGCTGGAAAGCTGGGCGAGGCTGATCCGGCCGGTGCCGACACATATCAGGCCAACGCGGTCGCCTATGAAACGAAACTGAAAGACCTGGATCAGCGGTATCAGGAGATGGCGGGCAAAGCTGCATATCATACGGTGCTTTTCGGAGACCGATTCCCCTTCCGCTATCTGGTGGATGATTACGGACTGGAATACTACGCGGCATTCTCCGGATGCTCTGCGGAAACGGAGGCCAGTTTTCAGACGATCGTATTCCTGGCAGGAAAGATGGATGAAATGAAGCTGCCGGCAGTGCTTTGCATTGAAGGCACGAATCACCGGATCGCCGAGACCATCATCAATGCGACTCAGGGGAGAGATCAGAAGCTCCTGGCCGTTAATTCCATGCAGGGTACCACCAAAAAAGACGCCGAGAGCGGAACCACCTATCTCGGTCTGATGGAAAGCAATCTTGCTGTATTTGAAAACGCACTGAACAAGTGACACGGGCAGGAGAACCGGATGATTGATACAATTCGAAACTATTTTCAGTTTCCCTTCGTTCAGAACGCACTGATCGTCGGGGTGCTGATTGCGCTTTGCTCCTCCCTTCTGGGAGTGACGCTGGTGCTGAAACGCTTCTCCTTCATCGGAGACGGGCTTTCCCATGTGGCCTTTGGCGCGATGGCCATCGCCGCGATTCTTCATCTCTCCGACAACCTGCTGTTCGTGATGCCGGTGACCGTGCTGAGTGCGGTGCTGCTGCTGAAGACGGGACAGAACACGCGGATCAAGGGGGATGCGGCGATTGCGATGATATCCGTCGGCGCGCTGGCGATCGGCTATCTTCTGATGAGCATGTTCTCCACTTCGACCAATCTTTCCGGAGATGTGTGCTCAACACTGTTTGGCTCCACTTCGATTCTGACGCTGACGCGGGGGGAAGTGTGGCTTTGCGCTGCGCTGTCCATCGTGGTCATGGTGATCTTTGCCCTGTTTTACAACAAGATCTTTGCCGTTACATTTGATGAGGATTTTGCCCGGGCAGGCGGAATCCGCGTCGAGGCCTACAATCTGCTGATTGCGGTGATTATCGCGGTGATCATCGTTCTGGCGATGAATCTGGTGGGATCCCTGCTGATTTCCGCGCTGATCATTTTCCCCGCCATGTCCGCCATGCGGCTGTTCAAAAGTTTTCGCTCCGTGACGGTCTTTTCGGCGGTGCTGTCCGTCAGCAGCGCGCTGATCGGACTGATGACGGCAATCGTGGCCGGCACTCCGGTTGGTTCCACGATTGTGGCGGTGGATATCGGCGCATTTCTGATCTGTATGATCATAGCAAGATTCCGGACAGGCAGCGCGGGATGAAGCCGGAAAAAGTCAGTAGATGAAATGAACGGCTCCGAAGAGATTCCGGATCATGAGCGGGTCAGCCCCGCTGGCTTCTTCGCCGTCCAGCGTCCAGTGGAGATTCGGGCAGCCTTCAAAGGTGAACGAGGATGCACGGAGAAAGATGAGACTCGGATCCTCGTAGTGACGGGCCGACAGTGCGGAGATCACCCGGTTGAGCGCCAGCAGATCCGCCGGAAAGGGGATCAGAAGGGATTCGAACTGACCGTCATTGACGTGTACCTGATCCTTTTCCAGCTTCAGCACGCCGCCCAGGGAAGTCGAGTTACAGACGGAGCCAAACAGATAATCTCCCTCATATACATTGTCATCCGCCCTGATCCGCATGTGGATCGGGCGGATTTCTGCGAGAGAACGGACTCCCTCCAGAATATATGCAATATGCCCGAGCACATTTTTCACGTTCTGCGGCGTGGAGTAGGATACGCTGGTGAATGCGCCGAAGGAAGCGGTATAGCAGAAATAGCGGTCTTCGCCGAAACGGCCCATATCCAGGGGTTTCGGCGTTCCGGCGACAATGGCTTCACAGGCCTGAATGATATTGGCCGGAATTCCGAGACCGTTTGCAAAATCATTGGTGCTGCCGGCGGGAATATAACCCAGCGGCGTCCGATGCCCCGCAGACAGCAGGCCGGAGATGACTTCGTTCAGCGTTCCGTCGCCGCCGCAGGCAACGATCAGATCGGCCTGGCTCCCGTACAGGGCAGCAAAGCGGGAGGCATCGCCGCGGGCGGCTGTCATGTAAACCGTGCAGAGAAATCCACTCCGGGAGAAAACCGCCACCATATCCGCCAGCAGCCGGTTGGCCTGACGGGTGCCGGAGGTGGGATTCATGATCAGATAAAGGGACTTCATTGGATGCATCCTTTCTGCAAAAAACCGGAGCAAATGGCAGATCCGTTTCCGGACCCTATCATTTTATCATAATTCAAGTGAACACAGAAGTAGATTTAACAATTTTGGAACATCTTCTTCATTGAAATATTCGGATTTTTGGCATATAATGGCCGGGTCCCGTGTAGAAACGTTCGTGTTTTTGGAGGGCCGTGCCGATGGAAGCGTTGCGCCAGATGATTTTATCCCAGGGAAAGGGAATTGGCAGCGATATTGTGAAGGTGGATATGTTCCTGAATCACCGGATCGATACAAAGCTGCTGTTCGCCATGGGCGAGGCCTGGGCGGATGAATTCCGGGGAGAAAAGCCGGATCTGGTGCTGACCGTGGAAGCCAGCGGGATTGCCATGGCGGTCGCCGCGGCGCATGCGCTGGGTGATATTCCGGTCGTGTTTGCCAAAAAGAGCAATACGGCGGTCCTCAGTCAGGAAACCGTGCAGGCCGGTGTTTACTCCTTTACCCATAAAACACAGAATACCATCCGGATTGAACGGAAGTACCTGCCGGAAGGCAGCCGCGTGCTGATCATTGACGATTTTCTGGCGGACGGACAGGCTGTTGAAGGGATGATGAACCTTTGCCAGCAGCAGAAGGCGGAAGTGATCGGGGTCGGAATCGCCGTGGAAAAGGGGTTCCAGGAAGGCGGAACGAAGCTGCGGGAAGCCGGGATCCATCTTAAGTCATTGGCAATCGTTGACGGGATCGAAAACGGAGAAATCATTCTCCGTCCGGAAGACGATTGATCCAATATATTTCTCAATAACTCCAGGGGACAAAAAGAGGAGGACAAGACCACATGAAGAAAATCATTGCTCTGGTTCTGGCACTGGTGCTGTGCCTGACGGCAGCCGCAAGCCTTGCGGACGGGATTGCCAAGGAGAACATCAAGATGGGGATCATCACCCTGCACGATGAACAGTCCACCTATGACAAGAACTTTATCGATTCCGCCAAGAGAGCGGCGGCGAACCTCGGCCTGAGCGAGGATCAGGTGATCATCGTTTCCGGAATTCCGGAGAGCGATGAGTGCCGTCAGAAGGCGCTGGACCTGGCGGATGAAGGCTGCAACATCATCTTTGCCGACAGCTTCGGTCATGAGGATTTCCTGATTGAAGCTGCCAAGGAGTACCCCGAAGTGACCTTCGCCCATGCGACCGGTACCAAGGCGCATACCGAAGGACAGGCCAATTTCCACAATGCGTTTGCTTCCATCTATGAAGGCCGTTATCTGGCCGGTGTAGCAGCCGGACTGAAGCTGAACGAGCTGAAGGAAGCCGGCAAGCTGAAGGGCGATGTTCCCATGATGGGCTATGTCGGCGCTTTCACCTATGCGGAAGTGATCTCCGGATATACCAGCTTCTATCTCGGCGCGAAGAGCGTATGCCCTGATGTGATCATGAAGGTGCAGTTCACCGGTTCCTGGTACGATGAAATGGCTGAGAAATCCGCGGCTGAAGCGCTGATCAACGCGGGCGCGGATCTGATCTCCCAGCATGCGGACTCCATGGGTGCTCCCACGGCCTGCGAATCCGCCGGCATTCCCAATGTGTCCTACAACGGATCCACCGTGGATGCCTGCCCCAACACCTTCATCGTCGCCAGCAAGATCGACTGGGCGCCTTACTTTGAGTATCTGGTCAACCAGACCATCGCGGGCGAAGCGATCGATACAGACTGGACCGGAACCATTGCGACCGGCTCCGTGGTACTGACGGATGTGAACGAAGCGGCGGCCGCTGCCGGCACCGTTGAGAAGATCGCGGAAGTCAAGGCCGCGCTGGAAGACGGTTCCGTCAAGGTGTTCGACACTGCGAAGGAAGGCTTCATCACCAAGGACGGCGCTGCCCTCACCAGCTACATGGCGGATGTGGACACCGACGCTGCCTTTACTCCCGATACGGAAGTGGTCGCTGACGGATACTTCCATGAATCCGAATACCGGAGCGCGCCGTATTTCGATATTCAGATCGACGGCATTGAGCTGCTGAACAGTGCCTTCTGATTTCGGAATATTTCAACTGAACAGTGATCGGACTGCCACTCAATTCCCGGGTGGCAGTCCGTATCCTTTTATGGTAAAATCAAGAAGAGTCTTGCTTTCGGAGGAAATCGGCTTGGAGAAACAGCTTGCGCTTCAGATGAAGGGAATCACCAAACGGTTTGGACCGGTCATGGCGAACAACAGGGTTAATCTGGATGTTTACCGGGGGGAGATCCTGGCCATTCTCGGTGAGAATGGCTGCGGAAAGACCACGCTGATGAACATGATCGCCGGAATCTATTATCCGGATGAAGGGCATATCCTGATCGACGGACAGGAAGTGGCGATCAATTCGCCGAAGGACGCCTTTGAACATGGGATCGGCATGATTCATCAGCATTTCAAGCTGGTTGATCTGTTTACGGCGGCTGAGAATATCGTGCTGGGCGTGGAGGAAGGAAAAAGGTACAACCTGAAGGAAGTCAGCGCCCGGGTAGGGGAGATTGCGCAGAGGTACGGTTTTCAGCTGGATCCTGACCGCAAGATCTATGATATGTCTGTCTCAGAAAAACAGACGGTCGAAATCCTCAAGGTGCTGTACCGCGGCGCGGACATCCTGATCCTGGATGAACCGACCGCCGTGCTTACGCCCCAGGAGATTACAAAGCTGTTTGCCGTGCTCCGGCGAATGCGGGAGGACGGGAAAAGCATTATCATCATCACCCATAAGCTGAACGAAGTGATGGAAGTCAGCGATCGGGTGGCCATTCTTCGCCGGGGTGAACATATTGCCACGGTCAACACCTCCGAAACGAACGAAAACGAGCTGACGTACATGATGGTCGGCAGGCGGGTGAGCCTGAATATTGACCGGACGATGCCGGTCAATGCTGTTCCGAGACTGGTGGTACGCGGGCTGAACCTGTACAATGCGGAAGGCGTTCACGTGCTGAAGAACATCAGCTTTGACGCCAACGGTGGGGAGATCCTTGGCATTGCCGGGATTGCCGGAAGCGGTCAGCGGGAACTGCTGGAAGCCATTTCCGGTCTTCAGCCGCTGGAAAGCGGTACCATTCAGTTCAACAATCCGAAGAAGGACAGACCGGTTACCTTCTTTCATAAGAGCCTGAAGCGGGTCAAGGAACTGTGCGCCGAGGGCGCGTTCCACGACCGGAACATGAACGATGTGAGCTTTGAAGGCCTGAGCAACGGAGCAATCCGGAAATGGGTGGAAAGCGGAGATGTGCTGTTCCGTGAGGATGAGGTGATCAATCTCCGCGATAAAACCCCGCTGGAGATCCGACAGCTGGGAGTCCACCTGTCATTTGTCCCGGAGGACCGGCTGGGAATGGGGCTGGTCGGCAACATGGACATCACCGACAATATGATGCTGCGCAATTACCGGAAGGGTCCGCATGGATTCCTGGACCGGAAAAAACCGAGGGCACAGGCGGAAAAAATCATCGAAGAGCTGGAGGTGGCGACGCCGGGCGTCAGTACGCCGGTCCGGCGCCTGTCCGGCGGGAACGTGCAGAAGGTGCTGGTCGGGCGGGAAATTGCCTATACGCCCAAGGTATTGATGGCAGCCTACCCGGTGCGCGGTCTGGACATCGGATCCAGCTATACGATTTATCATCTGCTGAACCGGCAGAAAGAGAACGGCGTGGCGGTGATCTTTGTCGGAGAAGATCTGGATGTGCTGCTGGA
Organism: uncultured Clostridia bacterium; assembly: GCA_946629635.1. Lineage (GTDB taxonomy): Bacteria > Bacillota > Clostridia > Christensenellales > Aristaeellaceae > Aristaeella. Next base: position 26,771 of record CAMOYA010000008.1, read on the forward strand.
GCTGAGCGACCGGATCATGGTGATCAATGGCGGCGCCATTACGGGCATTGTGGATGCGCGGAAGGCGACCAAGGAAGAGATTGGCCTGCTGATGACGAAAACGGGCGCCAGAGAGGCGGTGAATGAAGCTTGAACGGTACAGGCAGGAAAGACAGGCGGGAGCCCCTGATCCATCTGAGCAAGCGGGATATCATTTCACCGTGGAAGGCATGGGGGATCCGCGGTATCGCCATGTTTCTGGGACTGGTCGTCTGCGGAATCGCAGCCTTTCTGCTGATTGAAAAGCTGCAGCAGAACCCGGGAAAAATCGGCGACTTCTATTATACGTTCATCCGGGGATCCTTCTCCACCAGCCGCAAGCTCTGGAAGTTTCTGAAGAATACGGCGATTCTGCTGTGCATATCACTGGCGCTGACACCTGCATTCCGGATGCGCTTCTGGAACACAGGCGGCGAGGGACAGACGCTGGTCGGCGTGCTGGCCTCCATTGCAGTGGCCTTCTACTTTGGCGGGAAGATTCCGGAATGGCTTCTGCTGATCCTGATGCTGGCTGCAGCGCTGATGGCCGGCGCTGTGTGGGGCGTTATTCCCGCACTGTTCAAGGCAAAGTGGGGTACAAATGAAACGCTGTTCACCCTGATGATGAATTATGTGGCGACCTACCTGGTCAGCTATTTCCTGGTCGTCTGGGTACCCAACGGGTCCTCTTCCCTCGGCAAGCTGAAATTCGGGAAGCTGCCGCAGATCTACAATGAACATCTGCTGATCATCCTGATCGTGCTTCTGCTGACGGGCGGTCTGTTCGTATATCTGAACTACACCAAACACGGCTATGAAATCAGCGTCGTCGGCGAAAGCGTCCGGACGGCAAAGTATATCGGCATCAATGAGCGGAAGGTCATCATCCGGACGATGATTCTCAGCGGCGCGCTTTGCGGCCTGGCCGGGTATCTGATCGCCGCAGGCGCCGATCAGACGGTGACGACCAATTCTGCCGGGGGGCAGGGATTTACGGGCATTCTGGTCGCCTGGCTGGGCAAGTTCAATCCGCTGATGATGATCCTCACATCCGCCCTGATACAGCTCCTGAACCAGGGCGCAGGGCAGATCAGCCAGGACTTCAGCGTCAACAACTCGCTTCCCAACGTCATCGTGGGAATCGTCCTGTTCTTTATCATCGGATCCGAATTCTTCATTCACTATGAGATTCATTTCCGGGGAAGCGGAGAGAAGAAGGCGAAAGGAGGCAGGTTAAAGTGAACAGCTGGATCAATTTTCTGGTCGACTCCCTGGCCTTCGGTGCGGTTTTCATGTACGGTTCCACCGGTGAGATCCTGACGGAAAAGGCCGGCCATCTCAACCTGGGCATTCCGGGGATCATGTGCATGGGCGGTGCCGGCGGGTGCCTGGTGCTGAACATGATCGGAGGGAGCAGCCTGCCGCCTTTCCTGATCGTGATTCTGGGCATTCTCGGTTCACTGGCGTTCTCCGTTCTGGGCGGACTGATCTACTCCTTTCTCACGGTGACGTTCCGGGCAAACCAGAACGTGACCGGACTGACGCTGACGACGTTCGGTGTAGGCCTTTCGAAGGTGATCATGACCAAACTGGATACGGTGGTATATCTGGTCCGTACCCGGGATTATTTCCGCTGGCCGTTCGCCGGAAGGCAGGACAGTCTGCAGCTCTGGGGCGTATTGTTCTTTCTGGCGATCATCGTTGCGATCGCTTCCAGCTGGGTTCTGTTCCGGACGAAAACCGGGCTGCATCTGCGGGCTGTCGGCGAAAATCCGGCCACCGCGGACGCTGTCGGCATCAATGTGACACGGTATAAGTATGCGGCGACATGCATCGGAAGCGGTATCGCGGGGCTGGGCGGGTTCTATTACATCATCGATTATATGGCGAGCCAGGAAGCCTACCTGAGCGTGGAAGCATGGGGCTGGCTGAGCATTGCGCTGGTGATCTTCGCCCTCTGGCGTCCACATATGACCATCATCGGTTCGACGGTGTTCGGGATCCTTTTCTCCCTGGGGAGCTTTATTACAAACAGCAGCTGGATCAAGGTCACCATGGCGACGATTCCGCTTTTGAAGATGCTGCCTTATGTGGTGACGATCCTGGTGCTGATTGTTTCAAGCATCCGGAACAAGCGTGAGAATCAACCTCCGGCGAGCCTGGGACTAAGCTATTTCAGAGAAGAGAGATGATCGGTGAATGAAAATCAGAATTACGGCTGACAGCACATGTGATCTGAGCCCGGAACTGTGCCGGAAATACAACATCGGGATTGTGCCGCTGAGCGTGATCATTGACGGACAGGTCTTTCACGATGGCATCGACGTGACGCCCCGGGATATTTTTCGGGCTTCCGATGCGGGCAAATCCGTACGGACGGCAGCGGTCAATACCTATGAGTACAAGGAATTCTTCCGGGAACAGCTGACGACGTACGATCAGGTGGTTCATATCTGCATCAGCAGCGAGTTCTCCACCTGTTATTCCGATGCCTGTGAGGCTTCTGAAAAGATGGACAACGTATTCATCGTTGACAGCCGAAATCTGTCTACGGGCAGCGGACTGCTGGTGCTGGAAGGAGCGGACATGGCGGAGGCCGGCATGGACGGCGCGGAGATCGCGCGGAAACTGCGGGAAAGGACCGGACTGGTCAATGCGAGTTTCGTGGTCCGGACGGTCGAGTATCTCCGCCGGGGCGGCCGCTGCAGCGGCATGGAAGCCCTGGGCGCCAAGCTGCTTCATATCCGGCCTTCCATCATCGTGGATGACGGAAAGATGCATCCGGGAGAAAAGTATCGGGGACGGTACGAGCATTACCTGAAGCATTATATCGAAGATACGCTGGCAGACGACAGCAATATTGATTTCAACCGGGTCTTCATCACCCATTCTCCCAGCGAGGAAGGCATGGTCAGCTTTGCCATCGACAAGGTCAAGAGCTACGGGCTGTTCCGGGAAGTGCTGGAAACGATGGCCGGATGCACTGTATGCTGCCACTGCGGACCGGATACGCTCGGCGTTCTGTTTATGAGAAAGACGGAGAAAGCATGAAAAAGAATCCGAAGACCGTAGCCGGCATCGCTGTGATGGTTCTGCTGCTGTGCGGCATCGGCGTATTGCTCACCTTCGTGCTTCCGACGGCCAGGGAGGTCCGGCGGGAAATGAGCCTGACGCCAACGCCGATTCCGGCGATGCCATCGAGCGTGCTGGCGGAGACACCGGACCCGGCACTGCCCACCTCTGAGCCCATTCTGCGCACAGGGTCCCGAGGCGATGAGGTGACGAACCTGCAAAGCCGTCTCAGGGATCTGGGATATTACAGCGCAGAGATCGACGGGCAATTCGGCGCGGGAACGAAGGAAGCGGTGATGGCTTTTCAGCGCGCCAACGGGCTTGAGCCGGACGGAATCTTTGGCGACGAAACAAAAAAACTGCTGTATTCCTCGGATGCAAAGCCCGCCGGACTCAGCGGAAATTGACTGCATGCAGCTGGACAAATTCAATGAATCATTGTAGAATATCATATCCGGTTTTTCCGGTCCGCCGTTTTCAGATATCCGGCGGATCTTTCAAAATCAAAAAAGGAACGGAGGAAAACCCATGTCTGTCAATCGTTTTGTTCTGAACGGCGTTTCCTATCATGGCCACGGCGCCATCAACGAGATTCCCGGCATCATCGCTTCTCACGGATTCCACAAGGCCTTTGTGGCTTCCGATCCGGATCTGGTCAAATTCGGCGTTACGGCCAAGGTGACGGATCTGCTGGATCAGAACGGTGTGGCCTACACCCTGTATACCGACATCAAGCCGAATCCCACCATTGAGAATGTTCAGCACGGCGTGGAGGCCTATAAAGCCAGCGGAGCGGACTTCATGATCACCATCGGCGGCGGTTCTTCCATGGATACCGGCAAGGGCATCGGCATCGTCGTCAACAATCCGGAATTTGCGGATATCCGCTCTCTCGAAGGCGTTGCGCCGACGAAGAAACGCACCGTGTTTACCATCGCTGTTCCGACGACAGGCGGGACCGGCGCGGAATCCACGATCAACTATGTCATCACCGATGTGGAGAAAAAACGGAAGTTTGTCTGCGTGGACCCGAATGACATCCCCGATGTCGCCGTGGTTGATCCGGATATGATGTCCTCCATGCCCAAGGGCCTGACGGCATCCACCGGAATGGACGCGCTGACCCACGCCATTGAAGGATATACCACCGGCGCGGCCTGGGAGCTGTCCGACTGCCTGAACCTGGAGGCCATTCAGCTGATTGCAAAGAATCTTCGCAAGGCGGTTGCCAATGATCCGGACGGGCGGGAAGGCATGGCCCTGGCCCAGTATGTGACGGCGATGGCGTATTCCAATGTCGGTCTGGGCATTGCTCATTCCATGGCCCATACGCTGGGTGCGGTTTATGATACGCCCCATGGCGTGGCATGTGCCATGATGCTTCCGATCGTGATGGAATTCAATGCGGAATATACCGGAGAAAAGTTCAGGGCGATCGCGGAAGCGTTCGGCGTGGACACGACGGGCATGGATGAGAAAACCTATCGGAAGGCCGCTGTGGACGCTGTCCGGCAGTTGTCCGTGGATGTCGGTATTCCGACGAAGCTGGAGAAACTGAAGGAAGAAGACCTGCCTTTCCTGTGCGAGTCCGCCGCTGCGGATGCATGCGCTCCCGGCAATCCGCGTCCCGCGAGCCTGGCGCAGTTTGAGGAAATGTTCCGCAGGCTGATGTAATGGAATCATTCAGAACCGGATGATGATCCGGAACAGGGAAGTCCCGGCGATCACGGATTGCCGGGACCTTTCCTTTCTCCGCATGAAAGACCGAGCATCACCCAGAACATTGGGGCAACGATGCAGACCGGAAAGGAAAAGAAAGCCTGAAGCGCATAACAGAAAACGCCCGCTGCAAAAGGAAGACGATTGATGACCGATCCTCTGTCGCCCTGAATGCTGCCATGCCGGTTCAGGAACAGAGCGGAGGCGATCAGCAGGATATACAGCAGCATGGCGGGAAGCCCATGATTCAGCAGCTGGGACAGATACTCATTGTGCGGATTGTCAAAATAGGAGGGCAAAGGCAGATCCCCCTGAGCGGTGGGAATGCGATAACCGGAATCCTCCAGAAACCGGTTGAAACGGGTCACAAACGTATCCGGGCCGCCTCCGAAAAGCAGCCGATCCCCGGCAAGCTTCAGGGAATATAACCAGACCGCGATCCGATTGCTGCCGAAGGACAGCTGAGGACGTCCATGCATGATTTCATGCAGCTCCCAGATCCCACCGGCATTCCCGGGCCAGAACCATACGACCAGCAGAACCGCGACGACAGTCAGAACGATGATCGGCAGGATGAGCTTCCGGGGCAGGAACCGCAAAGCAGTGGCAAACAGGAGCGCTGAAAGGGTGATCAGGCCGAACTGCACATCCATGGTGACGATCAGAAAGGCAGAGAGTCCGAATCCCGTCAGCAGGACGCAGCGGAACCAGAGCGGCATGGCTGAAGCGATGCCGCCCTGTGACCGTTTCATCAACCCATCAGGCAGAGCTGCGGTCAGGAACAGCGCAGCCATCATGCAGAGGTATCCGGTCCCCATGTCAATATTACCGATGGTTCCCTGGAATTCGTTGCCTGTCAGATAACTGCGGCCGGGCGGATAGAGCCCCAGCGGATTGCCGCCGGAACGCTGCAACATGACGATGATAAAAAAAACGGCAGTGCCGGCTGCGGAAGAAATCAGAATCGGCCGGTAACGCACCCGACTGAGCGCAAACAGAAAAAACAGCATCAGGTAACACAGCTGCGTTGCCAGCCCTTCCCGCCGGACGGACATGCCGATCCACCACGCCTCCGGCCCGTAGGGGGTGAACAGGCAGGAGAGAAGGATCCAGCAGAGCAGTCCGACTCCGAGCAGCAGCGGAAGCCGCGCAGACGCGGAAACGGAAGGAAGAAAACGCTTCCGGGACGTACGGGTGCGGAACAGATCCGCGAAAAAACAGATGAGGGTGACCCCGGTCAGGACAACCATGATGATCCATTTGTCCAGCGTGATCCGGGAATAGGTGCCCCCCTGCAGGAGCGGAAACAGCCCCAGCCACAGGCATGCGGCAGCGGTCATCATGGGCAGACACCTCCCTCCGGAACGTACTAGTATTCAGCATGCACAACGGCGGACACAGTATACCACAGAAATGAAAAAAACTGAATGGAGGCAATGACGCCTGTCCATATACCGACGGAAGGAATGTGCTCGAAGACGCTTGACACGGAACGGCGGGAATGAGTACAATCAGCATATCATAAACAGTCCGGAGGGAAAGCCAAATGAAAGTAGTTCTGGAGAACCTGACCAAGCGTTTTGCATCCAGACACGTCAAGGGGGAAGTGGTCGTTGCGGTCGATCACTTTAGCTTTGAAATTCCGGATGGGCAGCTGATCGGCCTGCTGGGGCCCAGCGGGTGCGGAAAGAGCACCACGCTGAACCTGATCAGCGGGCTGGAGACGCCGACGGAGGGACGCATTCTCTTCGGGGACGAGGATGTGACGAATGTGCCGCCGGAAGGGCGGGGCGTCGGCCTGGTATTCCAGAATTATGCGCTCTATCCGCACCTGACGGTGGAGGAGAATATCATCTTTCCGCTGGAGAACCTCAAGGGCGAAAAGAAGATGACGAAGCAGGCCATGCATGAGAAGGCGATGGAAGTTGCCAGGCTCGTGCAGATCGACCAGCTGATGGAGCGTAAACCGAAGGAAATGTCCGGCGGACAGCAGCAGCGGGTTGCCATCGCCCGGGCACTGGTCAAGATTCCACGGGTGCTGCTGCTGGATGAGCCGCTGAGCAACCTTGATGCCCGGCTGAGGCTGCAGACCCGGGAGGAGCTGCGGCGGATTCAGCGGGAAACGGGCGTGACGACGATCTTTGTCACGCACGATCAGGAAGAGGCGATGAGCATCAGCGATCTGATCATCGTCATGAAGGCGGGCAAGGTGCATCAGATCGGCAAACCGCAGGATGTATATGATGAGCCGGTGAATCTCTTCGTGGCGCAGTTCCTGGGAACCCCGCAGATCAACGTGTTTGAGGGCGCCATCCGCGACGGGAAGGTCTGGATCGGAAACGAGGCGGTGCTGGATGTGCCGGGCAAGGAAAACCGGGAAATCTGGGTGGGGATCCGGCCGGAAGGCTTTATCCCGGATGAAAACGGGCGCTTTACATGCCGGATGGACCGGGTTGAGGTAATGGGCCGGGATGTGAGCGTCGTATGTACCAACGAACAGATGACAGGCAAAAGCATTCGGGCGATCGTCAGCTCGGAAAACACGTTCCGCCCGGATCAGAAGATGGTGCGGTTCAACCTGAAGCCTCATAAGGTCTTCCTGTTTGACCGGGAGAGCGAGGAACGGGTATGAAGGAAAAGAACAATCTGAAAGCCTGGCTGTACCTGCTGCCGGCCATCCTTTTCCTCGGTGTATTCATGCTGTATCCGCTGATCGACGTGCTGATTTATTCCGTGGAGGAGAACTATGCATCGATCGCGCGGACCTATACCGGGGTTGGACTGGGCAATTTCCGGAAAGTACTGAGCGATGAGCTTTTCATTCAGGCGTTGAAAAACACGTTTATTCTGGTCATTATCACAGTGCCGGTCAGCACCGGGCTTTCCCTGCTGATCGCGCTTGGACTGAGCGCCATCAAGCCGCTGAAAAAAGCCTTCCAGACGATTTACTTTCTGCCGTATGTGACGAACACGCTCGCGGTCGGTCTCGTATTCATGATTCTGTTTGATAAGACGGAATACACCCGCGGCCTTGTGAATCTGCTCTTGGGTACGGATATCGATTTCATCGACGGCGGTTACTGGACAAAAATGCTGGTTACCTGCCTGTATACGGTATGGATTGTCATGCCGTTCAAAATCCTGATCCTGACCAGTGCGCTGGCCAGCGTGAATCAGGATTATTACAAGGCTGCACGGGTGGACGGCGCATCCAGTGCGCGTATTTTCCGGAAAATTACGCTTCCGATGATCAGCCCGACGGTCTTCTATCTAATCATTACGGGTTTTATCGGCGCCTTCAAGGCATACAGCGATGAAGTTGCCCTGTTCGGAACCAACCTCAATGCCGCCGGCATGAACACGATCGTTGGCTATGTATATGACATGCTTTACAGCGATACCGGCGGACAGTACGGCAACGCGGCTGCGGCTGCGCTGATCCTGTTTGCCATCGTGTTTACGATCACGTACATCAATCTGAAGTTCAGCCGGAACAAGGTTCAGTACATGTAGAAATCAGGGAAGGACGTAAAGCCGATGAGTGAAAAAAAGGGCAGAACAGGAACCAAAGTCCTGATTTATCTGCTGCTGGTTGTATGGGCGGTGGTTGTGCTGTTTCCCTTCTACTGGATGGTGCTGACCAGCGTCAAAAAGACCAGCGCATACAACAACGAAAATGTGCCGCAGATTATCACCGCGGATCCGACACTGGAAAATTACGGCAAGGCATTTACAGAAGTCGATCTGGGCCGGTATTTTGTGAATACGGTGATTTTCACGGTTTCGACAACCATGCTGATGATGCTGGTGACGGTGCCGGCTTCCTTCGCCTTTGCCCGGCTGAAATTCAGGGGCAAGGATCTGACTTTTGCACTCTTTCTGAGTCTGATGATGATTCCGACGGAGCTGGTGATTATCACCAACTATGTTACGGTGGTGAACCTGGAACTGAACCGCGGCGCAAGAACTTTTCTCGGCCTGATCCTGCCCTCTGTGACCAGCGTGTTCTATATCTATCTGCTGAAGGAAAACTTTGAGGCGATCCCCGATGAGCTGTACAATGCAGCCAAAGTGGACGGAACGAGCGATCTGAAGTACCTTCTGAAGGTGATGGTTCCCATCAGCCAGCCGACGATTGTGACGATCGTCATTCTGAAGGCCATTGAATGCTGGAACAGCTATGTCTGGCCCCGCCTGATTACGCGCGAAACAAAGTATTTCCTGGTTTCCAACGGCATTCAGGCGATTCGGGAAAGCGGATTCGGGCGCCAGGATATTCCGGCTATGATGGCAGCGGTGGTTGTGGTCAGTGTGCCGCTGATTGTCATGTTCATACTGTTCAGGGACAAGATTATGGCCGGCGTTTCCAGAGGCGGGACGAAAGGATAAGGCAACCCCTTTACGCGGGACAGAAATGAAGGTCTGGCAACTTGAGGATGACGGATAAGGAATGAGTGTGGTGATATGATCGTGAGAATGAGTAAAGCGGCAGGACTGGCGCTGCTTCTGGTAATGGTGATGATGGTTCTGACCGGATGCCACGGGACGCTTACAGACAGGGCGGTGATCGGAGCCGGAAGCACGGAAGTACCGGTGCAGTTTGACGAGACAAAACCGATCGAACTGGTTTTCTGGGCCAAGAATGATACCAACAAGGTGCAGACTGCTGTCTATACGAAGGCCATCGAGGATTTTGAGAAGATCTATCCCAATGTGAAAATCAACCTTCGGCTGTACGCGGATTACAACCGGATTTATGCGGATGTGATTACCAATATTCCGACCAATACGCCGCCCAACGTATGCATTTCCTATCCCGATCATATCGCGACCTATATGACAGGCAGCGATGTGGTGCTGCAGTTGGATGACTGGATGAAGGACAGCCGGTACGGACTGGGTGGCAGCGAAGTGCGGTTTGATTCTCCGAAACAGGCGGAAATTGTTCCGGAATTCCTGGCGGAATGCATGCTGGACGGGCATTATTACGCGATGCCCTATATGCGTTCGACGGAAGCACTGTATATCAATACCGATCTGGTTGAAAAACTGGGATATACGGTTCCGGATGTGGTCACATGGGATTTTATCTGGGAAGTCAGCGAAAAGGCCATGGAAAAAGATGCGGACGGAACATTCCGCGTCAACGGTCAGAACGTGATGATTCCTTTCATCTACAAAAGCACGGACAACATGATGATCACCATGCTCAGACAGCTGGGGGCTCCGTATTCCACGGAAAACGGGGAAGTCCTGATTTTCAACGATACGACGAAAAAACTGCTCGAGGAGATCTACGGGCATGCCAGAAGCCGGGCTTTTTCCACCTTTGCGATCAGCAGCTATCCCGGCAACTTCCTGAACGCGGGACAATGCATCTTTGCGGTTGATTCCACCGCCGGAGCCACCTGGATGGGCGGGGATGCGCCGATGCAGGATATTCACAAGGAGCAGCTGGTTTCATTCAATATTGCGCTTCGCCCCATCCCGCAGTATGATCCGGAAAACATCCGGATGATCAGCCAGGGGCCGAGCATCTGCATTTTCAACAAACAGAATCCGCAGGAAGTGCTGGCCAGCTGGCTTTTCGTCCAGTATCTGCTGACGAATGACATCCAGCTTGGATATGCGGAGACGGAAGGATACCTGCCAGTGACGCTGAAAGCGCAGCAGAGCGAGGCATATCAGGAGTATCTGAGCCGGAAAGGCGAGGACAACGATGAACATTATTTCATCAAGATTGAAGCCAGTGAACTGCTGATGGATCATACGGCGGAGACGTTTGTGACGCCGGTGTTCAATGGCAGCGCGAGCCTTCGTTCTGCTGCCGGGCAGCTGATTGAGGAAGTCTGCAAAAGCGCCAGACGCAAGCAGGATATCAGCGATGAAACCATCCGGAACCTGTATCAGGAAATGAGCAATATGTACCGGCTGGATCAGATCCGGGTCAACCGGGGAAACGAAGATGGAGAAACGGCAGGGGAAAACATGGGTTCACCGCTTCCCGAACAGGCGGCGGAGCTGCCGACAGAATCGCGTGTCCTACTGATCGCAATTCCCTGTATCTGGGTTCTGATTGGCGGATATGCGCTGGTGCAGAAACGAAAAGAAAAAAACAGGGGCCGTCATTGATATTTGACCTGATTTGATGTATCATATGCATGTTTGCTGAGAAACAGCAAGGAATATGAGAGGAGAGACGATTATGAAGAAGTTTCTGACCCCGTGCCTGTGCATCGTTGCCATCGCTGCGATTGTTCTGTGCTTCGTGTTCAACGGGCAGAAGAATGATGCCAACACCAAGCTGAATGACATTACTGCGAAACTGACTGACATGACCGGCCAGAAGGACGCTGCCGAAGCTGCGAAGACTGAGCTGGAGACCAAGGTGAATGATCTGACGGCCCAGCTGACTGATATGACCGGTCTGAAGGATGCTGCCGAAGCCGCCAAGGCCGAGCTCGAAACCAAGGTAACCGAGATGGAAGCCCAGATGAAGCAGCTGACTGAAGAAGCGGCTGCCGCCGTTCAGTCTGCCGCGGGAGAAGTTGCGGAGCAGGCTGCGGATGCCTCCGCGGAAGCGGCCGCTGCAGTGACCGAGGCTGCGACGGAAGCGGCTCAGGAGCCCGCCGAAGAAGGTGCCGTGATGACGCATGCGGATTTCGTCGCTGCCGAGCTGGACAGCGAAGTGACCGTGGAGACCTATGTCCAGGCGACTCAGAGCTGGTGGGAAGACAAGATCACCGTTTATGCCCAGAGCGAGGACGGAGCCTATTTCATCTACAACATGAACTGCTCCGAGGAAGATGCGGCGAAGCTGGTTCCCGGCACCAAGATCCGGGTCAAGGGCTTCAAGTCCGAGTGGTCCGGCGAGGTGGAAATCACCGATGCTGCCTTTGAGATTCTGGAAGGCGATGCGTTCATCGCTGAGCCGGAAGATGTGACTGCCAAGCTGGGCAAGGAAGAACTGATCAACTGCCAGAATGAGCTGGTCGCCTTCAAGGGCATGACCGTTGAAGCCTACGATGAATCCGGTGCTGCTTTCGCTTACAAGAACGCTGAGAACAAGACCGACGACCTGTATTTCAAGGTTTCCAAGGACGGGCAGACCTATGACTTCTGCGTGGAATTCTATCTCTGCGGCCAGGATACCGAAGTTTACAAGGCGGTTGAAGGCCTGAAGGTGGGCGATGTGATCGATCTGGAAGGCTTCCTGTACTGGTACAACGGTGCCAACCCGCACATCATCAAGGTCACTCCCGCTGCCTGATGATTCAGACGCAATGAAAAGAGCCTGGCTTCGGCCGGGCTCTTTTTTTCGGAGAATCCAGAAAGATGCTTTCAGGATCAGATGCCCGCATCCTTTGCTGCTTTGCGGATCTGATCAATGGTGGCCGTACCGACGTACCGGATGGCAACCAGCTTCTCATCGCTCAGGGCCGCCACTTCGTTCAGCGTCTGATAGCCTGCGGCAATCAGGCTGCTCAGCGGGCGGGGCTGGATTCCGGCATCGTACAGGGAGATCTCCTTCTTTTTATTCAGCGCTGAGTCTTTTTTGGAAGCTTTCCCCTTATGGGACGAAGCAGATTCCTTCTTTCCGGAATGAAACTCTGTCGTTTCCACCGCATCCTTGCCAGGATTCGAAGGAGATTCCGTCGCCGTTTTCATCTCCTGTGTTTCCTCGGATTCCGGGGACGGAGCGCCGGAGGATTCCTGATCCGCCAGAACGGTGGGAGAGGACGGCGTGGCCGCGGATTCTTCTGCCTTTTTCTCAGCTTCCGGTACGGGAGATGAAACCGGAGGCTCTTTCTGCATGGAAACGGTACGCAATGTGATCATGGTGGCGCCGGAAGCCCTGTCATCAAAATTGAAAACATCATTGAACATCGATACGAGATAGTTGAGCGGCTTTCGCTTGGAACCGCGCTGATCCACCCGGTACTCCGGAAGGGTGTTCAGTGCCTGCATCAGACTGTTCAGCGTGACCTGACCGCCGTTTTCTTCCAGCTGTTTGCGGATAAACGCCCGAATGATCCCAATCCGTTCCGGATGAGCGGGAACGCTTTTGACCGGCGCAGCCTGGCGCGGCTGGGCAGCCTGAGGCTGCGAAGGGGCGGTCGGATGCGGCTGAGATACCGGAGCGGCCGTTTGTTTGGGGGAAGGCTGCGAGGCGGGCTGCTTCGCCGGCTGGGATTTGGTCTGGGTGCCCTGCGGGCTGCTCTGAAGAACAGCGAAGCTGGAGCAGGATGTTCTCCACAGAGCATTGGATCTTTCCGTACCCATTCCGATGACTTCCACCCCGCTGCTCCGGAGCCTGACGGACAGCGCGGAAAAATCAGAATCGGAAGAAACGAGCACAACCGTCTGGATGTTTCCGGAAATCATCAGATCCATTGCGCCGATGGCCAGCGCAATGTCAGAAGTGTTCTTCATTTTGCTGGCCTTGATGGTCAGATTGGCATGCAATGCGTATTTCAGTACCGGCTCGGTCCATGTGGTCAGCGCAGCAGCTGTTCCATAGATTTCCCGCACCTTGATTTCCCCGGCGGCGGCAGCGCGCGCAAAGATCTGCTCGGCATAGGTCGGAAGTACATTTTCGGCATCAATCAGGATGGCAACATTCGGCATGGTTCACTCTCCCTGTTCAGGTTATTCAGTTTGTGAGTATACCATTTTTCAGAATGAAGCACAAACTGTTTTTAACGAATCGGAAGGCGGGCGCACTTTTTTGAATTTGCTATGGTGATCAGCAGCAAAATATGATAATATCATCTATTATGCTGAAGAAGACATTCTGTCAGATCATCGGACGAGAGGAATGAACGCATGAGAAGAATATTGACCCTGCTCCTGGCGATCACACTGTTTTGCGTCAGCTCCGCCTTTGCGGAGAGCAATCAGATGGAAACGGCGGATATTCAGGAAATGGTGATCACGCGGGAAGATCCGGAGTACACGCTGGAGGAACAGGTGTCCGGTCTGATGGACGCCTTCCATTCGGAAGAATTCAGGGATCTGCTGAACATTCGGGATGTGCAGGAGGTGCTGCACATGGTCATCACGGGCGTCGGACAATGGCTGATTGAAAACCGCGCAACCACCATGAAGATTCTCAATGAGCTTGGTGTCAGCGAACATGAGCAGGAAATGGTATCCCTGATCTGGGACTCCGGTGAACGGGCGGCTGAGTATGTTCATCTATATGAAGCAACAGAGAACGGACAGAAGCTGAAGGCCGAGCTTCAGACACTGGGGAGCAGTCCGGTATGGAAGGATACGGTCTCGGACTTTATTCGCCTGGGGACAAGCGAGGATGTTCAAAAAATTGTGGATTTTCTGGTCAGCTACCTGGTGAGGCAGGCGCTGGAGACGAGCGAGGAATATTCGGAATCCGAGGAGACGGTTGAGAGCGAAACGGCGGAGGACCATCTGGCCGATAAGCTTCTGGATGACCTCCTCTCCATCATTGAGAGCAGCGAATGGGCGAAGAATTCACTTCCCCGGCTGATCGGAAGCGATCTGTTTCAGAATACAGCGAAGGATTTGATTCGGGCCATGCTGGCGGATGAATTGAAACCGGCCAGACTGGAGCTGATTTCACTTCAGACGAACCCGGAAGTCATTCATTTTTTCAGCAGGATTGTGATGACAACCGTCAAGAGCGCGGCACAGACCGTTCCCGATGAATTCATGGGAGGAAACAGCAATGAATGAAACTCAGAACCGCAAACCGAATGCACCGGCCGGACTGGTTTTCTTTGAAGGACTGGAGAAGCCCCGCCAGTACGTGATCTTTCACTCGGCGACGATTGAAGGACAGAAGGAAATGGATGTGTTCACCACTTCCTCGCTGCAGCTGAATTATTCCTTTCTGGATCCGGTACAGGCACAGATCCGCTTCGAAGACGGGAGATGGATCTATCAGAACCTGAGCGAAAACACCTATACATTCGTTGGCGGAAATGCGCTGCCGAAGGGAGAAACCGCCGAGCTGAAGGATAATACGGTGATCCGGATTTCCAATGACCGGATGATGACGGCTGTTTTTCTGCAGGAGTTCGCATCTTCCACCGACTGGCAGATCATCAATATGGATGACGGGCGGCATGAGGTCCGCATTGAAAACGAAGCCGGAGAAAACGGAAATACTGCCATGGCGCTGGAATATGAGGCCAGCCGGTGGAAACTGAAGGAGATCGGCACCGGGAATCTGACGAAAAATGGTCAGCCGGTGAAGGAAGCGGAATCCATTCAGTTTGATGATTGCCTGCAGATCGGAGATACCCGTTTTATTTTTGAAGGTTCCGGCCTCCTGTACGGATACAAAACGCATCACGGCGGACTTTCCATTCGGATTGACGAGCGGTCCGCGCACAGCGGACTGAAAAAAGTCACCCTGCTGAAGGATATTCAGCTGGAGGTCGAGCCGGGCAATATGGTGCTGATCCTGGGCGGATCGGGTGCGGGAAAGAGCACATTTGTCAATGCGGTGACGGGATACGAGAAGGCGTCCGCCACGATCACGGAAGGCGGCGTTGATTATTACAGGCAGTATGAACAGGTGAAGCACCGGGTCGGGTTTGTTCCGCAGGAGAACCTGATGCGGGAGGAAGACTCCGTCCTGATGACGGTGCAGAATGCCGCGGAGCTGAGATTGCCGTCCACCATGCCGGAAGAAGAAAGAAACAAACGGATCCGGATGGTTCTGGAAACATTCGGACTGACCGGTCGGGAGAATACGCAGGTTTCGAAGCTTTCCGGCGGACAGAAGAAACGGCTTTCCATCTGTACTGAGTTTGTGGCGAGCCCCTCCCTGTTCATTCTGGATGAACCAGACTCCGGTCTGGATGGCATCATGGCGACAGAACTGATGGAAAACCTTCGCCTGATCGCGTGCCAGGGACGGATTGTGATGGTGATTACCCATGCGCCGGACCGGGTAGCCCATCTGTTTGATCAGGTGATCGTGCTCGCCAAGAGTACAGAGAATCAGGTAGGACAGCTGGCTTTCTATGGCGGAATCCAGGAAGCGAAGCAGTTTTTCGGGACCGATTCCCTCGAAAATGTGGTGAAGCGGATCAACGCGAAAAATGAGGGCGGCGAGGGCCGGGCGGACGAGTTCATCGAAAAATACAAGCAGTATGCCATCGAACAGGAGAAACGTGAAAAATCGGCATACCGGGAGTCCGGAGCGGAGCAGAACGAACCGGGGGAACACAACGCCATTGCAGCAACCGGAGAGGATCTGCGCTACAAGGGACGCACAGCGCAGATTCCGATTTTTCTCGGAAAGCATCTGCGGATGTTCATCAATGAGGGAAACTGGAAGGTGCTGCCCCTCGCGGCGATCATCGCGTATCTGGTCGTTTATGTCATCGGGCGGAGAATGTTCATCAACATGGAAGGAACATCCTACGCGGCGTTTGCCATCACCTGTGTCTGCCTCTGGAACGGCGTTTTCAATTCCATCCAGGTGGTCTGCAAGGAACGCAAGATCATCAAGCGCGAGCATCGGGCCGGGCTGCATATATCCTCCTACCTTGCATCCCATATGATTTATCAGGCGGGCATCTGCGTGATTCAGGTTCTCGTGACGCTTTTCATGTTCTGGGCCTTCCATGTCAAGATGCCGACGCAGAGCGCTGTGACCGGTGTTTTCGCGCTGGATATGTTCATCACGATGTTCCTGATTACCTATACATCCGACATGCTTGGCCTGATGATCTCCTGCATCGTGCATACGCCGATGACCGCCATGACGGTGATGCCCTTTGTACTGATTGTCCAGCTGGTCTTTGCCAATTTTGCCATTCCGCTGAACGCGTTCGGGCAGAAGCTGGCCAATGGCACGATCAGCAAGTGGGGGATTGAATCGGTGTGCGCGATTTCCAATTACAACAGCCAGGAGTCCTCTGTGATTCTGACTGCGCTCAACACGATGAGCAACAAGGATCCGGAATCCGTCATCAGCAAGATTCAGCGGGTGCTGACCATCGATGAAGTCAATCACAAGGTTGGACAGATTACCGCGGAAAACCTGCAGAAGGAGCAGTACGCATTTACCACGCGCAATATTCTGAAGAGCTGGGGGATTCTGCTCGGCTTTGCGGTGCTTTACGTGCTGATCGGGCTGGTCTTCCTGGAACAGGTGGACCGGGATAAAAGGTAGAAAATGAAATAATCAAAATACTGCTTGACAAATCATTCGGGATCATGTAGAATACCATTTGTCGCTTGTGAGGGCGGCAAATGTCGCGGGGTGGAGCAGTTGGCAGCTCGTCGGGCTCATAACCCGGAGGTCGGGGGTTCAA
>CAMOYA010000009.1 GCA_946629635.1 uncultured Clostridia bacterium
GCTCCATCCCGGAAAGTGCATCGCAAAAGTCTGGGGCGGCGCATGGCGGACAACTCCACCGAAATGGTCGAGATTCCGTGGCAGCGGGTGCTGAACGTGTTCCATTGATTTTTTCCGGTTCCTTCGGGGCAGGGCAGAACGCTCTGCCTCTTTTTTTCGGAAATTGTGCGGCCCCTTTGCATTGCCCGCGGAAAACTGGTAAGATAGGAGACAAAGCAGGAAGGAGCGATGCGGATGTTCTTTCAGCAGTTCTTTCTGGACAGGGAAAAGGATATTGTGGTGGATCTGAGCCTGGAAGGGGAGCGGATGTTCTGTACCATCCGGACGCCGAATCACCATACGGGCAACCTGATCAGCAATCTGGCCCGGATCTGCCGGTTGAAAACGGAGGAGGACGGGCAGGGCCTGAAGGTGATCCGGAAGGAGATCCCCTGCTTTTTTGACGGTGATAACCGGAAAATGTACATCCTGCACCTGGGGGATACCAAGATCGCCAATATCTTTCCGGACGGGCGGGTGGAACTGAAGGCATCCATTCCTGCGATTTCCAAGACGCTCATGAGCCAGACACGGGATTACCGGCTGGGGGCGGAGCGCACCATCGTCAAGACCTATATCCGCAGCGACTGCAAGTTTCATACGGATCTGCACACGCACATGAACGGCAATCTGCCCCCCGATGCGCTGATTGCCCTGGGCATCGTGCATCAGATCCGGTATCCCTATTACTATATCCGGAAGCTGGAGCTTCACCTGAATCCGCAGCAGGCGGCCACAATGGAGGCACGCCGGAGAGAAGCGGAAGCATCGATCACCGATCCGGAACTGCAGGGGAAATACCGGCAGCGGCGCATCGACGATTCCGCATTTATCAATTTTGCGGAGCTGCTTCTGGGAAATCCGGACGAAGCGCAGTTCAACATGAACCGGATCCGGAATTCCCTGACCATCCCCAAGGATGGGCAGGCCGTTTTTGCGGATCTGGAGAAGGTGTATCTCTACCGCTATGTGTTTACCCGGGGAAGGATGGCGGACGACCCGTTCTGCGGTATCAATCCCGATCTGATCCCGGATCGGGACGTTCGCCGCTATGTGCTCCGGATGCTGCGGGACCGGAAAACGGAGTGCTATGGCAGCAATACGCTTTATCAGGATCTGCTGCTGTGGATCGCCCGGGAGTATCAGCGGCGGGGAATCGAGTATGCCGAAATATCGGATACCGCGCTGCTGGACCGGGCGGGCTTTGCAGGCAAGCTTCGGGAAATCCATGAGATCATGCCGGCTGTGACTCGGGAAACGGGCGTGCTGATCCGCTTTCTGGCTGGAATCCGTCGCGTGCCGCTGACCATCATCCGGGACCGGATCACGCCCAACGACTATCTGGCGGACAACCTGCAGATCCTCCGGGCCATTGCCGGGGATCCGTATGTGGCCGGCAGCGATATCATCGGCGAGGAAATCAATGATATTCAGGAACTGCGGGCGGTGATCCGGGAGCTGGTCTCCATCGCCGGGGCACATCCCGGATTTGTGATCCGGATTCATGCCGGGGAAAATGACGCATTGCGGGACAACGTGGCGAACAGCATCGCGTGCGTGACGGAAGCGCTGGCTCCCGGCCAGGAGATGCCGCCTCTTCGGATCGGTCACGGACTCTATACCTGCGATCTCCGTTCCCCGCAGGGACGGAAGCTGCTGGAGGATCTGAAGAAGTATCAGGTGACGCTGGAATTCCAGATCACCTCCAACGTCCGGCTCAACAACCTGTCCCGGCTGGACCGGCATCCGCTGCGGGAATACCTGCGGAAGGGGATCCGCTGCGTTCAGGGGACGGACGGCGGCGCGCTGTACGGAACGGATTCCATCGATGAGGAGCTGTCACTGGAAAAGCTGTTGGGGCTGACCCATGAGGAACTGCTCCAGATGCGCGAGGCGGATGACCGGATCCGCATGGCAAGCCTGCGCACGTTTGAACAGCGGATGGAAACCTTCCGCACCAGCTCCCTGGCCCGGGATCCGGAAAGCGGATACCGGCGTCTGCTGGGGGAGACGACGCGGATCACCGGGGATTTGTGGAAGGAATCCGGAAGAGTGGACGCCTGGGTGGCACTGAAGGATCAGATCGCACCGCTGCCGGAGGGCCGGATGCCTGTCATCGTCGCTGGGGGCAGCTTCAATGCCGGTTCCCATCGCACCCGAGTGCGGGAAGAGGACAGAAGGGTGCTGGAGAAGCTTGTGGCCGGGCTGAATCCGGAACGGGTGTTCTTTGTCATCGGGCATACGCTGACCGGCCAGGAGAGAGTGCTGGCGGACCTTTGTAAAGAACGTTTTCCGATGGTGGCGATCGTACCCAACCGGATATCCCGGGGTGAAAAGCAACGCCTTCAGGAGATGAATGCCCGGGTGCGCATATCCATCGAAAGCTCCGGCCTGGGACTGTACAAGAGCTTTGCCTATGAGATTTTCAAACGCATGCCGTCCGTGCTGCTCGCCTTCGACGGCAACGCCCCGGCCATGAACCTGATCCAGGAGGCAAGGAATGCCCGCTGCGAGTGCGGCATTTTTGCGGCGTTCCGCTCCCGGGGGCTCTCGGAGAAGGCCCGGATGCTGGAAGGGTATATTCATCCGCTGCGGGATGAACAGGAAATTATTGATTTTATTCAAAAACGGATTGAACAGGCCGAAAAAGTGTGATATACTGCGGGTATGAACAGGGTTTCGAAGGCATGAGGGAATGCAAAGTTACACGGATTGAAGCGGGTTACATGGAACCGGGAGAACGGTTACACGGAACCCGCTTTTGTGTAACCGAAATACCGGAACGGTTTTCCCTTTCACAGGGCACAGAGACATAGAAAAGACCTGCAGCGGGGAGCCGCAGGTCTTTTTCTTCCGGAGGGCGGATCAGCCGTTGGAGCTTTCGTCCTCGGAGGCGTTGTACTGGTTCTGGAAGGTGTAGGTCTTCACGCCCTGCTCGGCGTCGTTTTCCCAGACCAGGTCATGATTCTCGTTGATGTACAGGGTGCCGGTGACGTTTTCAGTGCCCTCCACGCGGCTGACTTCCTGATTGTTCTCATAGGTGATGACATCGCAGACGCCATAGACTTCCAGCGTGTCGGTGCCATAATTGTAGGAACCGTTGTAGTCATAGGATTCCGTTTTGCCCTCTTCGTTGACCACATCCACATAGACGGTGTAGTGATCATCCGCCCACAGGATCTCGGCATTGCAGCCAACGCCGGGCCATACGCCTTCAAACCGGCCGATGGCTTCGAACTCCAGGCCCTTGCCCGCGTCTTCCTTCGAGTCGTTCCAGGTCAGCTTGTTGTTGTCGCCGATCACGAAGGTGGAGGTGTTTTCGAGCATGTCTTCGTAGATGATTCCGTTGTCATCTTCGACGATCTCGCCATCTTCGTCGATATGGGCATTCCACTTTGTGACGGAAACGGCATCGAGCTGATCCTTGTCCTCATTGTACAGGGCCTTCACTTCCCAGAAGAAGCCGGTGAGGTTGTCCAGATCGGTCAGCTGCCAGATCTCAAGAATCCAGCCGTCGTCTTCTGGATAGGCGTCGATCCGGCTGTTGCCGGCATTGGCGATCCACACGTTGTTGAAGGCATCCTTGGGATAGGGACCCTGGGCCATGGCCATCGTTCCGCACAGCATGGCTGCCATCAGGACACAGGCGACGAGAATTCTGACGAGTTTTTTCATTGTTCTTTTCTTCCTTTCCTTTTTGTCATATATCTGATAACGGCGATTTCCGTTACCCTCCGGGTTTCCGTGAGGCCGGACATTCATTCAACGGCCGGCTTTCCGGTTTTGTTCCCGGCGGATCGTTTTTTTTGCGATCCACCGGTTGATACGCGCATCCGGATCGGATGGCAGCGGATCAGGTCATGATTTTCAGGCTGTCCTCCAGGCGCTCATCCGCAGGGAAGAGCATGAACTCCCGGAAGGTGAGGCGGGCGGAATCTCCCCTGGACAGGGAAGCGAAGGACTCCGGCGGAGCAATCACGCGGATCAGGTTTTCTCCCACCCGAACCCGGCAGTCATTTACATCTCCCAGATAATACTTGGATTCCAGCGTTCCATCAAGGTCTCCGCTGTCCGGGGAAAGGGTGATACGCTCCGGACGCACGGCGATCTGCACCCTGCCGCGCTCCGCTCCGTGCCAGGGAATCCACTGATCCGTTCCGGAAATGCGGATTCTTCCTTCCTCCGCTTCGCCGGCGAGGAAGTCCACCTTGCCCAGAAAGTCTGCAACGAAGGGGTTGGCCGGATGATCGTAGATCTCCTGCGGGGTTCCGACCTGCTGGATCACGCCCCGGTTGATCAGGATGATCCGGTCGGACATGGCCATGGCTTCGGTCTGGTCATGGGTGACATAGACGACGGTGATGCCCAGCTGCGTCTGGATTTCCTTGATTTCAAAGCGCATGCTTTCCCGCAGCTTGGCATCCAGGTTGCTCAGGGGCTCGTCCAGCAGCAGCAGCTTCGGATGACCGACCAGTGCCCGGGCCAGTGCGACCCGCTGCTGCTGCCCGCCGGAAAGCTGGCTGGGAAGCCGGTCGGCATACTGGCTCAGATGCACGGAGGCGAGGGCGCGGGCGACTTCCGCCGCGATCTCCGCCTTCGGCATTTTCCGGATCTTCAGCGGGTAGGCGACGTTTTCCGCCACGGTCATGTGCGGCCAGACGGCATAGCTCTGAAACACCATGCCGATGCCGCGCTTTTCTGGGGGAATGAATACCCGGTCGGAGGATACGACCTGATCCCCGATCAGGATTTCACCGCTGGTCGGCTTTTCAAACCCGGCGATCATCCGGAGCATGGTGGTTTTTCCGCATCCGGAGGGGCCCAGCAGCGTGATGAATTCGCCGTCCCCGAAGGTCTGGCTGAACTCGCTGAGAACCTTCTGCTCCCCGAAGGCTTTGGTGACGCTGCGGATGGTTACGGTGGACAATGCTTTTCACCTCTTCCGGTCAGATGGAGAACTCGCCCTTTGTCAGGCGGTTGAGCACAAAATTCAGGATCACGACGAACAGCAGGATCGCGAAAGCCAGTGCGCATGCCACGGGCTGGCTGGTGAAGGACCAGTATTCATACAGCTCAAAGCCGATGGTCTTCGTCCCGTTGGCATACAGGAGCGTCGTCATGGAAAGCTCGTAGAAGCATGGAATGAAGATCAGAAACCAGCCGGCGGCCACGGAAGGAGAGATCAGCGGTCCCGTGATCCGGAGCATGGTCCGCGTCCAGGAGGCGCCGGCGATCTGGGAACACTCCTCCAGGGAGGCATGGATCTGGCTCATGGCGGATACCACGGTGCGCATGCCCATCATCAGATACTTGATCAGATAGGCAATGATAATGATCCAGGCCGTCTGATAGATATCAATGCCGTAGTCTCCCCGCATGGAAAGGATCAGGCTCAGGGCGATGACGACCGACGGGGTACTGGAACCCAGCGTGATCAGGAAATCCGAAAGCTTTCGGCCGCGGATCCGGGTGCGGTGGAGCATGTAGCTCATCACGACGGCGATCAGGATGCCGACCGTTGCGGCAACGGCGGCGAAGATCAGGGAGTTCTTCAGGCAGTCCAGCACCTCCGCACGGGACAGGATCAGCCGCCACTGACCGAGGGTGAAATTGCCGGGCGCGAAGAGGGATTTGCCCAGATCCGTCTTCAGGGAGGTGACGAGGATCGTGGCGAAGGGTATGACGATGACGATCAGGGCGAACAGGGTCACCAGCGCGGTGAGCGGCCTGCGCCATCCGCGCAGGTCCACGATGTTCGGGCGGGTGCTTTTGCCGGAAACGGTGATGTACTGCTTTCGCGCCACGATGCCGTCCGACAGGAGCAGGATCAGGATCGCCAGCGCCATCAGGAACAGCCCCAGCCCCATGGCGTCGTTCATGCCATCGGAACCCCGGCCGACATAGTCGATGATCCGGGTGGTTACGGTATGCACCCGTCCGGGGACGCCGATGATGGAGGGAATGCCGTAGCAGCTGGCAGCGGATATGAAAACAAGCAGCGCACCGGCAATCAGGGAGGGCGTCGTCATCGGCAGGGTGATTTTCATCACGGTGGTCAGGGGCGACGCGCCGGCGATCCGGCTGGCTTCCTCCAGCGTCGGATCCATCTTTTCCATCGCCCGGGAAATCGTGATGAACGCATAGGGATAATAGAAGGTCGTCAGCACCCAGATGAGCCCCGGCAGGCTGTAGACGTTCAGCGGCCCGGGCGTGTCCCCGAGACCGAAGAGGGAGCGCAGCAACAGGTTCAGGTCCCCGACGTTCGGGTTCAGCAGCCGCAGCCAGGCCATGGCACCCACATAGGGAGGAACCATATAGCTGAGGATGAACAGCAGGCGGAACAGCTTCCGGCCGTACAGATTGGTCCGGCCGACCAGCCAGGCGAGGGGAAAGGCGATCAGCGTGCCGAGCAGCATCGTGCAGGTGGCGGCAATCAGCGTGTTGACCAGCGCGCCGAGATTCAGTTCATTCGTATACAGCCGCGTGATGGCCTGCAGGGAAAATTGCCCGTCCGGGAACAGGGAACGGAACAGCAGTGTCAGCATGGGCAGCACCTGGAAGGTCAGCAGGAAATCGATGATCAGCAGGATCGCAACCCATTTGAAATCCAGCTTCCAGTTCCGGTCCGCCAGCAGCCAGATGAACAGCAGCGCCACATCCAGCAGGAGCAGCGCACCGAGCAGCACCAGCGATTTGCCGGCGGAGCACAGAAGCCGGGTGAAGAGATTCATCCGCCCGCTGGCAGCCCAGATCCAGCCGGTGATTCTTCCCCCGTCGGTACGGATCGCCTTTTTGAATTCCGAAACGGTATCGGCGGTGATGTACGTCCCGTCCCGGTTCACGGCGGTCAGCAGGATCTGGGCAAGCATCGCGCGGCGATCCGCGCTGTCGAGCCCCTCCAGCAGACTCCCCGCGGGATCCGGCAGGGTAACGTCCTGGCCGGAAAGACCGGCCAGGACGCCCTGAACCAGGCGGTTCATGTCTTCTTCGGAGAGCGCGGCCAGTGCCCTGCGCTGGGTCGCCTTGACGGATGGGCCGGAGACGGCCCAGGTCACCTCCAGCAGCCGGAGCTGACGCTCCTTCAGCGCTTCGCCTGTCAGGCCATCGAGCGCGCTGAGAAGTCGCTCCTCATCCTTCCAGACGCCGGGAAGCAAAGAAACGCTGGCGGCCTCCAGGGAACCGGAATCGGCCCCGGAGGCTGCCAGCGCGGGAATCAGCCCGTCGCGATAAAGCCTTCCGGCTTCGTCTGACAGGTTCTGAATGACGGAGAAGGCGTTTTCCTGGGTAAAACCGGCATCGGTATACTGCCGGTTGCCCCACAGTCCGCCCAGCACCAGGCCGATACCCAGCACCATGAGCAGCATCAGGGTCAGATGGCAGCGAAGAATGCTCCGCTTGTCTGCTTTATCCATGAGGAAAACTCATCTCCTGAATGATACTTAATTATTGACCCGCTTGTTCCACTCGTCCACCAGCTGATTCCGTCCGCGATAGGCGTTTTCCCAGTTGACGCCCATGTCACTGGCGATCAGCTTTTCCGTGGCGATGGAATCGAAGGGAATCTCAGCAAAGTCTTTGATGACGGAGTGCATGTAGCCGTTCACGATGGCCTTTTGGCCGGCTTCGGAGAACAGCCACTCCGCCACGGCTTCACACGCAGCGGTGTTGGCGTTGGCGCTCTTTTCCTCCGCCACGATCATCGCGGTGGAGGGAATCATCACGTTGCCGTCCTCGGGATAGATCACGGCCAGCTTCGAGCCTTCTTCCTTACGCTTTTTCAGCACGGATTCCTCGAGAATCATGATTTCTTTGCACTCGCCGCTCTCCAGCTTGCCCAGGGCAGTGGAACCGGATTCGATCATGACATTGTTGGCCCGCAGCGCGTCCAGATACTCAAGACCGTACTTCTCCGTCAGGGCGGAAACCGCGGCAAAGGCGGTGCCGGAGGTCAGCGGGTTGCCCATGGAGATGACGCCCTTCATGGCCGGATTCTCCGCGAACTCCCTGAAGGTTTTGGGAAGATCATCCGCCGAATTCTTTTCCGGATTGTAGGCCAGCACCATGTTGCATACCCGGACCGGGTACCAGTAGCCGTCCGGATCGAAGGGGAAGGCCAGCTGGTCCTTCACGGCAACGTCGAACCTGTGCAGATATCCGTAATCCTTCAGCTCCAGCGAGTAAGCCGGCTCGGCGACCAGCAGCATATCCACGCTCAGGATCCCGCTGTGATCGGGACCCATTTCGCCGCTCAGCTGGCTGATCAGATCTGTGGTCCCCTTGTAGTAGAATTCCACCTCCAGATTCGGGAACTCTTCCTTCATCAGGGCAGCCATCTCGTCCAGCACAAACTGATACATGGAGGAAGCGATGACGATTTTGCCTTCCGCGTCCTCATTGACGGCCAGCGCGCCGGAAAAAAGCCCCAGGGACAGAACCAGAACCAGGCACAGTGCAACGATCTTTTTCATGATGCATAGACTCCTTTTTTGTATGATGAAAACCGGACTGCAACTATTTTATCGAAGTGATGAGTGTTTGGCAAGATTATTTCGCATCCCCGATCTTCTTTTCCAGCATCCCGTAGAAGGGCATGCGGTCCAGCTTCCGGACGCTGAAAACAATGGCGACGCCCAGGACGGTCAGTATGGTCAGTGCGATCCATGCCGGACCGGTCAGCGGCGTCAGGAAGAAAACATTCCGCAGAATGATGCAGCTGAGAACAAAGCCGGTCCCCACCAGCGCCAGCAGCGCTGCCCGGATCCGGTTCAGCGGCATGCAGGTCAGGAAAAGGACAGCAAAGCTGATCACACCTGCCAGAATGGTGGCCAGGGTGGAGCACATCTCCCGCTCCCAGCCGAAGGCCGACAGGATCATCGATATCGCCGCGCACACGGTGATGGCCAGGCCACCCGGGAGCGCGCGTTTGAGGACCGTCAGCAGGAAATGGCCCCGGATCCGTCCGGTGCTGGGCTCCAGCGAGAGCACGAAGCCGGGGAAACCGACCATCAGCCCGGATACCAGCGTCATCTGGATCGGCTGGAAGGGGTATCCGCCGGGGAAGAAGAGCATCAGGATGCTCAGCCCCAGGCTGAACAGGGTTTTCATCAGGAACAGGGAGGCCGTTCGGGTAATATTGTTGATTACCTGACGGCCTTCCAGGACGATGGCCGGCATGACGCTGAAATCGCTGTCCAGCAGCGTGAGCTGTGCCGCGTGACGGGCGGCATCGGATCCGCTGGCCATGGCGATGGAGCAGTCCGCCTTCTTGAGGGCGGGAATGTCGTTCACGCCGTCCCCGGTCATGGCGACATTGTGTCCGTGCGCCTGCAGCGCGGTGACCAGGGCTTTTTTCTGATCGGGAGTGACCCGGCCGAACACCGTATACTTTTCGCAGGCTTCCGCCAGTGCTTCCTCCGTATCCAGGGTGCTGGCATCAACCCAGCTTTCCCACCCCTCCAGACCTGCCTCCCGGGCAATGCGGGAAACGGTGACCGGGTTGTCGCCGCTGATGATCTTGACGGTCACATCCTGCTGCCTGAAGTAGCGCAGCGTGTCTGCCGCGGCGGGACGGATCTGATCCGACAGGGCGCAGATGCCGAGAATCCGTTCCACCTCCGGCAGCGTATCCTGGACAATGGTACCCTTCGCCTCCGCCAGCACCAGCACCCGACGGCCTTCATCCGTCAGCTGCTGCACGCGGCTGCGCACAATGGGCGGGAATCGGTTGCCCAGCACGAACTCCGGTGCGCCCATGATCAGCACCGTGCCGTCGGAAAAGGCAGCGGCGGACTTTTTGCGCTGGCTGGAGAAGGGCAGAACGGTGACCGGCTTTTCTCCGCCCGCGGGCAGGGCGGCCCGCAGGGCATCCAGCGTTCCGCCGGGATCGTCGAAGGCGCCAAGAAAGCGGGAAAAAGCTCCGCGGAGCTCCTCATCGCCGGCCTCAATCCCGTCCATGAACTCTACGGCCATGTGTCCCGTGGTGATGGTGCCGGTCTTGTCCAGGCATAGGACGTCCGCCCGGGCGAGCGTCTCGATGCCCGCCAGCTCCTGCACCAGCGCCTTTTTGCGGCTCAGCTTGACTACACCGACCGCCATGGCGATGCTCGTCAGCAGCACCAGGCCCTCGGGAATCATTCCGATCATTGCCGCGACGGATGCGGGTACGGCCTCCGTGACAGGAAGGCGGGAGATCAGCACCTGCTTGAGGAACAGCAGGATCCCCAGCGGAACCAGCACCATGCTGTCCAGCCGGATCAGCCGGTTGAGCTCCTTCATCAGGCGGGAGCCGGGACGGGCGGTCTTTTTCGCTTCCCGCGTCAGCCTGCCGGCATAGCTTTCGCTGCCGACGTAAACCAGTTGCGCGGTGATCCTGCCTTCGGTGACATAGCTTCCGGAGTAAAGCCAGCTGCCAATCTCCTTCGGAATGGCGTTGCTCTCTCCGGTCAGCAGGCTTTCCATTGCGCGGCCGGACCCGGCAACCGCCACCGCGTCCGCAATGATCTGATCCCCGGCGCGGAAAACGGCGAGATCCCCCGCCACCGTCTCTTCCATCCGGCAGGAAATCTCCTTCCCGTCCCGGATCACATGGGCGGTCGGAGCATTCATGACCTGCAGCTCCAGGATGGATTTCTGCGCCCGGTATTCCTGAATGGTACCGATCAGGATATTGGCGATCACGATCAGCAGGAACGTCATGTTCCGATAGCTGCCGACCAGGAACAGGCACACCCCCAGGGCAAAGTTCAGAAAGTTGAACAGCGTAAAGACATTGCCGGCCAGAATCTGGCCGATGCTCTTGCCGCGGCTCCCTTCCAGCACGTTGGCATGGCCATCCCGGCGGAGGGCTTCCGCCTGATCCGCCGTCAGGCCTTTTTCATCGGTGTACCGGAACCCTTCCGGCAGCTCGGAAGGCAGGAAGAGCGTACCCTGCCGGTTTGGATTGCTCATGATGGCTCAGTTCCTTTCAGTGAATCTGGGGAGAGAATCGGACGACGGCGCCGTCCGCTTCGGTAAAGGGGGCATCCGCTTCCGGATCCTTTCCGGTGGAATCCTTCATTTTGCGCAGCACGCGGGAAGCGTCCCCGCCGGAGAGCAGACGGGGAGAATAGTTGTTGTACCGGTCATCGCTGGTGATCGAGATCGGATAGAAGTGCAGGGCGATGTCCGTCATCTCCCCTTCTTCGAACGAGAGACGGGCCTGCACGATGAGCGCGTCGGAATCCTTTGCGTGGGTCGTTCCGCCGAAGGAACAGTTGCCCAGGCTGTAGACGACGGGGATGCCGGAGACGGTGTCATAGCCCTGCACCACGTGGGGATGATGGCCGATGATCAGGTCCGTTCCGCAGGAAACGGCGCGGGAGACGATCTGCTGCTGGTAGGCGTCCGGCGGGGTGTAGCTGTACTCGGTGCCCGCGTGCATCACGGTGATTACCGCGGCGCATCCCAGATCCCGGAGCATCTGCATCTGCGCCTGGTACCGGGCGAACCGGCTGCCGGTCATGGAATAGGAAACGCCCAGGAAGCCGATCAGAATGCCTTCGTCGCTCTGCCATACGGCAGGGGAATCCACCCCGAACCAGCAGACGCCTGCGCCGTCGAGGGCGGCCTTTGTGTCCGCGTATCCTTCCTCGCCGTAATCATGGCTGTGGTTGTTGGCGACGGTGACGCAGTCGATCCCGCCCCGGGTCAGAATCTCCGTATAGGCGGTCGGGCCGGAGAAATTGTATTTTTTCGGTTCCTTTGCCAGCTTCCGGTCCGTCAGGACCCCTTCCAGATTGGCGACCGTCAGATCGTCCTGGCCCGTCAGCCGGGAAAGATCCCGGAAGGGGAATTCCATTCCGTTTTCGTCAATGTAATGGGGAAAACCCAGGCTGGAATTCCGGCTTTTTTCCTCTCCGCCGAGGGTACAGTCTCCCAGAAAGGTGAGGGAAATCTCACCGGTGTATTCGCTGACCAGCATGGCCTTCGGCATTTCTGCGTCCGTCTGATACCACCGGCCGGACGCGCCGGCAGGGGAGGGCAGCAGCAAAAGTGCCAAAGCCAGCGCCAGATGCCGCTTCATGGCTCCGCCTCCTTTCCGAATCTCTGTATGCAGGGCATTTTACCACAATCCGGAACCCGGGGTACAGCCCCCAAAAACAATCTTGGAACGGATGAATGGCCGGAGAAAAAGAACGGACTGGACAAAACCGGCAGAAATCAGACCGGAAAGGACAAAAGGCGGTTGCAAAAGGACAAAAAACGGAATATAATGGATTCAACAGAAAACACCGGGAACGGTGAAAATCATGAGGAGGCATGTCTATGAAAAAGTTTCTGGCTGTTCTATTAACTGTGGCGATGCTGCTCTCCCTGGTCAGCTTTGCCGGCGCGGAGGATTATACGATCCGGATCTACAGCAATTCCAACTCTCCGGAGCGGGCGGAATGGCTGATCAACGCGGCGAAGGAAGCCGGCTTCACCATCTCCATCGATGACAACTCGGTCATCTCCGGTGATACGAAGGCGGTTCAGGCGGCGAACGAGAACAAGGACGGAGACATCATTTTCGGCCTGAACGAGGTTCGCTGGGGCCAGCTGATCAACGGCACCTATGAGAATCTGAAGATCGCCGACTGGA
Organism: uncultured Clostridia bacterium; assembly: GCA_946629635.1. Classification (GTDB taxonomy): domain Bacteria; phylum Bacillota; class Clostridia; order Christensenellales; family Aristaeellaceae; genus Aristaeella. The sequence goes on from CAMOYA010000009.1 coordinate 12,659, forward strand.
CCCCCACCTGGGCGGACAAGACCGGCGCCTATAAGTATGATGGAAAGGCCTACGGCCTGGTGATCCAGAACGTGCTGATGCTCTATCGGAATGACGATCTGGGCACCAAGGGCGAAGCACTGCATTTTGCTCACTGGGCGGATGTCGTGGACAGCGGCTATCAGTGGTATCGCCAGGGCAAGGTCGGCGGCACCACCAACGCCAACATCAACAGCGCCATGCTGTATCCCTTCGTGGATCCGGAATCCCCGGCGGGCGGCATCTCCGTGGATGGCTGGAAGACCCTGTGGAACTATTGTGCGAACGGCAACTTCACCGGAGACAGCTACGGCCTTGAGCCCCTGATCCGCGGCGATGTGCAGGTTTCCACCTTCTATTCTTCCTCCCTGTACGGCAACATCGATGCTGCGGCGAACGCCGGCACCTATGACAATCCCCTGAAGGGCACCCTCAATCCGGAAAACTGGGCGCTGGTGGATATCGATGACGGTACCTACTACATCGCCGAGTACCTGGGCGTGCTCGAAAAGGAAGGCCGCACCGAGGAGCAGACGAAGATCGTGAAGGATTTCGCTGAGTGGTTCGGTTCTGCTGCGACCCAGATCGCCTGGTCCGAGGAGTTCGACTCCGTTCCCTGCAATGAGGAAGCGGTGGCGGAACTGTATCCGGAAGGCCTTCCGGCCATCTATCAGATCAAGAACTTCGCGCTGGAAAAGGTTGCCGGCACGGACATGAGCTACGCGGAGTATGTCGGCGCCCATTCCACCGAATGGACCAACATCATGACCAACCTGGGCTTCTACTGGGCGGATAATGCCAATGCTCCCACCGAACCTGACTGGGACAACCTCCAGTGGGCGACCCTGACGCAGAAGGCCGAATAATTCATCCGTTCTTTTCGGGCGGACCCGCCGGGTCCGCCCGTCTTTCTGCCGGTGCTCCCTCTGCATGAGGAGGGAATGCCGCCCATCCGGCCCGGAGCGCGGCCGGACCATACGGAATGAAAGGGAGTGCCTGAACCCATGATTCAGCTGAAGGATATCATCGTCAGATTCGGAGATTTTGAGGCGCTGCACAACATCAATGTGCATGTGAAGGAAGGCGAGTTCTTCACCTTCCTCGGCCCCTCCGGCTGCGGCAAAACCACCACCCTGCGGACAATCACCGGGTTCATCGAGCCGGTGGCGGGAACCGTTTCCATGCAGGGGAGGGACATTACCCATGTCCCGATCGAGAAGCGGAACATCGGCATCGTGTTCCAGAGCTACGCCCTTTTCCCGACCATGACGGTGCATGACAATATCGCTTTCGGGCTGAAGATCAAAAAGCTGAAGAAGCAGGAGATGGAGGAAAAGATCACCACCATCGCACGGAAGGTGGATCTGTCGGACGAGCAGCTGAAAAAAGCGGTGTCCCAGCTTTCCGGCGGTCAGCAGCAGCGGGTGGCCATCGCCCGCGCACTGGTGACGGAACCGGCCATCATCTGCATGGATGAGCCGCTGTCCAATCTGGACGCGAAGCTGCGGGTCCAGCTGCGGAACGAGCTGAAGAAAATGCAGAAGGAATTCGGCATTACCACGATTTACGTGACCCACGACCAGGAGGAGGCGCTGACCCTGTCCGACCGGATCGCGGTGTTCAACAAGGGCTTCATTGAGCAGATCGGCACGCCAAACGAGGTATACAACCATTCCGCCACGGAATTTGTTGCCAACTTCATCGGGGACATCAACCCGCTGGACAGCGGCATCACCGGCCCCATGGCCCTCTCGGCGGATGAAAACCATTTTATCCGCCTGGAGCGGGTGCGGGTGAACAGCCCGGATCACGCCGGCGCATTCCGGGCCCCCGGCGTGATCGAAAGCCGCGAGTATTACGGACTGTACATCAAATACTACATCTCCGTGGCGGGGCAGACCATCAAGGTCATTGAAAAGAATGACGGCATCCGGATCTATGAGGCCGGCGAAAAGGTGACCGTGGAAATCGATCCGTCGGATGTCATGTCCTACCCGAAGAAGGAGGGCTGATTCATGCAGAAGACGACTGTGCGCGGGGGCGGGGTGAACCTCTCGCTGCTCTGGAAGGTGTTCGGCGCTGCGCTGTTCCTCTACCTGTTCCTGGGGTTTATGCTGATCCCCTGCATCAACACGCTGACCAGTATTTTCAGCGTAACGGACGCGTCAGGGAAGCTCGATCCTCTGGCGGTGATCCGGTTTTTCCTGGCGGGCAAGATGCCCTCCTTCGTCTGGAATTCCCTGAAGCTGGCAGTCTGCCTGGTCGTTACGGTCAACGTGGTGGGCGTTTCCATCGTGCTGCTGACCGAGTATTTTGATATCCGCGGGGCGAAGATCCTCCGCCTGGGATATATGACGACGATGATCTATTCCGGCGTTGCCCTGGTAACCGGATACCAGTTCCTGTATGATCAGAACGGCATGATGACCCAGTGGCTGGCGGGCATCTTTCCGGGAATGGACAAACAGTGGTTCACGGGCTTCAGCGCGGTGCTGTTTACCATGACCTTCGCCTGCACGAGCAACCACGCCCTCTTCCTGCGCAACGCGATCCGCGGCATCGACTACAACACGGTCGAGGCGGCCCGGAACCTGGGGGCCAGCCCGTTCCGGGTACTCTTCCGGGTGGTCATGCCCACGCTGCTGCCGACACTCTTCAGCCTCACGGTCATGACATTCATCACCGGCCTGTGCGCCATGAGCGCGCCGACGCTCCTGGGGTACAACTCCATCAATCCTGAAATCGTCCGGCTGGCCGGCTCCACCGTGGCGGACGAAGCCTTTCCGCAGGCGCGGGCGGCGCTTTTGAGCGTGATCCTGGCCATGTTCACGATCATCCTGCTGACGGTGCTGAATCATTACGAGCGGAAAGGACATTACCTCTCCGTCAGCAAGACCAAGGCCAAGCTCGTCAAGCAGAAGATTCAGAACCCCGTGGCCAACGTGCTGGCGCATATCTATGCCTATGTGCTCTTTGTGATTTACATGACCCCGGTGGTGATGATCATCGTTTTCTCCTTCCAGAACTGGAGCGCCGTCCGGACCAAGACACTGGACTTCTCCGGCTGGACGCTCTCCAATTACTTCGGAACCGAAAACTACGCCTATACCCGGTCCAACGGCAAGATTTCCACCCGGTACAACGCGATCTCCGGCGTCTTTGCCAATGAGAAGACCGTGGGCGGAATCCGCCTCAGCTTCATCCTGTCCGCGCTGGCGGCGGCCCTGGCCTGCGTGATCGTGGTCGTGGCGGTCAACTATATCTTCAAGCACCGGAACAAAAAGCGGGCGGCGATCATCGAGGGATGTCTGCTGTTCCCCTGGCTGCTGCCGACAATCCTGATCTGCTACAGCTTCCGGATTTTCTTCAATGACGATGTGTGGTACGTGTTCGGCCAGAACCTGTATTTCAAGGAGAATGTCCGGGTGCTGATCATCATCGCGTATACAGTGGTCAAGCTGCCATTCGCCCTGCGAATGATCAAGGCGGCATTCTATGCCATCGACGAAGAACTGGAGGACGCCGCAAGGAACCTGGGGGCCAGCCCGCTGGTGACCTTCCTGCGGATCAAACTGCCGATCGTGCTGCCCAGCGTGCTGGCGGTGTTTGCGCTGAACTTCAACTCCCTGTTCACGGAGTATGACATGGGCGCTACCTTCCAGAAATCGGAGGGCACTACCTACGCGATGGTAATCCAGAGCATGTGCAACGAGGAAGGGCGGGACGGCATGAACATGAACGCCTCCGGCCGCCGCTGTGCCAGCACGGTGTTCATCATGGTTGTTTCCGGCCTGATCCTCTATCTGGTTTACGGCGTCGGCGCCAGGGATCTGGGCGAGCGTCTGGCACTGCGGGAAAAGCGGAAAAAGCGGCTGAAGAAGATTGCCGGCCGACTGGGTATCCGGTAAAAAAATCCTCATTTGCTTTGTGAGCGTCAAGCCTGTATAATAACTGAAAACGCACGGGAGGAAGAGCGCACGATGAGGAAACACGAATTTACGTTTGACTCCGCGACGGGTGTGGGCCCCATCTATGGCTGCGCCTATCTGCCGGATGAAGGGGAAGCGGAGAAGATTCTGGTGATTCACCACGGCATGGCGGAGCATCAGCAGCGCTATGAGCCCTTTATTCAGTTCCTGTGCAGCCACCGCATCGGTGTCTGGATGCACGACATGGCCAATCATGGCCGCTCCAATCAGAATGAGAAGATGACGGGCTGGTTTGGCGAGCGGGACGGATGGAAGGGACTGATCGAAGACTTCCGGACGGTGGTGCTTCGCGCAAAAGAAGCAAATCCGGGCAGGCAGCTCTTTGTCATGGGCCATTCCATGGGCTCCTTTGTCTGCCGGATGTACACCGCCATGTATCCGGAGGATCACCCCGCCGGGGCGATCTTCATGGGAACCGGCGGATCGAATCCGGCAGGCTTTGCCGGGAAGGCGGTGGCATCCATGATCGGCTGCTTCCGGGGAAAACAGCATAAAAGCACGCTGATGAACCGGCTGGCCTTCGGCACATATAACCGAACCTTCGAGAACAGGACACCTTATGACTGGCTGACCCGGGATGAAAAAATCGTGGATGAATATATCAGGGACTCCATGTGCGGTTTCCTCTTCACAACCCAGGGAATGAACGACCTGGTGGATCTGAATATCGAATCGAACCTGAAGCGGTGGTACGATTCCGTCCCGAAGGATCTTCCGATCCTGCTGACCAGCGGGAAGGAGGATCCGGTCGGGGGATACGGAAAGGGCGTACGGGAAGTGGAAAGCCGCCTGAAGGAGACCGGGCATACCCGCGTGACGCTGAAACTGTATGCCGAAAGCCGTCATGAGATTCTCAACGAGGTGAACCGGGACGATGTCATGGCGGATATTCTGGCCTGGTTGCAGGAGAATACAGAAGGATAAAGCCTTCGATGCCGCCGAAGGAAACCGGGGCGATCGGAAAGTCCCGGATATCGGCGGGAGATCGGATCGCAGATGGCAGTTGCCGAATGAGCAGAAAAGGGAGAAGGTACATGAGAACGGAAAAGATTCGAATCGCTTTTTTCGATGCCAAGGACTATGACATCGATTCATTTCAGAATACCCTGCCGGGCTGGCAGGCTGCGCATCCGGACGCACCCGGGATGGAGTTTGCCTTCTTTGAGACACGGCTGAAGCCGGATACGCTGGAACTGGCACGGGGGGCGAAGGTGGTCTGCATCTTTGTCAACGATATCGTGGACGGGGAGATCGCCTCGGCGCTGCATGACATGGGCGTCGAGCTGCTGGCGCTTCGCTGTGCGGGCTACAACAATGTGGATATCGAGGCATGCTACGGGAAGATCCACGTCGTCCGCGTGCCGGCCTATTCCCCCTATGCGGTGGCGGAGCACGCCATGGCGCTTCTGATGACCTCAATCCGGCGGATTCATAAGGCGTATATCCGGACCCGTGATTTCAATTTCAGCCTCAGCGGAATGACCGGTTTCGATTTTCACGGGAAAACGGTCGGGATCGTCGGAACCGGCAAGATCGGCGTATGTTTCATGAATATCTGCCGGGGCTTCGGCATGAACGTGCTCGCCTATGACAAGTTCCCCAGCCAGCAGCTGATCGACGGGGGAACGGAATACGTGCCGCTGGAGGAAATCTGGCGCCGGAGCGACATCATTTCCTTCCATTGCCCGCTGACGGATGAAACGCGGCACATGGTGAATGAGGAGAGCATCGCGATGATGAAAAAGGGCGTGGTGCTTGTCAACACGTCCCGCGGCGCGCTGGTCGATTCGGAGGCACTGCTCAGCGGGATCAAGAACCGGCAGGTGGGTGCTGCGTGTCTGGACGTGTATGAGGAGGAGTCCGACTTCTTCTTCCACGATTTCAGCGGGCATATCGTGGAGGATGATACGCTGGCCCGGCTGATCTCCATGCCGAACGTGATCGTCACCTCCCACCAGGCTTTTCTGACGGAGGAGGCCCTGGGCAATATCGCGGAAACGACGCTGGACAACACGGCGGAGTTCTTTGCCTTCGGAACCTGCGCCAACGAGCTGTGCTACCGCTGCGGCAGGCTGGAAACCTGCCCTCGTACCCATGAGAACAAGTGCTTCTGAGAATAAAGAACAGGGAAGATGGCATGAAAGCAGACGAAAAGATCTGGTTTGCCTCGGACTATATGGAAGGGGCGCACCCGGAGGTGATGCGGCGGCTGGAGGACACCAATCTGCTCCATACCCCCGGATACGGGATGGACGCTTTCTCGGAAAGCGCCCGGGAAAAAATCCGGCAGGCATGCGCCTGCCCGGAGGCGGAAATCTGGTTTCTCTCCGGCGGAACGCAGGTCAACGCAACGGTGCTGACCGCGCTGCTGCAGCCATATCAGGGGGTCATTGCCGCAGGCAGCGGGCATATCAATGTGCATGAGGCCGGAGCCGTGGAGTACGGGGGGCATAAGGTGCTGGCGCTCCCGCATGAAAACGGCATTCTCCGTCCGGAAACGGTGGAGGCGTTCGTGAAGGATTTCTGGGCGGATGAAAACCGGGAGCATATGGTGATGCCCGGCGCGGTCTATATTTCCCAGCCGACGGAATACGGCACCCTTTATTCCCTGCGGGATCTGGAGGCGCTCAGCCGCCTCTGCCGGGAGTACGGGATGGCGCTGTATGTGGACGGCGCGCGCCTGGCCTATGCCCTGGCCTGCCCGGAAAACGATGTGCAGCTTTCGGATCTCGCCCGGCTGTGCGATGCATTCTATATCGGCGGTACCAAGTGTGGTACGCTCTTCGGGGAGGCGCTGGTCTTCCCGAAGAAGGGAAGAATTCCGCACTTCTATACCATGACCAAGCAGCATGGCGCGATGCTGGCCAAGGGCCGGATCGCCGGGGTGATGTTTGAAACCCTGTTTTCTAATGACCTGTACCGGCGGATCGGAGAGACGGCGATGCTCGCCGCGCAGCGGATCCGCGCCGCGCTGGATGATCTCGGGATCGAACAGGTCTTCGGTTCCACGACGAATCAGATCTTCATTGCGCTGGATGAGAAGCAGCTGCGGGATTTCGGCGCGCGCGTGGAGATGAGCTTCTGGGAAAAGCGGGCGGACGGAAAAACCGTTATGCGCCTGGCAACCTCCTGGGCGACCACGGGCGCGGATGTCGATGCGCTGATCACCGTTCTGTCCGGAAATGCCGGGTAAGGACGACGGAAAAATCCCTGATTATATCCTCCCGAAGGAGTGTGTTCTGAATTGATACGGAAGTTGATTCGCGGGATGCTGGCGGCTCAGATTCTTTCCGCGATGACGGTTTCCCTTTGTCTGTTGGTTGACAACATCATGATTGGCCAGTTCCTGGGAGAGGGCGCCATGGCGGCCTATGGGCTCAGCAATCCGATCCTGCTGGCCATCGGCGCGATCGGGACGCTGCTCGCCGCGGGCATTCAGGTGGCCTGCAGCCGGTCCCTGGGCATGGGATCTCAGGAGGAGACGAATGCGGGCTATTCATCGGCGGTGGCGCTGGGCCTCGTGATCTCCGTGACATTCGCGGTGCTGGTGACGCTTTTCCGTTCCCCCCTGGCAACGCTTATGGGCGCCGGTACGGAAGGGACGCTCTTTGAGGACACCCGGGATTATCTGGTGGGCTTTTCCATCGGCGCTCCCGGCTCCATGGGTGCGCTGGTGCTCGTGCCTTTTCTGCAGATGGCTGGCCAGAGCAATCTGCTGATCGTGGCGGTGCTGGCGATGACGGTGGCGGATATCGGACTGGATCTGCTGAACGTGCTGGTGTTCCATGGCGGAATGTTCGGAATGGGCCTGGCATCCTCCCTGAGCTACTACGTTGCCATGGTGATCGCAGGCTTCTATTTCCTCTCGAAGAAGTGTGTATTCCGCTTCTCCCGGAAGCTCGTTACGCGCAGAAAGATCGGCGAGCTTTTCCGCAGCGGGATTCCCGCCGGGTTCAACATGATTGCGACGGTACTGCTGGTTTTTATTCTCAACCGGGTGCTCAGCGGCTTCGGCGGCGAGAACGGCAGCGCGGCCATCGCCGCCTTCACCGTGATCCAGACCATCGGCAATACCGCCAACGGCATTTCGACCGGGACCGGCGGCGTTTCCCTGACGCTCTCCGGTATCTTCTTCAACGAGGAGGACCGGAAAGGGCTGCGGGAAGTGCTGGGAAGCCTGGCTCGCTATTCTGTCGTCCTCGGCCTGGCAGTCGGGGGCATTCTGGTGATCTTTGCACCGGCGCTGGTCGGACTCTTTCTGCCCACTCCGGGTGAAACCCAGAACATGGCGGTCCTGGGACTTCGGCTGTTTGCCATCGGGCTGATTCCATGCTGCGTCAACAATGCGATCAAGAACCTGTACCAGGCAACCGGACGGGAGACGCTGACGGAGGTCTACTCCATGCTGGAGGGAGCGGTTTTCCCGACGGTTTCCGCCCTGATTTTCATTGCAGTGCTCGGCGTCAACGGCGCATGGCTCTATTTCGGGGTGGGTGAGGCGCTCATGCTGCTGTGCTGCGGCATTCTGATCCGGATCAGAACGGGAAAAATGCCGTGGCAGGATGGCGCGGCGCTGCTCCTGAGAGAAGGCTTTGGAGGTGCCCCGGAGGACCTGATGGAGGCGGAAATCAACTCCCTGCAGGAAGTGACCGACGTGGCGGAAAAGGCGGGCGCCTTCTGCCGGATGCATGGCCAGAGCGCCAGGGTCAGCTATCATATCCAGCTTTGCATCGAGGAGATGGCGGCGAATACGATTACCCATGGCTTTGCCATGGACCGGAAGGAGCACCATCTGTTCATCCGCCTGCTCAACAAGAAGGATTACTGGGTGATCCGCTTCCGGGATGACTGCGGCGCCTTTGATCCGGTGCATTATGTGCCTGCGGAAGGAAAGGATGGACTGGGAATCAGATTGGTACTTGACATTGCGGAAAAAGCGAATTACACTTATTCAATGAATATGAATAACCTGGCGCTTAGGCTTCCGGGGGATGTGTGACCGGCGCGTGCCGGATGAACGGAGAGGGAAGCGTCGGCGAAGGCGCAATAAAACAAGGAGGACTTGAAGAATATGACGATCACCAAGAATATGAATGGTACCGCACTGGAGATTGCACTCGAAGGCCGTCTGGATACGATGACTGCGCCGGAGCTGGAAGCGGAGCTGAATGCGTCCCTGAAGGATGCGGAAAGCCTGGTTTTCGATTTCAGCAAGCTGGACTATATCTCTTCCGCCGGGCTGCGCGTGCTGCTGTCCGCTCATAAGGTCATGGCCGGCAAGGGCGGTATGAAGGTGACCCATGTAAACGAGATCGTTCAGGAAGTGTTCGATGTAACCGGCTTTGCCGATATTCTTACGATTGAGTAAGGAAGGGACAGCCAGATGAAAACGGATGTAATTACGGTTTCCAGCCGGGGAAGCCAGATGGAAACCGCCCTCGCGCAGGTGGAGAAGGTTGCGGCATATAAGGGCCTGAGCCAGAAAAATACGCTGCATCTTCGCCTTCTGACGGAGGAAATGATGGGCATGATGCGTTCCATCACCGGGGAAACGAAGGGCTGGTTCTGGATCGAGGATGAGGACAACATTTTCCAGCTGCACCTGCAGGTGGAAACGAGGATGACTTCTGCGAAGCGGGACGAGCTCCTCGCGGCTTCCACCACCGGGAAGAACGAATCCGCCAGGGGCCTGATGGGATGGCTGCGCGATTTCTTTGACCGCAGTGCCGATGAGGATGTGGCGGCGGTTTCCAGTCCCCTGATGATGCCGGATATGTATGAGCACTATTCCGGAACCCCGTCTCTGGACTGGGAATGGTCCATGTCGCGGTACCAGGAAGAACTCGCTCCGCGCGTACAGAACCAGGACAAGAACGCGCTGGAAGCCTGGGATCAGATGGAGAAATCCGTCGTCAGCCATGTGGCGGACGAGGTGAAGGTTGCCATCCGCGGCCAGATGACGGAAATGGTCATCTATAAGAAGATCGCCTGATGAATTGGTATAAAAAGCCCTGTCGGGAATCATCCTGTTCCCGGCAGGGCTTTTTTCTATCAATCCAGCGCAAGCCCGTACCGGGCCCTGCGCCGATGGGCATCGGAATCACTCCGCCAGCTGTTTGAGCTGCTTCAGCGCAGTTTCCAGCCTTTCCATATACGGGCCGTAATCCGTGTCCGTCCGGCTGCGGAGCAGCTCGGTCATCTCGTTGACCGTCAGATAGACCGGCGTCAGCGAAAGATTGCCCGCCACGCCCTTCATCCCGTGGCACAGCTCGAATGCCTTTGCCAGATCGCGGGCGACAAGCGCGTCCTTCAGTTCGCTCAGGCTGGTGGTATCAATCATTTTCCGGACCATCTTCAGATAAAAGGCCTCGTTGTTCATGCAGCGGGTCAGCCCGGTGTCGACATCGGCGCCGAAATCCCGCAGTTCCTGCAGCGTCAGCATTCTGATTCATCTCCTCTTTCACCCTGAACAATAAAGGCTTCAAACTCCTCCGGCGGCACGGGCCGGGAGAAATAGTAACCCTGTACAATGTCGCATCCGATGGCGCGAAGCGCCTTCATCTGCTCTTCCGTCTCCACGCCCTCGGCGATGACCGGTACGTTCAGCGCACGGGCGATATCGATCATGATCTCGAGCATCCGCGTATCCCCGCCTTCACGGAACGCGCTGCGGATAAAGGCCATGTCCAGCTTCAGCACGTCGATGGGCAGGGTTGAGATCATGTTCAGCGAGGAATAGCCGCTGCCGAAATCGTCCACCTCGATCCGGAAGCCCATCTCCCGAAGCTCGTGGATGACCGCCAGTGCATGGTCCGAATCCCCGGTATAGGCGGACTCGGTGATCTCCAGCAGCAGGTCATCGGGCCCGAGCCCGTTTTCCTCCCGCAGCGCGTTCAGCCGATCCGTCAGCTTCGGATCATACAGGTCGATCCGGGAAACATTGACGGATACGGGCAGCGTCCTCCCGAACTTTTCCCGCCAGGAGCGGATCTGCCGCGCAGCGGTGCGCCACACATACCGGTCCAGCTCCTCCACCAGGCCGTTCTCCTCGAAGAGGGGAATGAACTGATCCGGACGGACCATGCCGAGCTCCGGATGATTCCACCGCACCAGCGCCTCCGCGCTGGAAAGCTTCGGCTGATCCGGACGGATGTCATACTTGGGCTGGTAGAAAACCCGGAACTGGTTCTCCGCGATGGCCCGGGGGAAATCATCGATCAGGCGCTCCGCGTACAGCTCCCGCTCGCGCATCCGGTCATCATACATGGCGATATTGTTGGTCACCTGGCCGCGCACCGTATCCGCAGCCATCTTGGCCCGGTCAAACCGGTGGGCCATTTCCACGGACTTGTCCGCCCGCTGAAAGACACCCATTCGCATCCGCAGCCGTTCGCCGGCGTCCTGCTCCGAATGCCGGCAGATGGACTGCAGCAGCTTTCCGTAATCCGTGCCGCCCGGACAGTAGATCAGAAAGGTGTCCCCGCCTCTTCGGGCGGCAAACCCGCCCAGGGGACGGACTGCCGAGAGGATGCTGTCGGCGGTTCTCTGAAGAATCTCATCTCCTCGGGCACGGCCAAAGCGTTCGTTCAGCAGGTGAAAGTGATAAATGTCCAGGACGATGGCATCCATTTCTTCATCGGGGTGGAGCTGGTCATACCGCTCTGCGTACCGGTAGAAATAATCGGGGTTCAGCAGCCCGGTCAGCGGATCCCGTTCCGTGAAGGAAATGATCTTTCGGCTTTCGGAAAGCTCAATCGTTCTTCGCACGCGGGCCAGGATCACATCCGGCTGGGGATAGGGCTTGGGAATGAAATCGACGGCGCCCAGGTTCAGGCTCTGTACCTCGGAATCGGACTCGGCGGTCAGCACGATGACGGGCACCTGACTCAGATCCGGATCCTCCCGCATGCGGCGGAGCACCTCCAGCCCGCCCATGCCGGGCATGTTCAGATCCAGCAGCACCAGGGACACGAGCCCGGGATTGGCGATCAGCTTCTCCATGGCCTGCTGCCCGTTTTCCGCGGCAATCGTCTCGTATTCTGGCTCCAGAATGTTCTCCAGCAGGGCGCGGTTGATTTCCTCATCCTCCGCGATCAGGATCAGTCGCTTCCCGCGAAGGGAAAACAGTGCATCATTCGTTCCGGCCATTTTGCTCTCCTGATTTCTTTGCATCTTCGCCTTCAGACATAATATTTTACCATGGAATCCGAATGATTTCAACGCTGCCCGCGCGGAGAAAAAAGGAATTGGAAAAAACGGTTCATTTCAGACAGAGGACGCCTTTTCCGCGCAGGACGGCCGAAACCCGGAACGGAAAAGAAATCAATTGAACCCGGACCATGACTGTGGTACAATAACTAGCTGATATGCGATTGAAGGAAGGAGGCGCGATATGCTGACGCTGAGAGGAATCACGAAAGACTACGCTGCGGGAGAGATGAAGGTCGAAGCCCTCAGAGGGGTCGACCTGGAGTTTGGCTCAAGCGAATTTGCTGCCGTGCTCGGCCCTTCCGGCTGCGGAAAGACGACGCTGCTGAATATTATCGGCGGCCTGGACCAGTATACGGAGGGCGATCTGATCATCAACGGGCGGAGCACGAAGGAGTTCCGCGAGCGCGACTGGGATACCTACCGGAACCATTCCGTCGGCTTTGTGTTTCAGAGCTATAACCTGATCCCGCATCAGACGGTGCTTTCCAATGTGGAACTGGCGCTGACCCTGTCCGGCGTCAGCCGGGAGGAGCGCCGCCGCCGCGCCGTGGAGGCGCTCGAAAAGGTCGGCCTGGGGGACCAGCTGAAGAAGAAGCCCAACGAGATGAGCGGCGGCCAGATGCAGCGCGTGGCGATCGCGCGCGCCCTGGTCAACAATCCGGACATTCTGCTGGCGGACGAGCCCACCGGCGCGCTGGACAGCGAGACCAGCATCCAGGTGATGGATATCCTGCGGGAGATCTCGCGGGATAAGCTGGTCATCATGGTCACCCACAACCCGGAACTGGCGGAGCAATACGCGACGCGGACGATCCGCCTGCTGGACGGGAAGGTGATCAGCGACACCCGGGAGGAAAAGCCTGCCGGGAACACAGCGGAGAACGATGCCGACCCCGGACGGAAGACATCCATGAGCTTCCTGACTGCGCTCGGCCTGAGCCTGAACAACCTGCTGACCAAGAAGGGGCGGACGATCCTGACCGCCTTTGCCGGCTCGATCGGCATCATCGGCATCGCGCTGATCCTGAGCCTTTCCAACGGCGTGAACGAGTTCATCAACCGGGTGCAGCGGGATACGCTGTCATCCTATCCGATCGAGATTCAGGAGCGGACATACGACATGACCGGCGCCCTGTCCGGCCTGATGGATGTGGATACGGGCGGCGAAAGCCACCCGGACGGGAAGGTGTACTCCGGCGGGCGCATGACGCAGATCATGAGTGCCTGGATGTCCGGCATCGAGGAAAATGACCTCGTGCCGTTCAAAAAATGGCTGGAGGATCCCGCCAACGGGGTGCAGAAGCTGGTCACCGGCATCGAGTATGAATATTCATCGCCGCTGCTGGTCTACCGGGTGGACGGAGACGCGCCGGTGCAGGTCAATCCTTCCACCACCCTGGAAGCCACCGGCATGATGGATCTTATGAGCATGGGCGCCTCCGCGGGCGGCATGCAGCAGACGATGATGGACACCTTCATGCGCCGGATGAACGTGTTTGAACAGCTGATGGACAATCCGGAGCTGCTGAAGAGTCAGTACGAGGTGGTGACCGGGCGGATGCCGGAGGCCATGAACGAAGTGGTGCTGATCCTCAACAGCCGGAACGAGCTGAACGATTATGCGCTGTACTCCCTGGGCCTGAAAGACCAGAGCGAGCTGAAGGGCACCTTCAGCGCCCTGATGCGGGGCGAACCCATCGAAAGCGAAAGCATGGAGTTCTCCTACGAGGAGCTGATGGGCATCCAGCTTCGCATGCTGCCGGTTTCCGAGCGGTATGAGAAGAGCAGCGGCGTGTGGAAGGATCGCAGCGGGGACGCGGCATACATGATGAACCGGCTGAAGAGCGCGACGGAACTGAAGATCGTCGGGATTATCCGGCCGGCGCCTGGCGCGGTGGCGACCTCCATCGGCGGGTCCATAGGATTCCGCCGGGAACTGATGGATGAACTCCTCCGCCAGGTGGCGGAAAGCGAAATCGTGAAGGAGCAGCAGGCCAGTCCCAACCGGGACGTGTTTACCGGCCAGCCCTTCGCCAGCGGCGCCATGGACGCGCTGGCCCTGCTGGACACCATGGAGGTGCCGGAGTTCCTGAACCTGATGGAGGAAAAAGGGTTCATTCCCCAGGGACTGATCCCCGATGCCTACAAGCCGCTGCTGACGAAGGATCTGCTGATGCAGTTCGTGCAGCAGGGGTCCATGATGCTCAGCGAGAACTCCCTGGAGGACAACCTGAAGAAGCTGGGCGTTTCCAGCCCGGATGAGCCGTCCGAAATCCTGATCTATCCGAGGGATTTTGAATCCAAGGAGAAGATATCGAACCTGATCAGCGCCTACAACGATTCCGTGCCGGATGAACAGAAGATCCGCTATACGGACGTGGTCGGCCTGATGATGTCTTCGGTCACCACGATTGTGGACGCCATCAGCTATGTGCTGATCGCCTTCGTGGCCATCAGCCTGGTGGTTTCCTCGATCATGATCGGGATCATCACCTATATCAGCGTTCTGGAACGCACGAAGGAGATCGGCATCCTGCGGGCCATCGGTGCCAGCCGGAGGGACATCTCCCGCGTGTTCAACGCGGAAACCCTGATCGTCGGCTTTACCGCGGGCCTTCTCGGCATCCTGGTGACGATGCTGCTGATCATCGTGATCAACATCGTTCTGGAGTCGCTGACCGGGATCGGCGTGCGGGCGGTGCTTCCGCCGCTGGCGGGGCTGATCCTGGTGGCCATCTCCATGGTCCTGACCCTGATTGCCGGGATCATCCCGTCCCGGATCGCCGCGAAGAAGGATCCCGTCGTCGCCCTTCGTACGGAATAAGCAGGAATCATTTCATCAGAAGAAGAATTACTATTATCTGGAAAATGCTCAGAAGGAGAAAAGCAACATGTACACGAAAGTCGCCACGGATATGAACTTTGTCGCCCGGGAAAAGGAAGTCGCCAAAATGTGGAAGGACAGGGACATCATCCGCAAATCCTTCCATCACCGGGACGGATCGGAGCGGTTCACCTTCTTCGACGGGCCGCCCACTGCCAACGGCAAGCCGCATATCGGGCATATCGAGACGCGGGTCATCAAGGATCTGATCCCGCGGTATCAGACCATGAAGGGAAAGAGCGTGCTGCGCAAGGCCGGCTGGGATACCCACGGGCTGCCGGTGGAGCTGGAGGTGGAAAAGAGCCTCGGGCTGGACGGGAAGCCCCAGATCGAGCAGTACGGCATTGAACCCTTCATCGGCGAATGCAAGAAGAGCGTCTGGAAGTATCTGCACGAGTGGGAAAAGATGTCCGACCAGGTGGGATACTGGGTCGACATGGAGCATCCCTATATCACCTATGACAATGACTATATCGAGAGCGAATGGTGGAGCCTGAAGCAGATCCATGAAAAAGGCCTGCTCTATCAGGGCCACAAGATCGTGCCTTACTGCCCCCGCTGCGGAACGGCCCTGTCCAGCCATGAAGTGGCCCAGGGATACAAGAACGTGAAGGAAACATCCGCTTTCGTCCGCTTCCCGGTGAAGGGGGAGGAGAATACCTTCCTGCTCGCCTGGACGACCACGCCATGGACCCTGCCCAGCAACCTGGCCCTGTGCGTCAACGCGCATGAGACCTACTGCCGCCTGAAGGCGGACGGGAAGACCTATATCATGGCCCGTGCGCTGGTGGAGAAGGTGTTCGACGGCCAGGAAACGGAGATCGTTGAGACGTTCCCCGGAGAACAGCTGAGGGGCATGGAGTATGAGCCGCTGTTCCGCTTCCGCGAGCCGGACGGAAAGGCCTGGTTCGTCGTCTGCGATGACTATGTCACCATGGAGGACGGCTCCGGCATCGTGCATATCGCTCCGGCCTACGGTGAGGACGACA
Organism: uncultured Clostridia bacterium; assembly: GCA_946629635.1. Lineage (GTDB taxonomy): Bacteria > Bacillota > Clostridia > Christensenellales > Aristaeellaceae > Aristaeella. Next base: position 28,750 of record CAMOYA010000009.1, read on the forward strand.
ACCGGGTCTGCCGGGAGAACGGCGTGCCCTTCATCAACCTGGTGGACACCCAGGGCAAATTCGAGGCGGATACGGCTTTCGCCGGCCTCTTCGTCAAGGATGCCGATCCGCTGATCCTGAAGGATCTGAAGGAGCGCGGCCTGCTGTTTGCCGCGGTGCCCTTTGCCCATGACTATCCGTTCTGCTGGCGCTGCGACACGCCGCTGCTGTATTACGCCCGGCCGACCTGGTTCATCCGGATGACGGCCCTGCGGGACAATCTGGTCCGCAACAACCGCACGGTGAACTGGATGCCGGACAACATCAAGGAAGGCCGCATGGGCAACTTCCTGGAGAACGTGATCGACTGGGGCCTGAGCCGCGAGCGGTACTGGGGCACGCCCCTGCCCGTCTGGAAGTGCGAAAAGGGCCATATGCACGTGATCGGCTCCCGGGCGGAGTTGCGGGAGATGGCGATTACCGATCCAGGTCCGGATCTGGAGCTGCACCGCCCCTTCATTGACGCGGTCACGATCCGCTGCCCCGAATGCGGCGGCGAGATGCACCGCGTGAAGGAAGTCATCGACTGCTGGTACGATTCCGGCTCCATGCCCTTTGCCCAGTGGCATTATCCCTTCGAACACAGGGAGGAGTTTGAGGCGAACTTCCCCGCTGACTTTATCTCCGAAGCCATTGACCAGACCCGCGGCTGGTTCTATACCCTGGAGGCCATCTCCACCCTGCTCTTTGACCGGGCCCCCTTCAAAAACTGCATCGTGCTGGGCCATGTGCAGGACGCGGAGGGACGCAAGATGTCCAAGCATCTGGGCAACGTGGTGGATCCCTTCACGATGCTGGACAAGTTCGGTGCCGACGCGCTCCGCTGGTACTTCTATACGACCAGCGCGCCGTGGCTGCCCAGCCGCTTCTCGGAGGAAGCCGTGCAGGAGGGACAGCGCAAATTCCTGGCCACGCTGCAGAATACATACGCCTTCTTCGCCATGTATGCCCAGATCGACGGCTTTGATCCCTGCGCTCATCCGCTGGACAAGGTGGAAAAGACCCTGATGGACCGCTGGATCCTCAGCAAGCTGAACACCCTGATCGATGAGGTGGACGGCGATCTGGCGGAGTACAAGGTCACCGAGAGCGCCAACGCGCTGGCGGCTTTCGTGGACGACCTGAGCAACTGGTATGTCCGCCGCGGCCGCGAACGGTTCTGGGGCAAGGGCATGGCCGGCGACAAGGAAGCCGCCTTTGCCACGCTGTATCATGTGCTGGTGACGCTGAGCAAGCTGAGTGCGCCATTCATCCCCTTCCTGGCGGAGGAAATCTATCAGAACCTGGTGGTCAACAATGTGCCCGGCGCCGTGGAGAGCGTACACCTGTGTGATTTCCCGGTCAGCGATCGGGCCGCTGTCGATCCGGATATGGAGAAGCAGATGGATGCGCTGCTGGAGGTCATCCAGCTCGGCCGCGCCTGCCGGAACACCGCGAACATGAAGGTGCGCCAGCCCCTGGACCGGCTGTATGTCAAGGGCGCTTCCTTCGACGAGGCCTATAAGGATCTGTGCCGCGACGAGCTGAACGTCCGCGAGGTGATCTTTACCGAGGACGCCCGGGCATTTACGACCTATAAGCTCAAGCCGCAGATGCGGACCCTCGGCCCGAAGTATGGCAAGCTTCTGGGCAAAATCGGCCAGCATCTGGGCGAAATGGACGGAAACGACGTGGTGGATGCCTTCAACCGGGGCGAGCAGGTCTCCTTTACGATTGACGATACGCTCGTCACCCTGGACAAGGCGGACGTGCTGACCGAGCCGATGCAGAAGACGGGATTCACCGCCGCGGAGGACCGGGGCGTGACCGTCGTGCTGGATACGAATCTGACGGAGGAACTGATCCACGAGGGCTATGCCCGCGAGGTGATTTCCAAGCTGCAGACCATGCGCAAGGAAGCCGGCTTTGAGGTGACGGACCGGATCCACGTGGCCTTCGAGGGCGACGAGGAGCTGGCTGCCGCGGTGGAAGCTTTCCGGGATATGATCACCCGCACCACGCTCGCCGTCAGCCTCGACCGCGCTGCCGCCGACGAGACCTTCATCGCGAAGGAATGGGACATCAACGGCAGGAAGGCGACCCTCGCCGTCCGGAAAAACTGAAGATGAAAATCACATTCATCGGGCAGGACATCCCCATGCTCCTGCCCGCCTTATTGGCGGACCTTCTCTTCGCTGCGAAGCAGAAGGACGCAACGCTCTTCCTGGAGGAAGGCAATCCGGCCATGCAGGAGGTCCTGCAGGGCTATGCGGACGCCATCTTCCGCCGGGCCGGTCTCGGCGGCGGAATGACCGTTACCGGCCACCGGCAGGAAGCCCTGCAGGATGCCGACTGCGTGATTTACGCCGGCGATCCGCAGGCGGCCAGCCGCTTCTTCATGGACCGGTCCGCCCTGGAAAGCGACCAGGAGGATGATCCGGGACTGACGGACCAGGCACGGGTCAACGGCGGAATCGAGGGCCTGCTCCATGCCATGCGCGCGGGAAAGGCGGTTCTTTCCCTGTGCGATGCCATGGATGCGGCCTGCCCGGATGCGATGGTCGTCAATCTTGGCCAGCCGCTGGCCCGGACGACCGGAATGTTTCTGAACAGGGGATACCGCTGCCTTGCCATGGGCCGCACGCCCATGAAGGGCGCCAACGGCGCGGAGACTTACGCCAAGCGGCTTCAGATTTCGCCGGAGCGCCTGCGGGCATCCACCGCCGGCCTGCCCGGTTTCGCTTTCCTGACGGAGATCCGGGACGGAAAGAGCGACCTGATGCCAAAGCTCAGGCAGGCGGCCAGGGACGGCGAGCTGGGGAATCTCGCGAAGAGATGGCTCGCCTGGTGGGATGCGATCCCGGCCGGAGACGTGACGGACCATGCGGAGTTTCTCCCGGCCCAGCCGGATTTCATTCCGGAGGAAAAACCGGAATTCGGCGAGACGGTGGAAAAACGCAAGGAGCGGATCCTGTATATGAACACCGTTCGGCAGCAGGGGGCGGAAGCCCAGGAGGGCGCCATGGCGCAGCTTCTGCTCCTCTCCAAGGCTCCGCCGATCCGGCCGATCCGCCTGGCGCTTTCCGTCCTGAACGGAAAGGATGATGCGATTCCGGCGGTGACCCGGCGAAACGGGGGCACGATGCCCCAGCTGTCGCCCGATGCCGTGATCGAGACGGAGCTGCGCCTGGAAAACGGGAAGGACGCGACGGAACCGGTCCGCGTGCCGGAGGCGCTGGCGGAGATCCTGGCGGAGGTGGACGAGGCAAATCGCCTGGCGGCCCGCGCCGCGGCAGGCGACATGGGTGCCGTCCGGGAGTACGTGGAAACCGATCCCGCCCTGTCCGGCCTCGACCGTCTCTACTGCCAGGAAGTCGTCGAAGCCCTGATCAGGCAGAATGCGGATATGCTCGTTGAAGATAAAGAACCATAGGCAGCAGTCGGAGAATTGTATTGTAATATAACAGATGACGACCGAAGGTTCATGGGCGCAGGGCCAACGTGTGGCCCTGCCCTGGAAAGACCGGATGAACCTTACGGTGCATGAGTTGTTCACGAAGGATATTTTTGCGAGCAGGTTACAAGGAGCATTTCATGTTTTTATGTGATACCTGGACAGACTACGAAGTGATCGACACCGGAGAAGGCGAAAAACTCGAACGCTGGTCCGACATCATTCTCCGCCGGCCGGACCCTCAGACCATCTGGCCCCGGGGAGATGAAAGCCTGTGGCGGAAGGCCCAGGCCCACTATCACCGCAGCGACCGCGGCGGCGGGGAATGGGAATTCCTCGAAAAGCTGCCGGACCGCTGGATCGTCCGTCACCAGAACCTGTCCTTCTACGTCCGGCCGACGGGCTTCAAGCACACCGGCCTTTTCCCGGAACAGGCGGCGAACTGGAACTGGATGAGCAGCCTGATCCGCTCCTCCGGCCGCAAGGACGTAAAGGTCCTGAACCTCTTCGGCTACACCGGCGGCGCCACGCTGGCATGTGCCTCCGCCGGAGCGCACGTTACCCACGTCGACGCGGCGAAGGGCATGGTGGCATGGGCGAAGGAGAACCGGGAACTGAACGGTCTGCCGGAAAGCTCCTTCCGCTGGATCGTGGAGGATGCGCTGCGCTTCGTGCAGCGGGAGATCCGTCGGGGCAACACCTACGACGGCATTCTGATGGATCCGCCCAGCTACGGCCGGGGCCCGACAGGGGAGGTCTGGAAGCTGGAAAATGAGCTTTTCGGCCTGGTGGACACCTGCGCCCGCGTGCTCAGCGACCGCCCGCTGTTTTTCCTGATCAACAGCTATACGACCGGATTCCAGGCCAGCGTGCTCAGCAACATGCTCGGCAAGTGCGTGTCCCGCCGCTTTGGCGGCACCGTGGACAGCCAGGAGCTCTGCCTGCCGGTAACCACCGGCGGCGTGCTGCCCTGCGGCGCCAGCGGGAGGTGGCAGCGTGGTTGACGTCCTGTACGAGGATAACCATGTGCTCGTGGCGGTCAAGCCTCCGAATATGCTCTCCCAGGCGGATGAGACCGGAGATTCCGATCTGCTCACCGTGCTGAAGGAATACATCCGGGAAAAGTATCATAAGCCCGGAAATGTTTATCTGGGCCTGGTTCATCGGCTGGACCGGCCCGTCGGCGGCCTGATGGTCTTTGCCCGCACCAGCAAGGCGGCCGCCCGTCTTTCCGCCCAGATGCGGGAGCATCAGATGGGTCGGGAATACCTGTGTGTTGCGATGGGGGAGACGGAGGACCGTTTTACCCTGACCGATTACCTGATTCACGATCCAGTCCGGAACCGGGAGGTCGTCTGCGAGGCGGACGAGAAGGGCGCAAAGCTGGCCATCCTGCATGGCCGCTGCATCGACCGCCGGGACGGAACGAGCCTCTGCGGCATCCGGCTGGAAACGGGCCGGAAGCATCAGATCCGCGCCCAGATGTGCGCTGCCGGCCATCCGCTGTGGGGGGACAACCGCTACGGGAATGGGATCCCGGGCCAGCAGATCGCCCTCTGGGGATACCGGCTGACCTTTATTCATCCCGTCACCCGGGAAAAGATGAGATTCCATTCCATGCCGGACGGCAATGTCTGGAACCTCTACGCGGACCTGCTGACAATTCCCGAGGATCTGGATGAAAAGCGCGAGCCGGAGCAGATCCACATCCGGGAGGAGGTCGTCCAGAAGCTCGAGGAATTCGACAAATTCCCGCCCATCAAGGTGGACGAGCTCCTTTGATGTCCGGCTGAAAATGGACTGAACGCAGTGAAGGCCTGTCCGTTCCACCTGGCGTTCTCATCCTGAGCGCAGTGAAGGATCACCCGCGACACAGCGGCAAAGGGGCCGTGGGGGCGAAGCCCCCACACCCAAATAAAGTTCCCCTTCTCCCATTCAGTCAATCAACACCCCGAACCCAGTATCATCATGGGAGAAGGGGTCAGGGGATGAGGGCGAAGAATAACAGGAGATAAATCATTTGAGCAAACTGTTTTCATACGAAGTCACCCACATATGCAAGCAGTCCGGCGCCCGCCTGGGCGTCCTTCACACCCCCCACGGCGACATCCCCACCCCCATCTACATGCCGGTGGGCACCAGCGCCTGCGTCAAGGCCATGACGCCGCGGGAAATGGAGGAAATCGGGACGAAAATCCTCCTCAGCAACACATATCACCTGCATCTTCGCCCCGGGGAGGATCTGATCCGCGAAGCCGGCGGACTTCATGCCTTCATGGGCTGGGATAAGCCCATCCTGACGGACAGCGGCGGCTTCCAGGTCTTCTCCCTGGCGGGCATCCGCAAAATCCGGGAGGAAGGCGTTACCTTCCGCAGCCATCTGGATGGCTCGAAGCAGTTCATCGGCCCGGAGGAATCCATGCAGATCCAGGAAGCGCTGGGTTCCGATATCGCCATGGCGTTCGACGTATGCTCTCCCTATCCCTGCGACTGGGAAACGGCGAAGGACGCCATGGAGCGGACCCACCGCTGGGCGGAGCGCTGCAAGGCGTATCACACCCGGGAGGATCAGGCGCTCTTCGGCATCGTGCAGGGAGCCTTCTACAAGGACCTGCGGGTGGAGAGCGCCAGGGCCCTCCGGGACATGGATTTCATCGGCTACGGGATCGGCGGACTCAGCGTCGGCGAACCCAAGCCGGTGATGTATGAGATGCTCGATGAGATCATGCCGTACATGCCGGCGGAAAAACCCCGCTATCTGATGGGCGTCGGCACACCGGACTGCTTCATCGAAGGGGTGATCCGCGGCGTGGACATGTTCGACTGTGTTCTGGCCACCCGGATCGCACGGAACGGTTCCGTGCTGACCAGCCGCGGACGCGTTGTTGTCAAGAACGGCAAATATGCACGGGACTTCACGCCGCTGGATGATCAGTGCGACTGTTACGCCTGCCGGAACTTTACCCGGGCATACATCCGGCATCTGTTCAATGCGAAGGAGATCACGGCGGGCCGCCTGGCTTCGATCCACAACCTTCGTTTCCTGATCCACATGATGGAGGAGATCCGGGAAGCGATCGCGGAGGATCGCCTGCTGGACTACCGGCGGGAGTTCTATGAACGCTATGATCTGACGAAGAATTTTTAAATTTTTATATTGGAGGTACACAAGCATGAAAATCCTACCCGTCACCGACCCATCCTTCCAGAACTACGGACAGATCCTTCCCGGCTACGACGTGAAGGAACTGCTCGAAACCCTGGACCGCGTCACTCCGCTGCCGGAAGGCACGGCCTACGTGCCGGAACAGCCGGAGCTGATGGCGCTTCCGATCGAAAAGGAGCTCCGGAACAACGCCTACGGCGGCATGCCGATCCAGATCGGCTGGTGCAACGGCCACAACACGAAGCTGAACTGCCTGGAGTATCACCGGGACAGCGAGCTGAATGTGGGCACGAAGGACTTCATCCTGCTGCTGGCCAAGCGCGAAGACCTGGTGGACGGCGTCCTGGACACCGACAAGGTGGTCGCCTACAGGTGCCCCGCCGGCGTCCTCGTCGAAGTCTATGCCACCACCCTGCACTATGCTCCCTGCAACGCGAAAAAGGGTGAAGGCTTCAAGGTCATCGTCGTCCTGCCGAAGGGCACGAACCTTGACAAGCCGGAGATCGAAGTCAGGAATGCGGAGGATGAAATCCTCTGGGCGTCCAACAAGTGGCTGCTGGCCCATGCGGATTCCTCCGAAGCCGCCCAGGGCGCCAAGGTGCTTCTCCGCGGTGCGAACACCGATATCGCGGACCTGATCTAAACTCCAGGAAACTCTTTTGATTCCGATGCTGCGCTGCTCAGCGGCGCAGCATATTTTACGATCATCGAAAATGAAGAGGTACTCGCAAAATGCCCAAACTCCCATTCCACGTGGAGAAACGCAAAATCACCGTGGGAACCCACCGGATCAAAATCAGGATTTTCCGACCGCTGACGGAAACGGAAGACCGGAAAGCACCGGGCGTCCTGTGGATTCACGGCGGCGGGTATCAGTCCGGTTCCTCGAGGGACGTTTATGTCACCCGGGCGCTGTCCCTGGTCGTCCGTCACGGGGCGGTGCTGGTGGCGCCGGACTATCGCCTCTCGCGGAAAGCGCCTTATCCGGCGGCGCTTCATGACTGCTACGGCGCGCTTTTGTATCTGAAGGAGCACGCGGAGGAGCTGGGCGTTCGGGATGACCAGATTATGGTCGGCGGGGAGAGCGCCGGCGGCGGGATGGCGGCAGCCCTGTGCATGCTGGCCCACGACCGGGGCGAGGTGAATATCGCCTTCCAGATGCCCATCTACCCGATGCTGGACGATCGGGATACGGAATCCTCCCGGGATAACCACGCGAAGAACTGGAACACGAAGCGGAACCACAAGGCGTGGAAAAGGTATCTTCGCTCCGCCTGGGGAACGGAGCTCGTTCCCAGCTATGCCGCGCCGGCCCGCCGGCGGGATCTGCGGGGCCTGCCGCCCTGCTATACCTATGTCGGGGATATCGAACCGTTCTATCAGGAAACGGTGGATTACGTCCGCCGCCTGCAGGAAGCCGGCGTCGAGGCGGAAGTGGACGTATATCCGGACTGGTTCCATGCCTACGATATCTTCTTCCCGGCGAAGAAGGAGGTCCGGGAGGCCATCGCCCGGTTCGAGGATCATTTTTCCTATGCCGCGGAGCATTATTTTGCGCCGCAGAACCCCGGAAAAGCGGCGGAAACGGAGGGCCCGGAGCGGGAAGATGTCCATGGCGCGGATTGACATGCTTCGGGAAAATGTGGTATAAATCCTGTTGCGTTTTGTTCACTGAAGAAGCACGAGGAGGAAAATGGAATGGCGTGCAGCTATGTGATGTTTACGGATTCAGCCTGTGATATTCTGCCGGACAAGCTTCGGGAGTGGGGTGTGGAGCTCATCTGCATGCCCTATCTGTTCACGGATGACGGCGTCGGGAAGCTGGATCATGATCAGGACAATCACGAGTTCTACGAGGAAATGCGCGCCGGGCGGATCGCCAAAACATCCAGCCTGAATGAGGATGTCTATTTCAAATCCTTTGAGCCGGTGCTGCAGGAAGGAAAGGATATCCTGTATCTGGCCTTCTCCAGCGGCCTGAGCATCACCTATGAACATGGCCGGAATGCGGCAGAGGAGCTGTCGCGCCGCTATCCGGACCGGAAAATCCGCGTGGTGGATACCCTGGCGGCATCCGCGGGGGAGGGCCTGATGGTCTACCTCTCCGTGCTGAACCGTGAGAAGGGAATGACGCTGGACGAGAATGCCGATGCCATTGAGGCGGACAAGCTGCATCTGTGCCACTGGTTCACCGTTGAGGACCTGAAATATTTAAAGCGCGGCGGACGCATCAGCGCGGCAACAGCCCTGCTGGGTACGGCGCTGAACGTGAAGCCCGTTCTGCACGTGGATGACGAGGGAAAGCTGATCAAGATCACCCAGGTTCACGGCCGCAAGAAGTCCCTCCGCACCATGGCGGAAATGCTGCAGAAGACGATTTACGATGATACGCCGATCTTCATCTCCCATGGCGACAGCCTGGAGGATGCGGAGACGCTGAAGGCCATCATCGAGAAGGAAACGAATCACAAGGTCACCCTGATCACCGGGATCGGCTCCGTCATCGGCGCCCATTCCGGCCCCGGAACCATCGCCCTCTTCTTCCGCGGCACCCGGAGATAAAAAGAAAATTATGAGCGGGTATTTTTCGGAAACAGCCGTTTACGGAAAATACCCGCTCTTGTTATAATACCCGCGTGATCCGGGGGAACCGCCCCGGGACGGGACATGGCCTCCCTGAAGGCCGCGAAAGGAGAAAGAAGTCATGAAGAAAGGTTTAATCATCGGGATCGTCGCGCTGGTGGTCGTCATCATCATTGCGACAACCTGCACCGCGACGGTGGAAACGGGCTATACCGGCATCGTCACCACCTTCGGCAAGGTGGAGGATGTGACCCTGGAAGCCGGTCTGCATTTCAAGAGCCCCTTCCAGCGGATCATTGCCATGGACAACCGGGAGCAGAAGAGCAGCTTCACCACGGAAGCCTTCTCCAGCGATATCCAGCAGGTCAATATCACCGGCAGCATCAACTACGCCATCAACAAGGCGACTGCCATGAACCTGTTCAAGGAAGTCGGCACGGACTATTTCAACAAGCTGGTCTATCCCCGGATGCTGGAGATCACCAAGGGCGTCTTCAGCAAGTATACGGCGGAAAACCTCGTGGCGAACCGTCAGAAGCTCAGCGAGTCGATCCGGGATGGCCTGTATGATGAGCTGAAGGATTACGGGATCAACGTGATCAGCCTGGCGATCGAAAACATCGACTTCACCGATGCCTTCACCGACGCGGTGGAAGCGAAGCAGGTGGCCGCTCAGCGGAAGCTGCAGGCGGAGATTGAGCAGTCCCAGCAGACCATGGAAACCCAGCAGCAGGCGGAACGGCAGCGCATCAACGCGGAAGCTGCGGCCAACGTGGCCAAGATCAACGCGGATGCGGATGCCTACGCGGTGAAGGTTCGCAGCGAAGCGGAAGCCGAAGCCAACAAGATGATCGCCGAATCCCTGACGGACGGCCTGATCCGCTTCAACGAGATCAAGGCCTGGGACGGCAAGCTCCCCACCTTCATGTCCGGCGAAGGCAACGCCACCATCCCTGTGCTGAACTTCAGCGGCACGGAGTCAACCACCGCGGAAAACAACTGATCGGGAAGAAACCGGCCGGGAGAGAGTCCTTTCTCTTCCGGCCTTTTCCAACCGCTTCCGCCCGTTCCGGAAAAAGAGTTTGCATACAGGCCTAAAATAGCGTATAATGATTCCAGCGAAAAAGCCATAAAGGAGGCGTGTTCCCATGATACAGGTAATTGCAGGCAAGAAGGGCTCCGGCAAAACGAAGCGGCTGATTGACCTGGCCAACGCGACCGCCCGGGAAGCGGTTCATGATGTAGTTTTTCTGGATGATGACAATCGGTATATGTTCGATGTGGATCACAAGGTCCGCTTCATCAATGCCGAGGATTATCATGTTCATAATGTCGATATGTTTATCGGTTTCCTCTGCGGTATGCTGTCTTCCAACTTTGATATCGGAACCGTGTTCATCGATGCGTTCCTGAAGCTGTGCCATCAGGATCTGGCCGATACGGAGCCCGTGATGAAGACCCTGGCGGAGCTGGGTGCCAAGCACAAGGTGGATTTCGTCCTGAGCCTGAGCGCGGATCCGGAAGAGCTGCCTGATTTCTATAAGCAGTATTTGATTTGATTACCTGAGGTATCCGACAGTAATACCCGAGGCATCGGTATACCACCGGTGCCTCTTTGTTTCATATTCAGATAGGGGAGGGAAACCTGATGTCGTTCTTATCTACCCGCGGCGGTCATGCTGTGACGGCCAGCCAGGCGATTCTTCGCGGAATCGCGCCGGATGGGGGACTCTACGTGCCCGCCATGTTCCCGATCGTGGAAACGGGAAAGCTGGCGGAGCTGGCGGAAATGAGCTATGAGAAGCGGGCGGTGGAGATCCTGAAGCTTTTCCTGGAGGATTTCAGCATCCCTGAAATCGAGGAAGCGGTCCGGGCGGCCTATCGCTCCGACAAGTTCGACCATCCCGCCATTGCGCCGATTCACCGGCTGGATGAGGCAACATGGGCACTGGAACTTTTCCATGGACCGACCCTGGCCTTCAAGGATATGGCGCTGCAGCTCCTGCCGCATCTGATGCATCTCTCCGCCCGGAAGAACCGGGAGGATCGGGAAATCTGCATTCTCGTGGCCACCAGCGGGGATACCGGCAAGGCTGCCCTGGAAGGCTTCCGGGATGTGGAGGGAACCAGCTGTGCCGTCTTCTATCCGCTGGACGGGGTCAGCGATGTCCAGAAGCTGCAGATGGTGACCACCGGCGGCAGCAACACGAAGGTCATTGCCGTCCGGGGCAACTTTGACGATGCCCAGACCGGCGTCAAAAAACTGTTCGGATCGGAAGACTTCATTCAGAAGATGGCTGATCAGGGCAAGGTGCTCTCCTCCGCGAACAGCATCAATCTGGGGCGCCTCGTGCCCCAGGTGGTGTATTACTTCTCCGCCTATGCGGATCTGGTGCATGCCGGTGCGGTGACCGTCGGCCAGCCGGTCAATTTCTGCGTGCCAACGGGCAATTTCGGCAATATCCTGGCCGGGTATTATGCCCGCTGCATGGGCCTGCCCGTGGGTCGGCTCATCTGCGCCAGCAACCGGAATAACGTCCTGACGGACTTCTTCAACAGCGGCATCTATACGACCCATCGGACGTTCTTCAAGACGATGAGCCCCAGCATGGATATCCTCGTTTCCTCGAACCTGGAGCGCCTGCTGTACGAAGCGGCGGATCGTGACGGCGCGCTGATCCGCACCTGGATGAACCAGCTTTCTGTCAGCGGCAGCTACTCCGTCGGCGAACAGCGCCGCGACTGGCTGGCGGGCATGTTCTGGGGTGACTGCGCGGACAACAAGGACACCGCTGCGGAGATCTCCCGCCGCTTCCATGACGGCTATCTGATGGATCCGCATACGGCGGTCGGCAGCCACGTGCTGCGCCAGTATCGGATCAGGTTCAACGACAACACACCGACCGTGCTCGTTTCCACGGCCAGCCCCTTCAAGTTCGCCCAGGACGTGCTCTGCGCCGTCACCGGTGAAAGGGAAGAGGATCCGTTCCGGGCCAGCGAAGGCATCTCCAATCTGATCCATATCGATATTCCGCAGCAGGTTCGTGCACTGAAGGATCTCCCCATCCGTCACACTGCCGTCTGTGATCCCGACACCATGGGCGAGGCGGTACTGGGATAAGCAACCCAAGGAAAATTGCTGAGCGGTTGACGCTCAGCATTTTTTTCTTTTCAAATCCCCGTCCTTATGGTATCATTATCAACGGTGTGCTTGCATTTTGCAGGTGCACAGAAAGGCAAGAGGCAAAATGACACCATCCGAAAGGCTCACTGAACTGCTGCGCCTCGGTCCGCACACGGCCGTAGCGGTTCACGATCCCTCCAATATGTTCTATCTCACGGAGGGGTATTCCGGCGAAGGCCTGGTCTATATCTCCCAGGCGCGCCGCGTCATCATTACGGACTTCCGCTACACCGAGCAGGCGGAACACCAGGCCCCCGGCTTCCAGGTCGAAATGACCAGCAAGGACAGAACGGGCGCCCAGGTCCTCTCCGAACTGGTCCGGGCGGATCAGATCTCCGAGGTCCTGCTGGAAACCAATTATCTTTCCGTCGATCAGTTTGAAAAGATCAAGGCGGAGCTGGGGGACGAGGTATCCTGCGGTCCTCTGGAAAAGGCGCCGCAGAAGCTGCGCGAGATCAAGACGCCGAATGAGGTGCTGGCCATCCGCAAGGCGTGCGACATTACCTCCGAGGCATTCCGGGCCATCCTGCCAAAGATCCGCCCCGGTATCACGGAGAAGGAACTGCAGATCGAGCTGGACTTCACGATGTACCGCCTCGGCGCGGAAACACTGGCGTTCAGCACGATCATCGCCTCCGGCGAGAACGGCAGCCTGCCGCACGCGATTCCGGGTTCCCGGAAGCTGCAGTCCGGCGATATGATCACCATGGATTTCGGCGCCAAGGTGGGCAACTACTGTGCCGATATGACACGGACGGTGGCCCTCGGCCAGCCGTCGGATGAAATGCGGCGGGTATATGAAACGGTTCTCCGGGCGCAGACCATGTGCGAGGATGCGCTGGCAGCCGGAAAGAACTGCTTCGAGATCGATCAGCTGGCGCGGGACTATATCGATGCCCGGGGCTATGCCGGCCGCTTCGGTCACGGACTGGGCCATTCCGTCGGCATCGATATCCATGAGGAACCCCGGCTCAGTCCTTCGTGCCACGAGGTGCTCCGGGCGGGCGTGGTGATCACCGTGGAGCCGGGCGTTTACCTGCCCGGGATCGGCGGTGTGCGGATTGAGGATACCTGCCTGGTGAAGGAAAACGGATGCGTTCCGCTGACCACGGCGGACAAGCAGCTGATGATTCTGTGAACTGTGAACAGTATATAAAGAAGATGGAGGAGTAGGAACCATGATTACAGCGGGAGATTTCAAAAAGGGCATTACCATCGAGTGGGACGGCGGCGTCTGGAACATCGTTGACTTCCAGCACGTGAAGCCCGGCAAGGGCGCGGCCTTCGTCCGTACCAAGATCAAGAACGTGATGACCGGCGCGGTCGTGGAGCGCAGCTTCAACCCGAC
>CAMOYA010000010.1 GCA_946629635.1 uncultured Clostridia bacterium
TCCGCCGGGGGCATTCCCTCCGGGGGCGTAACCGGCGTCTCGGCCGCCGGCTGCGGATCCGCCGGCGGATTTTCCGGCGGAATGACGGGTGCCGCCGCGTCCGGCACCGGCTGGACGGCTTCCGCCGTTTCCTGCACCGCAGCCTCCTGCGGTGGGATCTCCGCTTCCGATTCAGCCATCGCAGCGCCGGTCATGACCAGGCACATCAGCCCGATCGCACCCGGCAGCAGGATGGTCTTCCAAATCCCTCTGTTCCGTTTCAACTTCTTCATATCCTCCCTGAACCCAACGCACATGCAAATATGTACGTCCAATTTATTATCATATCACATAAATCCAAATCCTGCCACATTTTGCGGGCGGATGCGCATGGACGCGCTCATCCGTTTCCCGCCCTCAGCGGATCCAGTATTATATACGACTCAGAAGCATGCTTTGTTCCTTTTTTCAGAAAAAAAGCATTCCGGCAGGATTTTTTCATGCGGATGTGGAAAGATTTCTCATCGATTGCTGGAAGGAGTTGGTGCCCTGTGAAAAACTATGCCAAGCTGCAGCGGAATGCCAAAAATCCCGAGCTGCTGAGCATCCGCGCGCTGATCATCCCGATCATCTTTTTCGTTGTCTTCGGCATCCTGCTGATCACCGTGAAAAACGCGCTGACCATCGCCGCCTATGTATTCGCCATCCTGCTGATCTGCGTCGGCCTCTATGAGGGGCTGCTTTACTTCCGGTCCACCCCCATCCGGCGCATCACGGAGGCACGCCTCGCGCTGGCGCTGGCCTGCGTTCTCTCCGGCATTCTGCTGGCCTTCAATCCTGATTATGTGAATGATCTGCTGCCGATTCTGTGGGGGCTGTCCCTGCTCTTCGGCAGCTTCCTGAAGGTGCAGTACTCCATTGATGAAAAGATGCTCGGCGTCGCCCGCTGGTGGATCATGCTGATCATGGCCGGCGTATCGGTCCTGCTGGGTATCCTCGCGCTGCTCCGCCCGGATTTCCTGGGAGACCGGAAGGAAACGATTATCGGCATCATGCTCCTGGTGGAAACCGCGCTGGATGTGGCCGTTTATTTCCTGCTGAATTCCGCGCTGAAAAAGCGCCTGCCCTCCAGCGTCACCGTTCCGGTCGCCGAACCGGCTCCTGCGCCTGCGCCCGATCCCGCTCCCGCGCCGACCCAGACACCGGCCTCCGCTCCGGAAGCATAAGCCTTTTGTTTTCATTCACTCAGACCTGTGTGCAGGAACGGAAAGGATGAATTCCATGTCCTACGAAGCGTTGCAGCAGATGGTGGATCAGAGCTCCCGGATCGTCTTTTTCGGCGGCGCCGGCGTCTCCACAGAAAGCGGCATTCCCGATTTCCGCGGAGTGGACGGACTCTATCACCAGAAATATGATTATCCCCCGGAGGAGATGCTGTCCCATACCTTCTTTGTCCGGAAGCCGGAGGAATTCTTCCGTTTCTACCGGGACAAGATGCTGCCGCTGGACGCGAAGCCGAACCGCGCCCATCTCAAACTGGCCCAATGGGAAAAGGAAGGAAAGCTCATCGGGATCGTGACCCAGAACATCGACGGGCTGCATCAGGCAGCCGGCAGCCGGAAGGTATTCGAGCTGCACGGCAGCATTCACCGCAATTACTGTCAGTCCTGCGGAAAATCCTTTTCTCCGGAATACATCCGGGACAGCCGGGATCCCGTACCGCTGTGCTCCTGCGGCGGAAGGATCAAGCCGGATGTGGTGCTCTATGAAGAAGGGCTGGACAACGACGTGGTTTCCGGGGCCGTCGGCGTCATTTCGAAAGCGGATCTCCTGATCGTTGCCGGAACGAGCCTGACCGTATATCCCGCCGCCGGGCTGATCCGGTATTTCCGCGGCAGCCATCTGGTGCTGATCAACCGGGACGCCACCCCCATGGACGGAGAAGCAGATCTGGTGATTCGCGACAAAGTCGGCGAGGTGCTGGGTTCTCTGACATAATTCTTTCGTTTTTGTTACTTTTTTCTTTCGTTTACATTTCATTTATATGATGGTATAATGTCTCCTGTATTCTTTGATGTACAGGAGGCGTTTTGAATATGCCGGATTTATCGAAAGTGACTGCGATCCTGCCGGATCTTGCCGATTACCTGGTCTATGGTGCGATTGCGATTGTCACGCTGATCGGCGTGTTCAAGTGTCTCCTGCCGCTCTGGCGGACGACGGCCGCGCTGCGGCGCGCCATCTCCCGGCTCCAGGGCGAAGCAGGCACCAAGACGGATAAACCCGTCTGGCAGGAATCCCGCTTCGTCGGAAAGCGTCTGTCCGGAAGCTGGATGCGCTTTCTGCAGAACGCGGAGCAGCTGGACCGGCGCGGCCTTCCCACCAATGTGGAGGACTATATCAACGATGATACCGTGACCCACGGTCCCGGAAACGCGACGCTGGCGGAGCTGATTCCGAACCTGCTGACCTCCCTGGGCATTCTGGGCACCTTCATGGGCCTGTCCCGGGGACTTTCCTCCCTGAATTTTGCGGACGCAACGCAGCTGGTCCAGGGCATTCCAGATCTGCTCGGCGGCATGCGCTTCGCCTTCGGCACCTCGGTGGCCGGTATCAGCTGCAGCATCATCTTCAATATGCTGAACCGGATCTCCCAGGGTTCCAGCTATCGCGCGATTGACGACTTTGTCACTTCCTTCACCCAACTGGCCATGTCCCGTCCGCTGGACAATGATGTGCAGCTGATCTGTCAGAATCAGGACCGGAATTACATGCTGCAGGGAATCAACGATACGCTGGTCGACCGGCTGGCGGAAAACGTCGGCCGCTCCATCACCCGGGCGATGAATCCCGTCACGGATTCCATGGATCGCTTCATGATCGGGGCCACCCGGAACCAGATTGACGGGGTGAACCGAATCGTCGCCCGTTTTCTGGATGAGATGGACCGGAGCATGGGCAATCAGTTCAGTGCCATGGCCACTGCCATGGATGCCGTGACCCAGAATCAGATCGCCGCCGCGCAGCAGACGGGGCAGACCGTTTCCGCGGCCCAGGGCATCGTTTCCAACGCCCGGACCCTGCAGGATACCACCGGGCATATTCTGGACCGCTTTGATGCCTACATGAGCCAGATCAATATCGTCCGTGAACGCGATGAGAATTATGAAAAGCGCACGGCGGATCTGCTGAACCGCATGCAGCAGGAAAACAGGGATCTGGCGTCCCTGATCTCATCGCTCGGTGAAAAAGTCAGTCAGATGACGGATGATGAAGGCACGCCGGCAGAAAAAAGCCTCAGTGAAATCCGCACGGTGATGACGGATATGAACAGCAGCGTAAAGGCGATCTCTGAAACGCTGTCCGCGCTCGCGGAGGAGGCCTGATCATGGCACGTCAACGCATTCATAACCGGCGTGCCGCGCGCGGCTCCGTCGGAGGCGGCGCCAGCTGGATCAGCTATTCCGACATGATGGCGGCCCTGCTGCTGATCTTTGTGCTGATCCTGACCTACAGCCTGTATCAGTATTTCAGCATGCTGGAAACCAAAACACGGGAGCTGGATGAGCAGACGATCCGCCTGAACCTGGCTCAGGATGCGCTGGATGAAAAGGAGAAAACGCTGATCATCATCCAGACCGATCTGGACAATCTCCAGTCCACGCTCAACGCCAAGGAGGAGGAGCTGGATCAGGCGAATGCCGTTCTGATCAGCAAGGAACAGGAGCTGACGGCCCTGCAGTCCGTTCTCGCCCTGAAGCAGCAGGATCTGGATGCCGCCACCGCCCGGCTGGAAGAGCAGCAGCTGGCCCTGACCACGCAGGCCCGCCGGATCGATGACCTGGTCGGCATCCGAACCACCATGATCCGGGACCTGTCCACTTCCCTTGCCGCTGCCAATATGAAAGCCACCGTCGATCCGAACAACGGCGACATCGTGCTGGACTCCTCCGTCTTCTTTGAAAGCGGCCGGTCCACCATCAAGGAAGAGGGCCAGCAGCTGCTGAACCGGTTTATTCCGGTTTATCTGGACGTCCTGCTTCGGGACAAATATGCGGACTATCTGGGTGAAATCATTATTGAAGGTCATACGGATTCCACCGGTACCTATGAAAACAACCTGAAGCTCAGCCAGGACCGGGCGCTTCAGGTCGCCCTGTACTGCCTGAACATGCCTTCGCTGACCCGGGATCAGAAGGTGCGCCTGCAGCAGATTCTGACCGCCAAGGGCCGCAGCTATTCCGACCTGGTTTACAATGCATGGGGCCAGGAGGACGCGGATGCGTCCCGCCGCGTGGAATTCAAGTTCAGCCTCAAGGATTCTGAAATGATTGACGAAATGAACCGGATTCTGTCCAGTCAGGAGGAACCGATCCCATGAAACCCCTGGGGATTATTCTGATCGTTCTGTGTATCGCAGCTTTCGCCGGCGTCATCTATGTGTATGCCGTCTCCAGTCTTTCCGTTTCATATATGGACTGCATCGCCACGGATCCCGTGACGCAGCTGGATTTCTTCAATGCCATGAAGGCACAGCTTCTGGACGGCACTTTTGTCGGCACCCGCTTTTCGGATGCTGAGATTGCCTCACCGGATCAGCTTCTGTACTATACCTGGACCGTGCGCCTGAACAATGCGACCTTTCTGACCGCTGATGCGGCAGAGATTCAGATCGTTCCCATGTCCGGAGACATCCTGCAGATCGGCGATCCTTCGGAGCACACGGTTCCTTCCGGAAGATCGCTGGAGCTTTCCGCCACTGTCCTGACCTCGCGATCCATGCACAGCATCCGGGAAGCGATCGTCACCTGGTATTTCTGGGGCCTGCCCTTCTCCGCCCGGGTCACGCTGGGAAGGTAACTGAAAACTCCCCTGCTGCTGCAAGGGAGTTTCTTTTGTACCCCAGGGAGCCGATGTCCTCGTTTTTTCACCCGCTATGTATAGCAGGCTGGTGCCCTGCCGGAAGGCTCTGCCGTCCCCTGACGTGAAACACGGGGGCATGACATTCCACTCCTTGGACCCGGGCTCCATTTTTTGAAATGTGGGGAAAACCGAAGGACTGTCGCGAACCCCAGGAGGACTGTCATTATTATACTGATTTCCGACCAGATCGTCAATACCCGATTCTGTAATTCTTTGGAAAAACGCACAAACTCATCCGGCCATCCTGCCTGCAATCTCGTCGAGGAATTCACAGCTGCTGACCGCCTTCGCGTCCCCTTCGTAGAGCAGGGCCAGATCCTTCGTCATGATCCCGCTGTTGATGGTATCCAGCGTCGCTTTCTCCAGCCGGTCGGCAAACGCCTGCAGGTCCGGAACATCGTCCAGCTCTCCCCGCTTGCGCAGGGCGCCGCTCCAGGCAAAGATCGTTGCCACCGGATTGGTGCTGGTTTCCTCGCCCTTCAGATACCGGTAATAGTGCCGCGTCACCGTCCCGTGCGCCGCTTCATATTCAAACTGGCCATTGGGGCTGACCAGCACGGAGGTCATCATCGCCAGCGATCCGAAGGCGGTCGCCACCATATCGCTCATGACATCTCCGTCATAATTCTTGCATGCCCAGATAAACCCGCCTTCCGAACGCACGACCCGGGCCACCGCGTCATCAATCAGCGTATAGAAATAAGTGATTCCCGCCTTTTCAAACGCTTCCCGATAGTTTTCTTCATAGATCTCCGCAAAGATATCCTTGAACCGGTGATCATAGGTCTTGCTGATCGTATCCTTCGTGGAGAACCACAGATCCTGCCGGACGCTCAGCGCGTACTGGAAGCAGCTGTGGGCAAATGAAACGATCGAGCTGTCCAGGTTATGCATTCCCTGCAGGACGCCCGGTCCCCGGAAGTCAAAAACCGTCTGGCGGATCTCCTTCCCGTCCTCGCCGGTAAAGACGAGTTCCGCTTTTCCGGCGCCGGGAACCCGCATTTCGGCGTTGCGGTACACATCTCCGTAGGCATGACGGGCAATGGTGATCGGCTTCTTCCAGGTGCGCACCGTCGGCCTCACTCCGTTCACCAGAATGGGCGAGCGGAACACAGTGCCGTCCAGAATCGCACGGATCGTCCCGTTCGGGCTCTTCCACATCTGCTTCAGCTGGTATTCCTCCACGCGCTGCGCATTGGGCGTGATGGTGGCGCACTTGACCGCCACGCCGTACTTTTTGGCCGCGTTGGCGCTGTCCACCGTCACCTGATCATCCGTTTCGTCCCGATGCTTCAGCCCGAGATCGTAATACTCCGTTTTCAAGTCGACAAAAGGCTCGATCAGCTTTTCCTTGATCCATGCCCACAGGATCCGGGTCATCTCGTCTCCGTCCATCTCCACCAGCGGCGTTTTCATCTGAATCTTGCTCATATGCTTCCTCCGGGAACATAATAAAAGTTGCCGGAAAGATTGTAACCTTTCCGGCCATTGATTTTCAAGCTTTCCCATCGAAAAAAGCAGCGCAGGAACAAGCGCTCAGCGGAAGTCGTATTCGGCCGCCGCCGAATCCGGCTCCGGCGTCGCGGTGGTGAACACCTCGATATGCGAATAATCATCCGCGGAGAAGTACCCTTCATAGTCCTCGCTGGCATCGCTGCTCTCATCCTGCAGAGCGATCTTCTCCTCCCCGATGATGATGCCTTTCCCGTCCCATTGCCCGGCCAGAGGGAAGATCATCGTCATCTGCATCCAGCTGACGCCGTCATGGTACGGGTTCGGCTCATAGGCGAAATAAACCCGCGGAACCACCCCGTTCAGCTCCTCCACCTCATCGCTGAAGGAGTCCGTCGGCTGCTTTTTCGCCCGTTCCGCCTTCTCCAGCGGAATGGACAACGCCCGATCCGCTGTCATTTCCTCCCCATAGAGCGCCTGAATGAACGCCGCCGCGATCGCCGGGAACCGGTCGATCTCACTGACCCGCAGCTCCAGCCGGTCCAGCGCGTCATAAAACATCATAACGGTGATCTCGACCCCTTCGGGCGTTTCCGCCCCGGGCGTCACGGTAATGCCCAGCACCGCAAAGGACGGATACATTTCAAACCGGGTATTGATCTCCATCTCGCCCAATTCCGTCAGGCAGCCGTTGACCTTTTCAATATATTCCCGCAGCACCTTCTGGGCGGGCGTAGCTTCCTCCCAGATGATATCCGCGGAAGCGAACCCGGCTTGCGTCATCAGCAGCAAAGCAAGCAACAGGGCCCCCATGCGCCTTACCATGAGCAGCCTTCCTCCGCCAGCTTCTTCCCGCGCAGCTCCACCGCCTTCATGATCAGCTCCACCGCGCCTTCATATCCCAGCGCACCCGTATCCACGCACAGATGATAGTTGTTGACGTCTCCCCAGGTGCCCGTGGCGAAATAGTTATAGTAGGCGGCGCGCTGCTTGTCCGCCTTGCGGATGTTCTCCTCCGCGCGCATGGGCTCATCCCCGTAAATCTCCACGATGCGCTTCACCCGGTCGGCCACCGGCGCCTTGACGAAAACATTGATCAGGTTCCGGTGATCCCGCAGCACGTAATCCGCGCAGCGGCCGACGATCACGCAGGGGCCTTCATTGGCAATCCGCCGGATCGTATCGAACTGTGCCAGGAAAATCCGGTGGTTCAGCGGCATGTCCAGATACATGCCGGCATCCGCCCGCCCCTGCAGCCCGCCGATGATGGAGAAGAAGCTCTTCCGTTCCTGCTTTTCGTCATACGTTTCCAGCACTTCCTGGCAGATGCCGCTGTCCTTGGCGGCTTCCGCCAGAAGCTCCTTGTCATAGAAGGGGATGTCCAGCCGCTCCGCCAGCATTTTTCCCACATACCTTCCGCCGGAACCGTACTGCCGCCCCACGGTGATAATCGGTTTGAATTCCATGATCCATACCTCCCTTTCTTCAGGGCTGTTCAATTGGTTTCTGTTATTCTATTTCGCCTTCCTCCCGCCGAATTCCTGCTTTCGTCCCTTTCCGCTTTTGCCGTTTCATTCTTTGCGCTTTTCTCCCGGAATATGCTATAATATTCTGATTGTACGCAGACCCCGGATTCCATCATGCCGGCAGAGAGGAAACGCCCATGAACTTCAGAACGCTCATTGAACTGTATGATAACCGCCCGCTGGAAAACGTCCTTTGCGTGGATATCTTCCGTCCCGAACAGGTGATCTATATCTGTTCGCAGGATACGCCGCCCACCGCTGAAAAGCAGCTGAAACGCTATTTTGACCACCGGGGGATCAAGGTACATATGCGCTTTATCCGAACGGATCTGTTCGACGTGCAGGTCATCCTGGGCCAGCTCCGTTCGCTGCTTCAGGCAGCCCCGGACGTCGCCATCGACATCACCGGCGGCACCGATGCGGTGCTGTTTGCCGTCGGCCTCGCCTGCGCCGAGTTTCCGGTTCCAGTGCTGACCTACAGCCAGAAGCAGAACCGGTTCTATAATATTCAGGATGCGTCCTTTGCGCATCAGGTGGACGGGTATGTGACGCTTTCCGTGGAGGACTGCTTCCTGATGGCCGGCGGTTCCCTGCGCAAGGGCCGGGTCGACAATTCGATCCTCGTCAAATACCTGGACGACATCGACCCCTTTTTCCGTCTCTTCCTGAAGCACCGCACCCGGTGGGACCGGATCGTGACCTGGATCCAGCGCGTCTCCCCCGCGGATGAAAACGGTCAGTATTCGCTGGACATTCATGGCGGATACACGGTCAAAGGCGACCGGGGCGCCCGGATTCCCGCGCCGGAGGAAGCCCTGCGCGATCTGGAGGACATCCGCATGATCAGCGACCTGCGCATTCAGCCGGAGGAGAGCGTTTCCTTCCGTTTCCGGGACCGGCAGATCCGCGCCTGGCTCCGGGACGTCGGCAGCGTGCTGGAGCTGTTCGTCTATAAATCCTGCTTTGATTCAGGGCTTTTTGACGATGTAATCACCAGCGCCGTCGTCGACTGGAACGGAACGAAGCGCAACAGCGCCGTATCCAACGAACTGGATGTCATGTGCACCCGGGGGGTCATCCCGGTATTCATCAGCTGCAAAACCAGCCTCGTCCGCACGGAAGCGCTGAATGAGCTGGCCATTCTGCGGGACCGCTTTGGCGGAAAGATGGCCCGGGCCGCCCTGGTGACGGCGGAGCGCGCCGGTTCTCCTGCCCGGAACCGGGCCGCGGAGCTGGATATCCGGATCATCGATCTGAATGACATTCAGGACGGCGATATTCAGACGAATCTCCGTTCCCTGATGGTCTGACCGCGGCAGCGCGTCGCTTTTTTCCCGTTCCGCTTGTGTTTGTTTTCTTTTCGTGATATGCTTCTTCAATCACCGATACCGGGAGGAATTATGAATCAACCCATTACCCGTTCCAGGCTGAAACAGCACCTGACATACAGCTGGTGGAAATATGTGCTGCTGCTTGTAATCGGCTTCTTTGCCGTGGATCTCTCCTATTCCGTCACGGCTCCGCGCGTTCCGGAGGAAAAGAAGATCGAATTCTACGTCTACGGATACACGGATGACGCTCCGCTGGCTGACTATCTCAACGGGATCCGGGAAAGCCGGATGCCGGAGATGGAGGAGATCTCGGCGCTGGCCCTGATGCCGGATGAATCCTACGGTCCCATGCAGCTGATGGCTTACATGGCCGCCCATCAGGGAGATATCTACGTTCTGCCCAGGGACAATTTTCTGGGTTATGCCTCCGAAGGATCCTTCGTGGCCCTGGAAAACGATGCGGAGCTGATGGCGCTGTTTACCGATGCCGGTGTGGATCTGCAGCGAGGCTGGCGAAAGGATACGAACACCGGTGAAACGCATCTCTACGGCATCCCGGTGGACAAGCTGCCTTCCCTCCGCCAGTATGCATACTGTGAAAATGGATTCGCTTCGGTTTTTATCGCCAACGGCAATGACGAAAACGTGATGAAGTTTTTCCGGATCCTCTGCGGGGATATGATCAGGCCCCTGCCGGAGGAACTGACGAATACCCCTGAAGCAGAAGGAACGCAGAGCGAATAACCGCTCTGCGTTCCTTCTTTCATTCTCCGCGGAGTCCCCTGGCCAGTTTGTCCGCCAGCGCCTGTTCCTGTTCGCTGAACCGTTTCGCCGGGTCGTACCAGACCGGGGCAGCCACCTTGAACAGGTGTTTTTTGGTATCAATATGCACGGGATACAGCTTGAGCGCGCGTCCGCTCGCCCGGTACCACAGCTCGCCCAGCCGCAGCCATCCCGTATTGATCCATTCGTGATGGCTCAGCCATCCGCTGGGCTGTTCCGGGAATACGATCAGATAATCATCCTGCTGCAGTGCCCGTACGCTCTGACGCAGCGTCAGCATGATCCGCTGGTCATGGTAGACCGGGATATACTGGACGCTGCGCAGAATCGGCGGCACGATCGCCGCCGCGATATACGGAATGGTCGCGTTCAGCAGCGGCTCGGCAAAGTTGCCCGGCTTCCACCAGTAGTCCTGCCGGACATAGGCAGGAACCTCCTTTGCCTCCAGCATCCCGTTGTTGATCCAGGGATGGCAGCGGTCCCGCAGGGGAAACTTGACGCACATGTCCACCGGGCCGATGGCGCCGACATGGTTCACGACAAAGACGCATGGGCCTTCCTCAAAGGGAACCTCCCACTCCGTTTTCATCCGGTGAGAAAACATCCGGATCATCGGACCCAGGGTGTTGTAAATGCGTTTACCCACTGCTGACCCGCTTCCTTCCGTTGACAGGTATAATCAGTTGCTTCTGGAATAGTTCGGCGCTTCCTTCGTAATGGAAATATCGTGCGGATGGCTTTCCGCCAGTCCCGCGCCGGTGATCCGGATAAATTCGCTGTTCTTCCGCAGATCATCAATCGTCTTCGCGCCGCAGTAGCCCATACCGCTGCGCAGGCCGCCGACCATCTGGAACACGGTATCCGCCAGCGTTCCCTTGTAGGGTACGCGTCCCTCGACTCCCTCCGGAACGAGCTTCTTCTGCCCCTCCTGGAAATACCGGTCCTTGGAGCCGACCGCCATGGCGCTCAGGCTGCCCATGCCGCGGTACACCTTGAAGGAACGGCCCTGATAGATTTCCATCGCGCCCGGGGACTCCTCCGTACCCGCCAGCAGGCTGCCCAGCATGACGCAGCTTCCGCCGGCCGCCAGTGCCTTGGTAATGTCTCCGGAATACTTGATTCCGCCGTCGGCAATCACGCGGATGCCGTGCTTGTCCGCTTCCTCTGCACAGTCCGCGATCGCGGTGATCTGCGGCACGCCGATACCGGCCACCACGCGGGTGGTACAGATGGATCCCGGTCCGATCCCCACCTTCACGCAGTCGACTCCGGCGGATATCAGATCATGGGTCGCCGCAGCCGTTGCAACGTTGCCGGCAAAAAGCGTGATATCCGGATAACGGTTCCGGATGTTTTCCACCTGCCGGATCACGCCCAGGCTGTGCCCGTGGGCGGTATCGATGTTGATCACATCCACCTTGGCTTCCAGCAGCGCATCGATCCGTTCGAACACATCATTCGTGACGCCGACGGCTGCACCGCAGAGAAGCCGCCCGTTCGCGTCCTTGGCGCTGTTGGGATACTTGGTGTTCTTCTCGATATCCTTGATCGTGATCAGTCCGCAGAGATCCCCTTCGCTGTTCACAATCGGCAGCTTCTCAATCCGATGCTTCGCCAGGATTTTCTTGGCTTCCTCCAGGGTTGTCCCTTCCGGCGCGGTGATCAGATTCTCGCTGGTCATCACCTCGCCGATGGGGCGGGAATAATCCGTTTCAAAGCGAAGATCCCGGTTGGTCAGGATGCCGACCAGCTTGCCGTCGCGGGTAATGGGAACGCCGCTGATCCGGTACCGGCTCATCAGCTCTTCCGCGTCGCTGATCAGATTTTCCGGGCTGAGATAGAACGGATCCGTAATCACGCCATGCTCGCTGCGTTTGACTTTGTCCACCTGAGCCGCCTGCTCTTCGATGCTCATGTTCTTATGAATGATGCCCAGTCCGCCTTCCCGTGCCATCGCGATGGCCATGCGGCTGTCCGTCACCGTATCCATGGCGGCGGAAAGCAGCGGGATGTTCAGATGGATGTTCTTCGCCAGGTGAATGGACAGATCCACATCCCGGGGAAGCACTTCGCTCTTGGCAGGCACCAGCAGCACATCGTCAAACGTCAGACCCTCTCTGATTTTGTTCTGCAGCATTCCCTTTTTACCCCCTTCAAAGCACAGAATATTAAAGATTATTTTAACAAAAGCGCGTGATTCTGTCAAATCATATGCCGAAGGTGATCTGTTCCGGTTCCTTCCGGGTTCCCCGGCAATAATCCATATACCAGCATTCATACGGGTTCGAGCACTGCCCACCCATTTCGACCTGAACCTCTTCCCTTTCCTTCTGCATCCGGTTCAGCTCCCAGATGTGCGCATCCACCACCCGGGCGTATTCCTTCACCGCCTCCGTCACTTCCACGGGCACGAAAGGGTTCGCTTCATCCGGTCCGTGGATCACGATGAACGCCTTACCGATCCGGATCCCGCACCGGGTGATCAGATAATACTGGAATCCCGCATCCCGGATAAACTGTTCATGCACCTCCGGCGCGTTCTTCACCTCGTACAGGTCATACCCGGTTTCCGTCTTCCGCAGGATATCCGCCGCACAGTAATGATTATAATAGATGAACGCCGCTTCGCAGATCACCTCCGTGCCTTTCTGAAGGTGCTCCCGGGTTCTCTCCGCCATCCTTTTCTTGTCCGGAATGCGCGTTCCCTTCCGGTACACCGTCATTTCCTCATAGGGGCCGAACATTCCCATGGCCCGGTCGCCGAAGGCGTTTCCCGCGTCCAGCCTGGCCTGGATCTCCGGCGGGATCAGACGCATCTGCGGCTTGTGCTTGTCCAGCCACAGCATTTTGGGGCATTGCATTCCCCGCATGAAGTCCGTTTTCGTGATTCCCATGCTCCGGTTTCCTCCGTTCCGGTGATGCCCGACCCGCCATGAAGGCAGATGCTCCGGCGGCTGTCCTTTCTGTAATTATACCTTTTTCATCCCCGAAGCACAACGAAAAGTGCCTGGAACCCTGGAGGATTTCAGTCTTTTCCGGTATAATATATAGTGTCTGAAGAAGATGACAGAAAGGAGATTGTTCCGCGCATGAAAACTTCCCTTTGCCGTTCTGCCGCTGCCGGCATCCTGATCTGTATGGGCTGTATCGTCAACCTCAAGGCCGGAGGCGGAATTCCCGGCGCGGTGCTGTTCAGCGCCGGCCTCTGGTTCGTCGTCAATTTCAACGCAGAGCTGTTCACCGGCAGAGTCACCCGGGATGATTATGCTCCGCTTCAGAAAGCGATCATGCTTGTGATGAATGTCGTCGGAGCAGCGCTCTGCGGCCTGCTTGCCTCCGTTTTTCTTCCGGAAATCAGAAGCGCCGCAGGGGCGATTGCCGATGCCTATACGGATCCGCTGAAGGTCCTCTGGCAGTCCGTCATGTGTGGAATCTGTATGTACCTGGCCACCACGGTCCCGGCGGGAATGAACCCTTCTGCCTCCCGCCTGCCGTTTGTGGTCTATGGCGTGGTCCTTTTCATCCTCTCCGGCTACGGCCACTCCATCGCCCTGGCAGGCTATGCCGCCATCGCCCGGGGCATCGGCTGGTGGGTGCTTCCCCTGGCAGCAGCGGGCAACGGTGCCGGCAGCTATCTGATGCGTCTCCTTCTCAATCCGCCGAAGAGAGGAGGATCTCCGGATGGATCGCACATACGTCGCGATTGATCTGAAGTCATATTATGCCAGTGTGGAATGCGCAAGTCTGAAGCTGAACCCGTTGAAAACAAATCTTGTCGTAGCGGACGCGAGTCGGACGGAAAAAACAATCTGCCTCGCGGTTTCTCCATCCCTGAAGGCATACGGTATTTCCGGGCGCGCGCGCCTCTTCGAGGTGGTGGAACGCGTCCGCGAAGTGAACGCGGAACGGTTCCGGAAAGCGCTGGCCACGGGA
The DNA here is from genome assembly GCA_946629635.1 of uncultured Clostridia bacterium. GTDB lineage: Bacteria > Bacillota > Clostridia > Christensenellales > Aristaeellaceae > Aristaeella. Next base: position 13,928 of record CAMOYA010000010.1, read on the forward strand.
AAGCTGCCGATGGATGAAAACGGCCAGTATCATTTTTCCGGCTCGTCCTTCGATGCGGACGCCCTGATGGCGGATCCCTCCCTGGAACTATCATACATCACGGCCCCGCCGAGAATGCTGCTATATGAACAGATCAGCAATCAGATATTCGAAATCTATACCCACTACGTATCCGCGGAGGATATCCATGTATACTCCATCGATGAGTGCTTCATCGATGTGACAGGCTACCTGAAAACCTATCAGAAAACCGCACATCAGCTGGCCATCACCATGATCCGGGAAGTGCTTTACACCACCGGCATCACGGCGACTGCCGGAATCGGCACCAACATGTATCTGGCCAAGATCGCCATGGACATCCTCGCCAAGCGTGCTCCTGCAGACAGGGACGGCGTTCGCGTCGCGGAGATTGACGAGAAAAAGTACCGGGAACAGCTGTGGTGCTACAGACCGCTGACTGACTTCTGGCGGGTGGGCAGAGGCATTGCCCGGCGGCTGGAAAGTCTCGGCTGCCATACCATGGGGGATGTGGCAAGGCTCAGCGAGCAGAACGAGGACCTGCTGTACAATGCGCTGGGTGTCAACGCGGAGCTGCTGATCGATCATGCGTGGGGATGGGAGCCCACAGAGATTGCGGCCATCCGAAACTACCAGCCGGAAACAAACAGCCTGTCCTCCGGCCAGGTGCTTGCTGAGCCATACGATGCGGAAAAGGCCCGGCTGATCGTCCGTGAAATGACGGAGCTGCTGGTGCTGGATCTGGTCCGGAGGCACGTTGCGACCCGGCAGATCACGCTGACCGTCAACTATGACCGAGCGTCCATCCTGCCCCTGAAATCGGGGAAAACGGCCGCGGACACCGTATATGCGGTGGCAAAAACCGGGAAACCGTACAGCGGCACCGTCGGAATTGACTTTTACGGACGGCCGTGTCCCCGGCATGCGCACGGAACAGGCCGCATGGAGCAATGGACGAACGGCACGCAGCGCATCATGAAAGAGATGATGGACCTGTATGACCGGATCATCGATCCGGAGCTTCTGATCCGGCGGGTAACGATTGCTGCGGAAGATCTGATCAGCGAATCGCGCATTCCGAAGGAAACGGCTGTCCAGCTGGATCTTTTTACAGATTATGCCGCGCTGGAGAGACAGACGGCTGCGGAAGAGAATACGAAAATGAAAGAAAACAGCCTGCAGAAAGCAACGCTGCTCCTGCAGGGCAAATTCGGAAAAAACGCCCTCCTCAAGGGAATGAACCTGGAGGAGGGTGCTACCACAATCCAGCGAAACCGGCAGATCGGCGGTCACCGTTCCGGCGAGGAATAAACACGGAGCACTCGCCCGGTCCTGCCCGAAGTGACGCTCCATCCAGGCATTCAGTTCTGCAGCTTGTAGCCTGTCATCACCGCCGTGGCAATATCCCGCCCGGTTTCATCCGTAACATCCACCTGATACACGCAGGTGACCCGTCCGTCCTTTCGGCAGCTGGCGCTGGCAATCAGCCGTCTGCCCTTGGGGCGGCTCAGAAAGCTGACACTGACCTGCTGGGCCACGGTTGGCCGGTGGACGTTGCTGGAGGCCGCCGCAAATGCAAAATCCATCAGCGTAAAGATGGCGCCTCCCATGACGCCGCCTTCCGCGTTCTGATGATGCGGAGTGATTTCAAAGCTGCACACGGCGCTGCCGTACTTCAGTTCATCAAGGGTCATCCCGCTCTCCGTCGCGAAACGGTCATGGGCAAAGAATTCCCTTGCCTCTTCCATGGATGCAAACGTTCCGGTTCCTTCGATCATGCCAATCATCCTTTCTTATTCAAACTGAGATCTGTAAAGCCGATAATAAAACCCTTTCCTGCGCATCAGGGTTTCATGCGTGCCCTGTTCAACCACATCCCCGTGATCCAGCACAAGGATCAGATCCGCATGCTGAATGGTGGACAGCCGATGGGCAATCACAAAGCAGGTCTTCCCGTTCATCAGCTGACGCATCGCCTGCTGTATTTCCCGTTCCGTGGATGTGTCCACATTGGAGGTTGCTTCGTCGAGGATCAGCATCCGGGCATCATACAGCATCGCCCGGGCGATGGTCAGCAGCTGCTTCTGTCCTTTGGATATATTGCCGCCATCCTCAGAGATCACGGTCTGATACCCCCTGGGCAGGCGCATGATGAACGGATGGATATGCGCCGCCTTCGCCGCGGCCACCACCTCATCCATCGTTGCATTCTCCCGGCCATAGGCGATGTTGTCAAAAATCGTTCCCCGAAACACCCAGGTATCCTGCAGCACCATGGCATACGCCCGGCGGACGCTCTGCCGGGTGCAGTCCCGGATGTCCATTCCATCCACGGTGATTTTTCCGCTGTTGACATCATAAAACCGCATCAGCAGATTGATGATGGTGGTCTTCCCGGCTCCGGTCGGTCCGACAATGGCCACCAGCCGGCCGGCCTGCACGCGCATACTCAGATCATGAATGATTGGGATTCCCGGATCATAGCCAAACGCCACGTGATCCAGCTGAACGTCTCCCCGGACATCCATGAGTTCAGATGCATGCTCCCGGTCCTGCAGTTCCTCGGTCTCATCCAGCAGCGCGAAAACGCGTTCCGCCGCCGCAAGGGCGGAAAACAGCTCATTGATGATGTTTGCGATCTCGTTGATCGGGCCTGAAAACTTCCGGGAATATAGAACGAAAGAGGAGATCGAACCGATCGTGATGCTTCCGCCCATGTACAGCACGGAACCCAGCAGCGCGATCAGCGAAAGCGTCAGATTATTGATTGCCCCCATGGTCGGACCGATGGTTACGCCGTAATAATCCGCTTCATAATACGCCGTGGCGGCATTCGTGTTGATGGTGTCAAACTTCTCCTCCACCCGGTTTTCGTACGCATAGGCCTGAATCGTCTTCTGACCCGAGAGCATTTCCTCCACAAAGCCGTTCATGATCCCGTAGTTTTTGGACCGGCGCACAAACCGGGGCTGGGTGATCTTCCTCATCCGCGTGGTATACAAAATTGCCGCGGGCACGCTGAAAAGTACAACTGCGGAGAGCGGCAGGGAAATCGACACCATCATGATCACGGAGCCGATGACCGTCACCACGCTGGTCAGGATCGAAACGATATCCGTACTCATGCAGGTGGAGATCACATCGATGTCATAGCTGACCCGGCTGATAATATCCCCGGCCTGATTTCGGTCAAAATACCCGACGGGCAGGCGCATCAGCTTGTCAAAAACGCTCTGGCGCATCTGTCTGGCCGCGCGCTTGGAAACGTTCATCATGATCGCATGAATGGAGATGGTGAGCAGGCTGCTGGACACATAACAGATCAGCATCCGCGATGCGTAATACCAGACCCGGTCAAAGCGGACCTGCCCCTTTCCGGCTGCCGCTTCATTGATGGCGGAGCCTGCCAGATTCGGCCCCCACAGGGACAGCAGGTTCGAAATCACGCAGAGGACGGCCACCAGCAGAATCAGCCAGCGGAACGGCCCCAGAAACGCCAGCATCCGGCGCAGGGCTCCGCGGGAATCCTTGGGGCGGGTCATGATGGAATCCCGTCTGGCCACTTCATTCCACCTCCCCCATCTGCGTTTCATGGATTTCCCGGTATACCGGACAGTCCCGCAGCAGCGCCTCATGGGTGCCGCATCCGATCATCCTGCCCTCATCAAGCACGATGATCTGATCCATCGATTTGATGGAGGAAATCCGCTGGGCGATCACGATGGTGGTCGCGTCTCCGTGATTGTCCCGGATCGCCCGACGCAGAGAGGCGTCTGTCCGGTAATCCAGGGCGGATGAGGAGTCGTCCAGTACCAGGATTTCAGCATTGTCCGCAAGCGCGCGGGCGATCAGCAGGCGCTGCTTCTGACCGCCGGAAAAATTGGCGCCGTGGATCACGGCACGATGATCGTATCCGTCCGCATAGTTTTCAACGAATTCCTGGGCCATGGCATCCCGGATGGCCAGCCGGACGGCCTCTTCGTCCATGTCCCGACCGAAGGATATGTTTTCACGGATCGTATCCGCAAAGATGACATCGTTCTGGAATACGACACCGAACATTCGGTGCAGCTCGTCCGGATCATAGGTGCGCACATCGCGGCCGCCGACAAACACATGACCCTCCTGCGGGTCATAGAAGCGCATCAGCAGATTGATGATGCTGGTTTTTCCCGCACCGGTTGCGCCGATGATTCCGAGAGATCCGCCGCGCGGAATGGCAAAGCTCACATCGGACAGGCATTTCTGCCGGGTGGAACCGGCGAAGCTCTCCGTCTGGGGAGCAGCGCCTTCTTCCTGGAGCTCGTCCCCGTCATAGCTGAACGAGACATGATCGAACACAATCAGTTCCGTCCGTCCTGTCCTGGCGGCTTCCGCCTCCGGAATCGGCTGAAGCTGATTCTCCATGCCGACAATCTCTCCGATTCTTCGGGCGGAAGCATTCGCCTTGGACATCATCATAAAGATCCGGTTCAGTCCCATGACGCCCATCAGAATCATATTGAAGTATGTCAGAAATGCCAGGATCACGCCCGGCTCCGTCTGTCCGTCATTCACGCGCCTGGCGCCGAAGAGCACGACCAGCGTGAGCCCAACATTCAGAAACAGCGTAACCACCGGTCCCGGCAGGGCCATGATCATCCCCGCCCGGATATCCCGCCGCGTCGTTTCCGCGTTCGCCCCGTGAAAGCGACGGATCTCATGGGATTCCCGGGACAGGGCTTTCACCACCCGGATCCCGGTGATGTTTTCCCGCATTACGCGGACGATGTCGTCCATTCCCTGCTGCACCAGGGTGTAGAGCGGAATTCCTTTCATGGAAATAAAAACGACCAGCGCGACCATCACCGGCGCCATGATGCACAGGATGGATGCCAGGCCGGTATCCATCGTCAGCGTCACCGCGATCCCGCCCAGCAGCATGATCGGCGCACGGATTCCGATCGTCTGCATCGACTGGGTAAACGACTGAACATTATAGGAATCGGATGTCATTCGGGAGATCAGCGAAGGGAGGCCCACCCGATCCATGTCCCGCCCGGAGAGGTTCAGGGCAGAATGAAACAGATCGCGGCGGATGGCAAAGGTCGCATCCCGCGCGGTCCGGACCGAAAGGCGATTGGCATTCACGTTCAGAAAGCGGACGCAGAGGGCGAGCAGAATCATGGCTGCACCCCACAGAAGCACGGAGGAAATCTGCTTCGTCGGAACCACATGGTCGATCAGATGCTCCATCACATAGGGAATCAACAGCTCTGTGACCGTTCCGGCCAGCTTGATGCCCATGACGCCGCTGATCCTTCGGACATATTTGCGCAGGTAGCCCCACAGGAATTTCATTCTTCTGTTTCTCCTCCGGATCCTTTCTTTCAAGATACAGTGAACACAGAGCATTATAATAAATGAACCGTCACAAATGTTCAACCGTCTGCGCCGGGCTTTTTTCTGTTTTTCTTTGCATTGAATTTGCTTTCAAAACAGCGTATCATAGTATGCATCAGGGAAAGAAGGATGATGGACAATGGCAACTGTGCGCGATACCCGGGGAGACTTTTCCCAGGGGAGCGTATCTCTGCTGATTCTGCGCCTCGGTCTGCCCGTGATGCTGGCGGAGCTGGTGCACGTGCTGTACAACGTGGTGGACCGGATGTATATCGGCCATCTGGCGGAGAGCGGCACGACAGCGCTGACCGCACTGGGCATCTGCTTCCCGCTGATCACGTTGATCGGCGCCTTTGCCAATCTCTGTTCAACCGGCGGCGCAACGCTGATGACCATCGCCCGCGGCGAAGGGAACGATTCAAAAGCGGAGCGCATCCAGAGCACCGCGTTCACGCTGCTGCTCCTGATCGGAGCGTTCCTGACGGTCAGCCTGTACATCGGCTCTTCCGGGCTGCTGCGGCTGCTGGGCGGCGATGATCAGACCATGCCCGCAGCCCTGGACTATTTCCGGATCTACGTGCTTGGAACCGTCCCCGTGCTGATATCGTTGGGGATCAACCCCTTCATCAATGCCCAGGGCTTCCCGCGGATCGGCATGATCACGGTGATTCTGGGCGCCGTGCTGAACATTCTGCTGGATCCCCTGCTGATTTTCACCTTCGGAATGGGCGTCCGGGGCGCCGCGCTTGCGACCGTCATTTCCCAGACGGTCAGTGCCGGCTGGGTGCTCTTCTTCCTCCGTTCCGGCTATGCCGCGATCCGGCTGAAAAAGCTCTGTCTGGACAGGGAGCACCTGGTACCCATGCTGAAGCTGGGGCTGACAGGATTCACTTTCAAGGTCACCAACAGCATTACGCAGGCCGCCGTAAACATCATGCTCAGGGCCTGGGGCGGCGCGCTCGGAGGGCTGTATGTCGGCGCCATGAGCCTGATCAACAGCCTGCGCGAGATTATGAGCCTGCCGGTCAACGGCATCACCTCTGCCGGGCAGAATGTGATGAGCTATAACCATGGAGCCAGGAAATACCGCCGCGTATCCGAAAGCATTCGGTTTATCTTTCTGAGCGGCCTGGGGGTCAACGGCATCATGTGGCTGCTGGTGCTGACGGTTCCCGGCGCACTCTTCAGCATTTTCTCCTCCGATCAGGCCCTGCTGGATCTGACCTCCCGCTGCGCCAGGATCTATTTCGGTGCCTTTCCCTTCATGGCGCTTCAGCTGACCGGTCAGAGCACCTTCGTCGCCTTGAATCATCCGAAGCATGCACTGTTCTTCTCCCTGCTGAGGAAGATTCTGCTGGTGCTTCCGCTGACACTGCTGCTTCCGCCGATCGGCCTGGGCGTCGACGGCGTATTCTGGGCAGAGTTCCTGAGCCAGCTGATCGGAGCAACCGCCTGCTTCTTCACCATGTACCGGACGATCTGGCGCACAATGGCGCATCCGGCATAAAAAAGCCGGGGACGCCCTGAGCTCCCCGGCAGATTTGATGACGGAATGTCGGAAACGCTCCGCTCGTCCCGACGCACATCCGCGGCGGATCCTCATCGGTTCAATCCGATGCCGGCTTGCGGGAAATCCGCCTCGGAGAAGGCTGAATGGCCCCCTGGGGACAGACAAGGATGCACAGATGACAGCCGACGCATTTTTTCCCGTTCAGGACCGGGCGCCGTTCCTCGTTCAGCCGGATTGCCTGATGTCCTCCGTCCATGCATGAAATCTCACAGCGGCCGCAGCCGATACACTTTTCCCGGACGAACATGGGGAACTGAACCGTATCCCGCTCCAGCACATCCGTGCTTTCATCCAGGCTTTCCAGGCCAAGGCCGACCATCTCCCGGACATTGCGAAATCCCTTCTCTGTCAGATACAGATTCAGTCCGTCCTTCAGGTCATCAATGATCCGGTATCCATACTGCATGACGGCGGTCACCACCTGGACCGATTGCGCACCAAGCAGAAGAAACTCCATCGCGTCCTTCCATGTCTCAATACCGCCGATTCCGGAAACGTGCTTTCCCTTCATGCCCTGATTCCTGGCGATCTCTGCCACAAAGCGCAGCGCGATCGGTTTCACCGCATTGCCGCTGTAGCCTCCCACCGCGGACTTTCCCCGGACCGCCGGAGCGGATACATAGGTGTGCGGGTTGACGCCGACAACGGATTTGATCGTATTGATCGCAGAGATTCCGTCCGCTCCGCCGCGGACGGCCGCTTCCGTAGCCTGTACCGCGCTGGCAACGTTCGGCGTCAGCTTGACCAGTACCGGAATGGAGCAGGCCTCCTTCGCCAGACGGGTATACTTTTCAACCAGTTCCGGAATCTGCCCGATATCGCTTCCCAGGCCTTCCTCCACCATATTCGGGCAGGACAGATTCAGTTCCACAGCGTCCGCGCCGTTTTCCTGACACTCTCGGGCCAGATCGCCCCATTCCGCCTCGTTCTGGCCCATGATCGACGCAATGATCACCTTGGAAGGATAATGCTGTTTCAGGCGGCGAAAGACCTCCATGTTTTCCGCAACGCTGTGATCAGACAGCTGTTCCACATTTTTGAATCCGATGATTTCCCGGGCTCCGCCTGTCAGCGCGGAAAAGCGCGGGGAAGCCTCATGAATATCCAGGGTGCAGATCGTTTTGAACGCCACGCCAGCCCAGCCGGCATCAAATGCCCTGGCACACATGTCGTAATCGCTGGACACAACCGCGGAGCCCAGAATGAAAGGATTCTCCAGCGGGATTCCGCACAGGTCGCATTGCAGCCGGCTCTCATCCTCCGGCAGCAGCGTTTCCGTTTCCGGCTTCACCTGGTAATAAAGCCGGTTGATGACTTCCCGGATCGGAACTTCTCCCGGGCGGACGCATCTCTGCTCGCATGGAGTATCGCAGGTCAGGCACGGGTTTTTCTCAGGAACACGGCCTGCCGCGCACTGCTCATTCTGAAACCAGATGCTGCGCAGAATGCCGGACGGTGAAAGCCTGGGACAGGCAGAATCACACGGCGGATTCCCGCACAGTACACAATGAATCATGTCGGATCTTCTGATTCTCGGTTCAGCCTGGATCATTCCTTCTTCGCCTCCTCATTTCATGATGTGCTTCCTTATTCATATACAATGCCTGATCGCTGCCGTGAATGCATTCTTCCAGCATCGTTCCGGCATTCAGCCTGGCGGTAAACGCACCCCGGCTCGCTTCCACCTGGAATGAGCGGTCTTCCTTCCTGTTCAGTTCGTTCAGTGTGTCATCGAACCGCCGAACCGTCTCAAGGGTTGCGGAATCCGATATACGCGGAATAAAGGCGAGGAATTCATCACCGCCCAACCGGGCACATACGGCAGAACGGGGCATGCTCCGGCGAATGGCTTCGGCCAGCAGCCGGATGGCATAGTCTCCTGCCTGGTGTCCCCATGTGTCATTGATTTCCTTCAGGCAGTCCAGATCGAAGGAAATGAACGCAACGTTCTCCTGCTCTGCGCACAGTCTGTCCCAGTCCGGTTCCACCTTTTCCATCAGTCCCCGGCGGTTATAGAGCTTCGTCAGCATATCCGTAATGCTGCTCTGCCTTCTCTCCTCATACAGCCGGTGAAGTTCCTCCATGTTATGGATATTCCGCAGCGCGCCGGAAAGCGTCACATTCCAGTGCTGAAAAAACGCCGTCGGAATCTGTCCCTGCGTATAGTGGAACATGGCATACCCATAATTGAATTCCCGCTGATGCAGCAGCGTCAGATAGAAAACCTGCGGTTCATCCTCCCGCTCTGCCATCCTGGGCAGCAGATCCGTCCGGGGAAAGGAAATCATCGGCATGCCGTGGTCCTGCCCATCCCGCCGGAGATGAACGAGGCAGGCGGTATCCGTCATCTGTTCAGCAAAGATCCGCTCCCCCGCCGCATTCCTTTTCTCTTCGAAAAGGCAGAGATAGAAGTCGCGGATCATCGGCGTATCCGCCTGCTTCTTCACCAGAGCGTCATGGAGCTCCTGGATGCTCTCCGCGGCGCTGGTCTCAATCGTGAAATAGGTCATATTGACTTCACGGCTGTTTATGGTTTCCAGCGCAATGGACCGTTCCTTGCTGATCGTCAGGAACTGATCCACCGGACGCCGACCGCATCCGCAGCTTTCACCCAGCACCAGCCGTCCCGGAACCGGCATCTGCCGGACCTGCCTTCTGTCGCGCACTCCGCCGGCGCGGATCTGCCGGTCCAGCTCATCAATTCCCCGCTGCACAATCGTCTGAAAATCCTGTTCCACCGTCGTCAGCGTCGGGCACTCCAGGGTAATATCCGGCACGTTGTCATATCCGGTGACGATAACATCCTCCGGTACGCGGATATGATGTCCCTGCAGCACACGCATCAGGCCGACCGCCATAAAGTCATTCGCACAGACGATGGCCTGGGGAGGTGTTTCCTGTTCCAGGAAATAATGCCGGTAGGCATCCTGCCCGCAGGAATACCACATGTTTCCGTGGAAAATGTCATGTCCCTCATCGATCGGCAGATTTCTCGCAGCCATCTCTTCCCGGAATGTCTCCAGCCGCATTTCGCTGTCCGGATGGCCTTCATAGCCGGCAAGAAAACCAATCCGGGTCAGATGATGATCATCCAGCAGGTGGCGGATCAGCGGCCGGATCGTATTGTTTTCCTCTGTGAACGAGCAGTCGAATTCATGACTGAAGTGCCGGATGGTGACCACCGGGCACACCGCCCTGGACCGGATCTCATTCAGCAGCGCATCCCTGAATCCGGGGATCTCATAAGTATCCGGAGCGACCAGAATCCCATCCAGTTTTTCCAGCGGGGCAAATGAGAACATCTTCTTTTCCTGGGTGTCATATTCATTCTCGCTCGCAAAGTAGCCGACGGTCGAAAAAAAGATGATATCATAATCCAGCTCCCGGGCCTTTTCCTCCATCATATGGAACACAATGCTGTCAAAAACCGCATAGGCCTTGCAGAGAAAAACGCCGATCGTTTTCCGCTTCCCGGAAATCACAAAGATTCATCTCCTCCGGAATGATTGCTGAATGAACGGGATCATGCCTGTCTGAAAGATCACACGTCCAGATGAACCACAATCGTCTGAGGCGTGGATTCCGGCGTCGCCTCAGGCGTCACATAAACGATCCGGGGTGTCGGTGTCGGCTGCAGCTCCGGTTCCGTGGTGATATAAACGGTCTCCGGCGTCACCGCGGCAGTCGGCTCCGGGGTGACATAAATGACCTTGGGTGTCATTTTCACAGTGGGCGCAGGCGTAATACAGATCACATGCGGTGTGATCTCCTCCGTCGGCGCCGGCGTGATAACGATCACCTTGGGCGTCGGCGTCGGAACAGGCGTCGGTTCCGGCGTGACATAGATCACCTGGGCCGTCGGGGTAGGCGCGGGCGTCGGCACGGGCGTGGGCTCCGGCGTCACATAGATCACCTGGGCCGTCGGGGTCGGCGCCGGCGTCGGCACGGGCGTGGGCTCCGGCGTCACATAGATCACCTGCGCCGTCGGGGTCGGCGCGGGCGTCGGCACGGGCGTAGGCTCCGGCGTCACATAGACATACTCAATTTGCGGCAGCTCTTCCTTCTCCCGGATGTTCACATCCAGCAGGTCCGCACGAATATAACCCATCATTCCGTTCTCCAGACGGACGGCATACCACGCCTGTCCGGAGGAATTGACCGCTTCCGCCATGATTTCAACCACCGTGGATCTTTTGCGGATCTGCGTGACCCGCGCGCTGTATATGCTCGGAAGCACCCGGACATTCACCTGGGCACGGAGGGTGATACCGCTCCCGATCATCTCCGTCATATCCGCCATGGCTTCCACCCGATGACGAACCGGTTGCGGGGTCGGCGGAATCGGGGGAAAAAGCGGAATCGGCGGGATCACGGCAGGCTCCGCCGCGTTGGAAACAGCCGGCGGGCAGGATTCTCCGCTCTCTGCCATGGCAGTCGACACAACCGCCAAGCATACCAACAGCAACACCGCCATCCAGATGCGGTATTTCCGATATTTACCTGTATTCATCTCCGTCATTTCTCCGTTCCCCGCTCCTCCCGGTCCGGGTCTGCCGGGCAGAAAGACCGATTTCTTCATCTGATGCTGCCATTTCATGGCCTGGCAAAATGCTTTCAGGGGAATCATCCGGTCCGGTTTATTGTTCTCTTATTGTGAAATTATTTTAACAGCTTTCAGAGAATTGTCAACTCGGCAACGATCCGCCTTTCGGGTTCAGCACATGATCCTCCTGCGCGATCATGTCCGCAAAGTCCGCGTCGGAACCCGCTGTGCCGGAAAATGTCTCCGTTTCCGGATGCGCCAGCCGGTTCAGAAACAGCCCGGCAATGCGCACCGCTCCCCGCTCCTGAAGATGGCTGTCATCCTTCAGCCCATCCGGATAGTTGGGATGGCCGGCCGGCACATGGCAGAAAACTTCTTTCGTGCCTTCGATGCCTTCTTCGGCCAGCATTTCCATGGTCGCCGATTCCAGATCCACCAGCCGAACGCCCCGATAAACCGCCAGATCCCGCATGGCGGACGGGTACTCTCCATGGGTCGGGATCGGCTCGCCCTGGTCCGTAAACCTTCTGCGGGCAATCGGGGTGACCAGGATCGGTTCCGCGCCGTGACGCCGGGCCGCGTCAATATACATTCCCAGATACTCGGGGAATGTAACCCGGGGTTCCGTATGGCGCTCCGGATCCGGCTTCTCGTCGTTATGGCTGAAGGAGATAATCACCCTGTCCCCTGCCCTCAGACACAGTTCGATCATGTTCAGCCGTTTTTCCGCAATAAAGCTCTTGCTCGACCGTCCGCAGACCGCGCAGTTTTCGACATAAACGGGCTCCGAAATCAGCGCCTGAAGCTTCTGGCCCCAGCCCGTCATCGGCGCACGATCCGCAGAATAGTCCGCCATGGTGGAATCACCGCACAGGAACCAGGTCGGATTCCTTCTGGCGGGATTCCACCCGTCCGCCCCGCCGATAACCTCCTGCAGGGTCACGCACGCCGCTTCCTCGGCGGACAGCCGGCGCTGGGCCGGATGCCGGGTCTGCTGATCCGCGCGTGCGCCGGTGGTACCGTATTCCCCCAGCCGGTCCGTCACCCTGCGTGCATCGTCCCAGTCGCTGAAGCCCCGCGGAGAGACATGTTCATCCATCTCGCAGTCCATAAACAGCGTTCTGGCGAAGCGTCGCCAGGGTCTTCCCAGCATCGCCGCGCCGGGTTCACACTCTCCCGTCAGGACACAGCGGTGAAACACCATTCCCCAGGGCTGCTTCTCCGGCGTATTGGCGGCCGTATACCATCCGCCCCGTGCGTTCATGAACAGCGTGCAGCGCTCAAACCAGCAGCGGTACGGTCCAAAGATAAAATCCACGTCTCCCTGAATCCAGCAGTCCTCAAAATACTGACGGCTGCGCGTTTCCGGACAGTCGCCCACGGACGGCACGCATTCCGCCCGGCTGACGTATGGCGCAATATCATGGACGACCTTGGGCATCAGAGGGCCGCAGAACAGCGTATCCTGGTGTGCGATCATCCGGCAGTTGCGCCATACGCCCCGGTCTCCTGCCGCATACACCGCCACTGCCTGGCCGACCTCCCGTCCGTCCCCCGCATCGTTCCGGATCGTCAGGTTTTCCACTTCAACATGATTTCCGGTCACCATCAGCGTCGCGGTCAGGAACGTCCCCCGCTCCGATCCGTCCGGATCCTTTTCCAGCGCATGCCCGCTCGCCGTCAGTACCGTCCGGTCCCTCGCTTCGCCGATGATCCGGACATTGTCCCTGTTCACGATCACGCGTTCATGATATTCATCCATCCGTACGATCACGATCACCGGCGCCCGGTTGCCCTCCGGAATCGCATCGATGGCCGCCTGAATGGATGTAAAGTCACCGCTGCCGTCTCTTGCTACAATATACAACGTCGTTCCCTCCTGTCCGCTGACACAATCATTCATTCCCGTATTTCAGTGAGTATTGAATCAGATTTTTCCGGCGGATTCAACCGCCTTTTTCATGTCAGGCCGAGTTTTCTCAGGCGGCTGAGAATCGCCCCGCGCGTCCGATGATGCTGATCGGCGATCTCCCGGAGGTTCATCCCGGCGCGGAACTCCTTCTCCAGCTGTTCATCTTCCCTTTGGGACCAGCTTTGATATGCTTCCGTCTTTCCTTCGCTGATCACCCTGTCCCGATAGGAGGACTTCTCATCCTTCTCCGGTTTGGCAAACATCCTGATCATCTCAAGGATCTGATCCCCGTATCGGTTTGCCTTGTAGATGCCCATTCCGTCCACCTCTGCCAGCTCCCGCCGGTTCTTCGGCTTCTTCCGGCAGATTTCCCGCAGCGTCCCGTCCGGGAACAGTGCGGATGCGGCGATATATTCCCGGGCTGAGATTTCATACCGCAGGCGCTGCAGCATCTGATACAGCCGGTCTTCGCCGGGCGTCTCTTCCGTTTCCCGGGTGCCGCCTCCCATGCGCACCGCTACGCGTCTGTTCCGGAAAAGGACTTCCCGTGAATGATCATTCAGCTTCAGAAGATCCGTTCCGTCCGCCGCGCGGTCCAGATATCCCTGGCTGCACAGCGCATCAATTCTTTCCCGGATCTCCTTTCCGCTGGAATCCTTCATGATCCCGAAGGTCGTCAGCTTCTCCGGAATCACCGTTTCCGGAAGCTCCTCCGGACGGATCCCCAGCAGCAGGTCGATCACCATACGCTCCGGCAGCCGCTGCTCCGTCCGGGCGATGGATGACAGGATCATCTGTGCGTCCACGGTGATGTCCTGATGTTCACAGTTCGGAACGCAGTTCGAGCAGTTGCCGCAATGATCCGGAGCAGCTTCCCCAAAGTATCCCAGCAGCGCCTGGCGCAGGCATCTTCTCGATCTGGCATAGAATGTCATGCGCTTCAGCCGCTCTTCATCCTGTTCGCGGACCCGGTTTCTTTCCTCCTGCGTCAGATCCGGGTTCTCCTCCGAATGCTCGATCAGCCATCGGGCCATGATCACATCCTGCCCGGAGTACAGCAGGATACAGTCTGCCTCACACCCGTCGCGGCCGGCTCTGCCCGCCTCCTGATAATATGCCTCCAGACTTTTGGGCATATTGAAATGAATCACATAGGAAACGTTGGATTTATCGATGCCCATGCCAAATGCATTGGTGGCCACCATGATCCGCTGGCGGTCAAACAGAAAATCCTCCTGATTTTTCTCCCGCTCCTCCCGGGAGAGTCCGGCATGATAGCGGGTGGCCGCAAATCCTTCCCGGACCAGCATTTCCTGAACCGCTTCAACGTTTTTGCGGGTGGCGCAGTAGATGATGCCGGACTGACGAAAACGGTCCCGGACCAGTTCCAGCAGCTTCGCCTCCCGGTTTTTCGGTTCGTATACAGAAAAGGACAGATTGGGACGGTCAAATCCGGTGGTCACGGATACAGGATCCGCCAGCTGAAGATTCTCCAGGATATCCTTCCGAACCCGCTCGGTCGCCGTCGCCGTAAACGCGCCAACCACCGGCCGCTGCGGCAGGGAGGCGATAAACGCCGGAATTTTCAGATAATCCGGCCGGAAATCCTGCCCCCACTGGGAGATGCAGTGCGCTTCATCCACGGCGACGAACGGAACCTTCATGCCTCTGCACATCTCCAGAAAGGCAGGCGCCTGCAGCCTTTCCGGCGCCACATACAGAATCCGGTATGCCCCTTCCGAGGCGTTCCGGCTGACCGCGATATACTCATCCCGGCTCAGTCCGCTGTTCAGACAGGCCGCGGCGATTCCTCTGCCCCGCAGCGCGGCCACCTGATCCTTCATCAGGGATATCAGCGGTGAAATGACGACCGTCGTACCGTCAAAAAGAAGCGCGGGAATCTGGTAGCAGATGGATTTGCCGGAACCGGTCGGCATCACGCAGAGGACATCCTTCTTTTTCAAAACGCTGTCCACAATCTGCTGCTGGCCGGGCCGGAACGCGGAATACCCGTAGATTTTTTTCAGCAGTCCGGCCGCATTCATTCCCGTTGCGGCCATGGGAAAGGTACAGATATACCGCTTTGGATCCGCTCCGCTTTCCAGATACCGCAGCAGAATCTCCGCGCAGGCGTTGCTGTCGCTGTCCGCCTGATGATGATCCAGTGCAATGCCGTAATAGCTGCACAGCGCATTCAGACGGTGGCTCCTGCCGGGAAGCAGCTTCCTGCCCATCTGCACCGTGCACAGATACGGCGTTTCCTTCTTCCAGAACAGGCCATAATCCCGCAGGCAAACCCGCAGAACACCCAGGTCAAACACCGCGTTATGCGCCACCGGCATCCCGCTGCTCATCAATGGCTCGATTCTCTTCCACAGTTCCGGAAATGTCGGAGCATCCTTCACCATTTCCGGCGTGATGCCTGTCAGCTGAATATTGAAGCTGTCAAAATGCGTTTCCGGATTGACCAGCGAATAATAGTGATCCGCAATCCTTCCGTCCTCGATCACCGTGATGCCGATCGCGCTGATCCTGTGGTTGGATAGATTGGGGGTCTCCACGTCAAAAGCAATATAACGCTGACTCATCGTTCCACATTTCCCTGCCGTTTCTTTCAATCAGGTCCACAATCGCCGGATGGCCGCAAGCGCTTCGCCTCCCTGCCGCCCGATCGCGTGGGCCCCCGTTTTGACCCCGTACGACCCCCGTATGGCCCCATCATCGCGATGTTTCCACCCTCCCGGGAAACCGCTTTTCAAATTGAAAAGAGCCCTGCAGCCGTTGAAAACATTGGCTTGCAGGGCAGTATGCCCGGCAGGATTCGAACCTGTGACCTTCAGAGTCGGAGTCTGACACTCTATCCAGCTGAGCTACGGGCACTCAACGGATGGTATGATACCACACAAGCATTGGAAAGTCAATTGCCTGCCGGAGCAATTCACAGATTTTTCCTGAACAGATGCCTGCGCTCACGGTTCGCGCCTTTTCCAGTGCAGGACGCTTTGCAGCATCGCACTGACGCACAGCAGCGCAAGCAGTCCGTGAGAAATCCCGTTGTTGACGAAGTTCATCATCGGATTGAACTGATCCAGAATCAGGAATACCAGAAACATCAGGGAGAGAATCACGCTCAGATGGCTGAACAGTTCACGCATCTTACTCATTTTTCGGCACCTCCGCAATCAGCAGTGCATCGCTGGATTCCCTTCCGCCACCGGAAGGCTGATTGATAATCTCATTCTGCCAGACCATGATGGACGAATTACCGCCATCCAGATTATAGGCCGCCGTGCATCCAAGCTCGCTGAACAGCTGGGACAGCTGGGGCAGCGTGATTCCGGCGGAATCTCCCCTCCCGTCCACAACGACCATGCAATAATGACCGGGTTCATAGTAGCCGATGGCTGTCCGCGGGTTCGCGGAGATGATCCGCTGCGTGCTGGAGAAGGCAGTCAGTACGTTTCCGTCCGTATCCAGCAGCGCCGGTCCGAATGTCCAGGCCTGCCATGCGCCGTCGGCGATCGCTTCCTCCGCAGAAAAGGATGCCCCCGGCATGACCCGCATTGTTCCGTCATAATAAAGCACGCAGACATCGCAGTCCGTGGGATTGGCCCGATAGATGACACCGTTCCGGATGACGACCCCTTCATTCGTGTTGCCGTAATAGTCCCCGTTGATTGCCAGCAGGGCATTGTTCAGGGCCGCCATGTCCGTGATCGAATCGCGATACCCGCTGCCATAGGTGTCCTCAGCCAGCGCGGTTCGGAAGCAGGTGATATCCCGGACATAAATATCCGCCAGATAATAGGTAATCCGTCCGTTGTCCGTTTCCTGCTCCGTCACCGTAATGGATACGTTCGGACTGGTATAGCTGCTGTCCGTCACCACGACCTCGTCCGTATAGCGATCGGCAAACTTGTCCGCAATGGGCACTTCCTGGGAAGCCGCTGAAGCGGAATCTTCCGATTCGGTCGTATCCGCCGTTCCGGTCAGCGCGCTTCCGCCCTTCGAGTTCATATTGCTTCCGTTCTTCCCGCTGTTCTTCTGGTTTCTGCTCCGGCTGCTTTTTCCGCTCCTTCCCGCTGAACGCCCGATGTCCGATACGATCCGCGTGCCCGTCCTGGCTTCTTCGGAGGCCAGTGTGCTCACCGGTTCAGCCATCACCTCCGCCTCTTCGCCGGCGGAAGATACCGCAGTCTGTTCTGCGCTGACCTGATACGGGTTCTCGATCACAATCCCTACACTCTGCTGCTGCCGGGGCAGCACATGATGAAACAGTGCAAAAATGACCAGCGCAATTCCCGTACACAGCAGATCTGTCAGCAGATTCCGCAGAAGCGGGTGCTTTCTGTTCTGATTCATTTCGATCTGATACCTCCCATCTGAAATCTGCCGGACCTCCGTCCGGCAGATGAATGGTATCAGTCCCAATTAAATTTTAACTAAAGAATCTTGAAAAACTCATTCTTCCGGATCCTCGTCGTTTGAATGCAGCTCCCGCCGCATGACCCCGGCAGTCAGATCCTTCACGACTTCCCCGGCAATGATCAGCCCGGCCACGGAAGGCACGAAGGCGGTGGAACCCGGAATATCCCTGCGCTGCACGCATGTGCGGGCCGTTCCCGGCGGGCATACGCAGTTTTTTCGGCAGCTGATGGATGGATCCTCCAGCGGGCGCACGGGTTCCTCCTTTGAATACACCACCTTCAGGGCGCGGATCCCCCGCTTCCGGCATTCCCGCCGCATGACCCTGGCCAGCGGACAGATCGATGTTTCATAGATATCCGCCACTTCAAAGGCGGTCGGATCCAGCTTGTTCCCGGCTCCCATGGCAGAGATGACGGGCGTTCCCGCCTTCTGCGCATTTTCCACAATGGCCAGTTTACCCGTCAGCGTATCGATGGCGTCCACGATATAGTCGTATTCCCTGAAGTCAAACTGGTCCTGCGTATCCGGAAGATAGAAGGTCTGAAATGTGCGGACCCTGCACTCCGGAAAGATGTCCCTGACGCGTTCCGCTGCCACATCCACCTTGTAACGCCCAATCGTTCCGTGGGTCGCCAGGATCTGCCGGTTGATATTGGTCAGGCAGATCCGGTCGTCATCGATCAGGTCCAGTGCGCCCACACCGGAACGTGCCAGTGCCTCCACCGCGTATCCCCCGACTCCGCCCACGCCAAACACCGCCACCCTGGACGCTGCCAGCTTCCGCATGGCTTCTCTCCCGAAAAGCAGCTGGGTTCTGGAAAACTGATTCTGCATTTTCAAGCATCCCTTTTGAATAAATGATCTCCCTTCCGTCTCATCCGCCGAGCAGATGCGTCAGGAGAATTTCCAGTCCGATCCCGATCAGAATGACGCCACCCAGAACCGATGCCTTGGAGGAAATCCGCGTCCCAATCCTGCGTCCGAGATGAATGCCGGCAATGCAGATCAGGAAGGTGACACCCCCGATGATGACCGCCTGGAGGAAGGCCTGTCCCCCGGTGAAATCCGCCATGGCCAGTCCGACGGACAGCGCATCAATCGACGTGGCAATACCCTGGAGGAAAATCCGGCCCATCCCGATCTCTGTCGGGCGGGCTTCCGCCTCCTGCACTTCATTCCTTTCCCGGATCATTTTCCAGCCGATCAGGGCCAGCAGAATAAAGGCGATCCATGGGATCACGCGCTGCAGGGTATGGAACAGGTACAGAATGCTCCGGATCAGCAGCCATCCGATCAGCGGCATCGCTGTCTGAAAGGCGGCAAAGACGCCGGCGATCAGAAATCGCCGGCTTCTTCGCTGTTCCGGAGCACTCATGCCATCGACCAGGGATACCGAAAAGGCATCCATGGCCAGTCCGACCCCGAGCAACACGCTGTTAATCAGCAGTTGCAGCTGCGGGTTCATGCTTCTGTTACTCCTCTTTCCTGTCCGGGATTACCAGAGCGGTTTTTCGCTGTCCTCCGCGGAGGCGAAAGGACCGGGAATCGTATCCAGACCGCGTTCGCCGCCGAAGTAGTCCCGGTTGAAGATGATCGGTGTGCCATCGGTGTTCTCAAAGTACTCTTCCGGCTCAAAGGCCTTGCCGAGGATCTCCGTGGTAATGATGCCGTCGGCGAACTTCTTCAGGTGAGAATAGAGATTGGTCTTCAGGGAATACTTTCCGCCCTTCTCCACCAGCTCGACCTTCACCTTTGCCTTTTCATCCTTCAGGAAATGCTTTTCCTTCGCGTACACCGTGGCGCCGTTGAAATAAGCGTTGCCGTCCACCCAGACCGGCAGATGTCCGAAGTGGGCAGTTCCCAGCGCACCCATGTTCGGCTCGTCCCCTTCCAGGAAGGGCGCCTGCCACTCCTCAAAGGTCGGGAAAATATCAAACGGCGCGGTGCCGACCACTTCATAGTCCGCATTCGCTGCGGTCCGCTCCGGATGGTTGACCGGACCCTTCTGGACGAAGATATTGTTGTAGATCCGGTCATCTCCGTGCAGAATGGTCATGAATCCGGCCACCTCCGTCCGGTGACGGATATGGTAAGGCGTATACCGGGGCTCCCGCTGACCGTTGACGATGCTGTCCACGCCGCTGTTGATCAGGCTGAAGGATCCAAGCATCAGGTTGTGTACGCAGGCGATGCCTTCGCTCGGAATCGTGACGGAAACCGGACTCATGAGCACATTGTTGTCGATCAGCGTCGGCCCGTGGCCGACTTCAATAAACACATCCGTGGAGAACATTGCGCCCTGGGCATGCTCGCGGCCTTCCGGCGGCCAGTTGTCGTGCATCAGGTTCTGGGTGATCCGGGCGCCCTGCGCTTCCCAGTCCAGCCATACGCCCATGATGCAATCGTGAATATGGTTTCTGCGGATCGTAACGTCAATCGCCGCATGCAGCTTGATGCCGGCGGTCTCCGCACCGCCCAGCTGCTGGGAATTGCAGATGTGATGGATATGGCAGTCCTCAATCGTGGAGAAAACGCAGCCCATCCGGCCGACAATACCGGTCTGTTCGCAGTGATGCACCTCGCAGCGGCGGATGATATGGCCGCCGACCTTCTCCTTCAGCCATCCGTGATACTGGCCGCGGCAAACCGCATCCCGTTCCATCTGCGTCGGGCTCTTGACACGCCTGTGATAGAAATACATGTCGTTTTCCGGATCCAGATATTTGCCCAGAGAAATGCCGCAGCAGCGGCTGTTGCTGACCTCGCAGTCCTCGATGATCCATCCTCTGGACCAGTGCGGCCCGATCAGCCCGTCCTGATAGGCAGCGGGCGGTGCCCAGGTGGTTGCCGCCTTGGTCAGCACAAAGCCGCGAACGGTGATATACCCGATTCCCGTCTGCTCCGGCATGAAGACATTCCGGCGGACGGCGATCTCCACCTTTTCCGCGTTGGGGTCCTTGTCCTGGAAATTGGCGTAGAGCACGGTTTCATCGCCGTCCTGCTCCGTGTACCACAGATATTTCGCCTCTTCCTGATTCCATGCGCATGGATCCGGCCGGCCTGCCTCGCACTCCTCCAGCGACGCGGTTTCATACATTGCCCGGTCATTCAGATAGACGGAACCGGTATGGCGGATCGTCGGTGCGAAATACCAGTCCCCACGAACCGTTCTGATGTAGGGATTGTAGGAGGCGAAGATACCGTTATTCACCCGGGCCGTCCACGTGCTCCCCCTGACCTTCTTCCATCCGGTCAGCACTTCCGCGCCGGTAATCACGGCGCCAAGCGGTTCCTCGCTGACATATGTGATCCGGTTATCCTCTTCACCGGCATAAACCGGGTTGACGTATTCCCGGTAAATGCCCGGCGCTACGGAAACCGTATCGCCCGGCCGGGCGATTTTCGCTGCATCATTGATGTGGCGGAACGGCATTTCTCTGCTGCCATTGCCGTCCCTTCCGGCCTGAATGTTCACATAGTAGATCATTGTCAAACTCCTCCATCATTTTTTATCTGTAAATTCTGTAATTTCCGGTCAGCATCAGCAGACAGAAGAAAAGCAGACAGTTGTCATAATACCGGCGGTTTCCCTTCCGCATCGGCGTCTGCGCAAACAGCTCAAGGAACTTTTTCCGGTGAGGGCTCCGGCTGCAGATCGATGCCGCACCGAGCACCGCCTTGATGGCCACCGGGTGCATCGCCGGTTCCTCCTCCTTCGTTCCGTCCAGCCGGTAGGCCCGAAGATCCTCCATATCCTGCGCGGCAAAGAAATCCTGCAGGCGGGTATTCACCGCATCCTCCTCCGGATGCGGGCCGAACCACAGGTGATCCAGGGCGATATTCTCCGCCACGCGGTACGCATCCGAATAGTATTCCCAGGGTTTGCCGAACAGCAGCTTCGTCTTCCCGCTGTACTCGGCATATTCCGGACTCAGCCCTGTCTCCGGGTGCGCAGAAAGGGCAATGTATTTCCGGCTTTCCTCCGCCGCCTTTCGCCAGAACTCCCGATCCCGCTCGTCCGCCTTCTCCGCAAACAGATCGTAAAAGTGCGGCAGGTGATAGCTCGGATCGGAAATCTTCATGCCCGGGACGAAACGGATATAATGGTTTTCCGGCTCCCACATGGGTTCTCCGCCCGGAACCATTTCATGCTGATGCACCGCATGCCGCAGGATCTCCCTGGCCTGGGCGGCATAGTCGAATATGCCTTTCCCGTCGCCCCACCGGGCCGAAGCCATGAACAGCGCCATGGCGAAATACTCTTCTCCGTCCGGAGCGGGACCGTTTGAGTTCCTCGTCCCGTCGATCTTCACGGACCAGGCAAAATAGCCTTCGTTCGGCCCTTCCCGCATCCGCATATACCGATCCGAAAAGTTCCACAGCCGGTCAAAAATATCCTTCCGATCCATCTGGACGCACATCATCATCCCGTAGCTCATGCCCTCGGTTCTGGCGTCCACGTTGCCCGTATCCACCATGCACCACGCATCCTCATCCGTGTGATGGCAGAAATGATCCTCCGGATCGAAAAAGATCGTATCGAAAGCCTGCCGGACCCGCTCCCTGGCCTGCTCGTCCGTCACACCGACTTCCGCAAGAAAATTGGGATAGACTCCGCTTCTGGCTGCTCCCTCGTTCATTTTGCCTCCTTCCCGGCTTGTTCCGATTCACTTGAAACAAAATTGTACATACAATAATTCAATTATATGAAAGAACGGGCCGGTGTCAAGCTTGAATTCTGCCCTCTTCCCCGGTACAATACAGCTATCACGAAAGAAAGCGGAGGAATCCTTCCATGCGCATCCTGCTGATCCGCCATGCGGAACCTGATTATTCGATCGATTCGCTGACCCCCAAGGGCCGCGTGGAGGCGGAGCTGCTGAGCCGGAGGCTGATCCGGTACAATATCCTGGATTTCTACGTATCCCCGCTCGGGCGGGCGCGGGACACGGCGGCATATACCCTGGAAAAGCTGCACAGGGAAGCGGAAGTTCTTCCCTGGCTGCAGGAATTCCGCGGCAGATTTCCGGATCCGGAAACAGGCAGAATGCGGATTGCATGGGATCTCAAGCCCCGGGTCTGGAGCGATTATCCGGGCGTGTTTGATATCCGCACCTGGGTGGACAACCCCATATATGATCAGGGCAATGTTCGGGAAATCTGGCGGGAGACGACGGAGGGGGCGGACGCCCTCATGGCCCGGTACGGCTTTCGGAAGGACGGTCCCGTCTGGTGCGGCAAAAAAAATGCGGAGAACACCATTGCCCTTTTCTGCCATTTTGGCATCAGCATGGCATTCCTCGCGTATCTGATGGATATTTCTCCGATGATCCTGTGGCACAGAACCCTCACGTTCCCCTCTTCTGTCACCGAAGTCGTCACCGAGGAACGCGTTCCGGGGGAAGTATCCATCCGGATGACCCGGTTGGGCGATATTTCGCATCTGGAGACTTCCGGTGAACCCCGGTCCACCGCGGGACTGTTTCCCGAATGCTATACGGGTATCGACTCAACGGTTCCCGTTGAAAACGGCGTCGTAAAGGTCTATAACCCGTAAGCTATTCCATCCGCGCCATGAGCAGGGGACCGTTTTCCTTCAGCCATTGCTGACATTTCGGATACTCGGGAAAGACGCGCAGTACCTCATCGTAAAACGCCCGGGAATGATTCATCACCTTCCGATGGCACAGCTCATGCACCACGATACTGTCCAGCACCTCCTGCGGCGCCAGCATCAGCAGGCAGTTGAAATTAAGATTCCCCTGAGACGTGCAGCTGCCCCACTTGGTGCGCTGATTCCGGATCGTAATCCGGCCATAGGTCACGCCAATCCTTTCCGCATAAAAACGAACCCGCTCCGGAATTATCTTCAGCGCCTGATCGGCGAGAGCGTGAAGCTCTCCGTTCGTCAGCTTCGGAACCTGGGCGGCTGCTTTCTGCCGCTCTTCCGCCTTCTGCAGATGCGCTTCAATCCACCCGCGGTTCTGCGCTATAAAAGACCGGATTTCCGAATCCCGGGCACCCATCGGAGCCCGGACAATCATCCCCTTCGGTCCGATTTCGACCGCAAGCGTTTTCCGGCGGCTGCGAACCACCGTAAAGCGAATCTCCCGTTGCTGATTCATTCGCCGATCACCCGATAAACTGGAACACGCAGAAAGCCGCGTAAATGCACAGCAGCGTGATGCCCTGCGCCCGTGTCAGCTTTCCCCTTTTGAGCGCCGGCAGCGTCATGAAAGCCATGACAAAGATCATCACGGGAATATCCACCACCAGCGAGGAGGGTATTCCGCCGATCATCCGGTTTTGCAGGTCATAGATGCTGAAGGGACTCAGCACGATGCTCAGTCCGCTGACCAGCACCAGATTGAACAGGTTGGCGCCGACGATATTGCCCAGGCTCAGCGCGCTGTGTCCCTTGACCAGGGCGGTAATGGCTGTGACCAGCTCCGGCAGGCTGGTTCCCAGCGCCACAAACGTCAGCGCGATCACCGCCTCCGGGACGCCCAGTGCCGTCGCGATCTTCGTTCCGTTCTCCACCAGAAGATTCGCGCCGACGGCGATGCACGCCGCTCCGACCACCAGCATCGCGATGGTCTTCCACAGCGGCATCTCCTCGGTCGTCTCCCCTTCGTCCTTCTCCTGCACCGCATCGCCGCCGATCAGGCCCTGCTTCTTTCCGTTCCAGATCGTATAGGCAATATACGCCGCAAAAATAGCCAGCAGCAGAATGCCGATCCAGCGGGTAAAGCTGCCGGTCATATAAGCGGTCAGCGCATAAACCGCCGCAGCCCCGAAGAAGAAGATCACCGGCACCCGGAAGCTCTTGCCCTCCACGCTGCAGGGGCGGATGGCAAAGGTCAGCGCGGAAATGAGCGCCGTATTGCAGATCACGCTGCCGATGGCATTGCCATAGGCAATCCCGCCATGGCCGCTGATCGCGCCGGTAGCGGAAACGAGCACCTCGGGCAGCGTGGTTCCGATCGATACCACCGTCGCGCCGATGATCAGCTCCGGCACCTTGAAGCGGTGGGCCAGATCCGTCGCCCCATCCACAAACCAGTCTCCGCCCTTGATCAGGAGGATCAGTCCCAGGGCAAACAACAATACCGGTACCAGCATCTTGAATTCGTTTCTCCCTTCCCTCCGGCTTTCTGCTCCAGCCGGACACAGTATGAGATTGTATCACATTCCGTATCTATTTACACCATACTTTCGAATGAAAAAAACGATCTATTTTTCCAAATTCGGAGAAATAGAAAACGCCCGCTGAATCACAGCCGGGCGTATGAGTCCGAAAGATCCCGATGGAATTACTGCTTCGCAATCTCCACCAGCTTGGCAAAACCGGCCGCGTCATTCACAGCCAGATCCGCCAGCATCTTGCGGTTGACTTCGATATTCTGCTTCTTCAGACCCGCGATGAAGGTAGAGTAACTCATACCGTTCAGCCGGGCAGCAGCGTTGATACGGGTAATCCACAGGCGGCGGAATTCGCGCTTGCGAAGCTTCCGGCCCACGAAAGCATAGCGCAGGCTGCGGGCAACCTGTTCTTTAGCGGCGCGGTACTGCTTGGATTTCGCTCCCCAGTAGCCCTTCGCCAGCTTCA